>NZ_LABY01000243.1 GCF_001043975.1 Methylobacterium variabile
AGCACCTTGGCGAGCTTGCCGCGCAGGGCGAAGTCGCCGAGCGCCGGGGTCGGCTGGGCGAGCGTGCCGTACATGCCGGTGAGCTGGGTGCCGGCGACCCGGGTCCAGAGGGTGTCGCCGAAGCCCGACCCCCAGACGGCGATCTGCACCACCAGGATCTGGACGAGCGACAGGCCGGACTTGATCGGCAGGCTGAGGATCGCGCCGGTGACCACCCGAAGGACGGTGTACTTGGCGCTCGATCCGCGCCCGAAGGCTTCGCCGTCGTTCGCCGTGTCGGCGACCAGCGAGTAGGTCAGGTAGCAGCCGAGGATCGTCGCGACGATCAGGCATCCGATGTTGAAGCTGCCGAGGGCGACCGTGAGCGGGCGATCGTCCGAGCAGGTCGCGGCAGTCCACACGCCGTCGACCACGCAGCCGAGCAGCTTGCGCAGGTTGATGAGCGCCAAGTCGTTCTGGACCGGCGTGAAGATCTCCTTGCCGGTCGTCTGCGCCTGAGCCGCCGTCGCGGCAGCGAGGAGACCGAGGCTGCCAGCACCGGCGGCGATCCTGCGGAGCATGGGGGATCCCTAGAGGTTGCCGCCGGCCTGGGTGGCCAGGATGGTGCTGAACACCGCCGAGGTGCGGGCCTGCTGCTCGATGAGCTGCTGGCGCAAGCTGAGCGACATCGAGCGCATGCGGGTGAGCTCGATCAGCAGCCCGTGCTCGGATTGGCCGGCAAGGCCCGCCGACCACGCCTCGAATTGCGGCCCGCCGCCGTACTGGCCGATCAGCGCGTCGAGCTGTGCGAGCGGCGAGCCGGCGGTGGTGCCGGTCTGGTGGTCGTCGGTGGACGACATCGCCCGCACGGCGCTGAGCGAGACCAGCGCGGGCGAGCGCAGGGCTTCGACGCGGCGGGCCCGCAGCATCATCACGTCAGCCTCGGCGCCCGGCATCGCGGCGGTGGGCTTCGGCATTGGCAGGCCGGCCATCGCCTCGATCACGGCCTTGCGGTCGTCGTCGCTGGCGGCTGGATCGAACAGGACCGCGCTGTCGGCCTTGGCGGGATCCTGTAAGCGGTTGCGGACGGCGTCCTGGACCGGAAACGTATCTGTCTCTTTATGTCATCTGTCGCTGTCGACGAAAA
>NZ_LABY01000244.1 GCF_001043975.1 Methylobacterium variabile
CGCGAGGGCGAAGTCGAGGGCCTGGTTCCCGGCCTCCTCGGGCGCCCAGGCGAGCCGCGCCTCGAGGCAGCACCAGGACCCCGGGGGCAGGCCGCGGAAGCTCAGCAGCACGCGGGACCAGCGGTTGTTGGCGGTGATCGCGTGCTCCCCCTCGCGCCCGCCCGCCCCTGCCCCGCCCGCGTAGCGGGCCTGGACCGGGAGGAGGACCGGCTCGGAGGGCAGCAGGGCCGGAAGCATGGCGGGAGCGGGGACGCGTGGCGGACGGGAGTCCGGGCCAGTGCCGGGGACGGGCCGCCCCTGTCAAGGCGGGGGCGCGAGCGCCTCGGCCCGATCAGGCCGCTCGGCCTCCCCGCCAGCTTCGCCAGCCTCGGGCAAGGTAGCGCTCCTAAACCCGCGGTTACGCGGCAGGGCCCGGGCATCGGGTCGTTTCGGGACGAGGGGTGACGGACATGGAGGGGTTCGCGTGACGGGAATCTACCTGTTCGAACTCGCCTCGCTGCACACCCGCTACCTGTCGGTGCGCCAGGCGACGATCGCCGGCAACGTGGCGAACGCCAACACCCAGGGCTACCAGGCCCGGGACACCGCGCCCTTCGCCCAGGTGCTGGCCCGCACCGGCAGCGACATGGCGACGACGGCGCAGGCCCACCTCAACGCCCCGGGCCTCGGCGTGCCGATCCGCCCCGACCGGGGCGGCTGGGACGTGCTCGAGACCGCGAGCAGCGTCAGCCTGGAGCAGGAGATGCTGAAGGCGGCCGAGGTGTCGCGCCAGCACAACCTCGACGTCGGGGTGGTGCGCAGCTTCCACCGCATGCTGATGTCGGCCGTGAGGAGCGGATCGTGATCGACCCCCTGCTGGCCGCCTCCCGCCTGGCGAGCGCGGGCCTGGAGGCCCAGTCCCTGCGCATGCGGGTGGTGTCGGAGAACCTGGCCAACGCCCAGTCGACCGGCGACGCGCCGGGAGCCGACCCCTATTCGCGCAAGACCGTGACCTTCAAGGCCGAGCTCGACCGGGCGGTGGGCGCCGCCTCGGTGCGGGTGCGCGACATCGACACCGACAAGGCCCCGTTCCGGGTCGAGCACGACCCGAGCAACCCGGCGGCGGACCAGAACGGCAACGTCAAGCTGCCGAACGTCAACGCCCTGATCGAGATGGCCGACATGCGCGAGGCCAACCGCTCCTACGAAGCCAACCTGCAGGTGATCAAGCAGGCCCGCGCCATGGTGGCCAGCGTGATCGACCTCCTGAGGACATGAGCATCCGATGATCGAGGCCCTCACCCTCTCGGCCTTCGACCGGGCCGCGGCGTCCGCCCGCCCCGAGGCGGCGGCCCCCCTGCAGCGGGCCGCCCTGCCCCCGGTGACCGGGGCCGCGCTGCCGGGCGTCGAGGCCGCCGCCCCGGCCGATTTCGGGCAGATCATGGCGAGCTTCGCCACCGGCGTGCGCGACCAGGTGCGCGCCGGCGAGGCCGCCTCGATCGCCGGCATCCAGGGCAAGGCCTCGGCCCAGCAGGTGGTCGAGGCGGTGATGTCCGCCGAGCAGAGCCTCCAGACCGCGGTCGCGATCCGCGACAAGGTCGTGGCCGCCTACCTCGAACTGAGCCGCATGGCGATCTGAGGACTTTACGCAGATGAGAGCGCTCGCCGTCGCCGCCACGGGCATGTCCGCCCAGCAGCTCAACCTCGAGGTCATCGCCAACAACATCGCGAACCTGAACACCACCGGGTTCAAGGGCGCGCGGGCCGAGTTCACCGACCTGCTCTACCAGGCCGAGCGGCAGCAGGGCGTGCCCAACCAGTCCGGCCAGGAGGCGATCCCCGAGGGCGCGATGCTCGGCCTCGGCGTGCGCGCGGCGGCGATCCGCAACCTGCACCGCCAGGGCCAGCTCTCCAACACGGCCAACCAGCTCGACCTGGCCATCAACGGCCGCGGCTACTTCCAGATCACGAGCCCGAGCGGCGAGATCAACTACACCCGCGCCGGCGCTTTCAACAAGAACGCCACCGGCCAGCTCGTGACCCTCGAGGGATACACGGTCGATCCGGCGATCCTGATCCCGCAGAACGCCACCGAGATCACCATCAACCAGTCGGGCCAGGTCTTCGCCAAGATCGAGGGCCAGGTGGCGCAGCAGAACATCGGCCAGATCACCATCGCCAACTTCGCCAACGAATCGGGGCTCGAGCCCCTCGGCAACGGCCTCTACCGCGAGACCCCGGCCTCGGGCGCGGCGGTGATCGGCAATCCCGGCGACGTGAGCTACGGCAAGATCCAGCAGGGCTACCTCGAGGGCTCGAACGTCGATCCCGTCAAGGAGATCACCAGCCTGATCACCGCCCAGCGCGCGTTCGAGATGAACTCCAAGGTGATCCAGGCCGTCGACGAGATGGCGGGCACGATCGCCAAGGGAATCCGGTGATCCCGCATCCGGTGATCCCGAACTGAGACTGCCCCGCCGCCGGCCCAAGGCGGCGCCCCTCCTCCCGGCGCGACACCCCCAGCGGCACCCCCATGCACGTCCTCCTCCGCCTGGCGCTCCTCGCCCTCGGCCTCGTGTCGGTCCCCGCCCGCGCGGCGGACGAGCTGATGCTGCCGGTGCCGACCGTGACGATCTACCCGGGCGACACGATCAAGGAGTCGATGCTGCGGCTCCAGGCCTACCCGACGACCTACCGGGCCCGGGCCGCGGTGATCGACGCGCCGCTCGCCATCGTCGGGCGCTCCGCCCGCCGGATGCTGCTGCCGGGCGAGCCCGTGCCGGTCAATGCCATCGACGATCCGCGCCTCGTCAGCCGCGGCGCGCCGACCCAGATGATCTTCGAGGAGAACGGCCTCGTCATCACGGCGGTCGGAGCGCCGCTGCAGAACGGCGGCCTCGGCGAGACCATCCGGGTGCGCAACACCGATACCGGCCGCATCATCCTCGGCACCGTGATGGCGGACGGCCGCATCAAGATCGGCGGATTCTGATGCGGACCGCCCTCCGCGTCGCCCGCGCGGCCCTCGCCTTCGCCCTCACAATGGGGCTCAACTGGGGCCCGGCCGTCCCGGCGCGCGCCGCCGCGCCGGTCATCGCCTCCGGCGGCTACACCCGGATCAAGGACGTCGCGAGCCTCAAGGGCGTGCGCGACAACCAGCTCGTCGGCTACGGCCTCGTCACCGGCCTGCAGGGCACCGGCGACACCCTGCGCAACGCCCAGTTCACCGAGCAGTCGCTGCAATCGATGCTCGACCGGATGGGCATCAACGTGCGCGACGCGCGCCTGCGCACCCGCAACGTCGCCGCCGTGATGGTGACGGCGGACCTGCCTCCTTACGTCGGCGCCGGCTCGCGCATCGACGTCACCGTGACCTCGCTCGGCGATGCGACCTCGCTGCGCGGCGGCACCCTGCTGATGACCCCGCTGTCCGGCGGCGACGGCATCGTCTACGCCGCCGCGCAGGGGCCGATGGCGGTCTCCGGCTTCTCGGTCCAGGGCCAGGCCGAGCAGCTGACGCAGGGCGTGCCGACCGCAGGCCGCATCCCCAACGGCGCCTTGATCGAGCGCGAGGTGCCGGGCGCCTTCCGCGACCTGCCCGAGCTGGTTTTCGAGCTGAAGAACCCCGACTTCAAGACCGCCACGATGGTCGCCGACGCCATCAACGCCTACGCGGTCGGCCGCTTCCGCCGCCGCATCGCGAGCCCGCGCGACCAGCGCTCGGTGGTGCTCCAGCGCCCCCGCGACATGATCCTGCCGCGCCTCGTCGCCGAGATCGGCGACCTGACGATCCAGCCCGACGTGCCGGCCCGGGTCGTGGTCGACCAGCGCACCGGCACGGTGGTGATCGGGCGCAACGTGCAGATCTCCACGGTGGCGGTCACCCACGGCAACCTCACCGTGCGGGTCACCGAGACGCCGGAGGTGTCGCAGCCGGCGCCGTTCTCCAACGGCCAGACCACGGTGGTGCCGCGCACCGAGGTCGCGGCCCGCGAGGAGCAGGGCCGGCTCGCGGTGATCGGCGGCTCGGACCTGCAGACGCTGGTGCGCGGCCTCAACCAGGTCGGCCTCAAGCCCACCGACATCATCGCGATCCTCCAGGCGGTGAAGACCGCCGGCGCCCTCCAGGCGGAGCTCGTCGTCCAATGACCCGGATCCTTCTCGCCGGCCTCCTCCTCGCGGTCGCCGGCCCGGCGCTCGCCGCCGGCGGCGCGCCGGCGAGCGACCCGGCCAAGGACGCGGCGAAGCGGGCGATGGCCGCCCGCGACGCCCCGAAGGAGCCGACCGCCCAGGAGTTCGTCGCCAAGGAGCCGGGCAAGACCGGCTACTGCGCCACCATCGCGGACGCGGCGGCCGACGCCCGCTTCGCCTGGCAGAAGGAGCAACTCGCCGCGCTCGAGAAGCAGGTCGAGGAGCGCATCCGCCGCCTCGAGGAGAAGCGCGCCGAGTACGAGGCAGTGGTCCAGCGCCGCAAGGAGTTCCTGGCCAAGGCCGAGGAGAGCGTGGTGGCGGTCTACGCCAAGATGCGGGCCGACGCGGCGGCGCTCCAGCTCTCCAACATGCCGGAGGACAACGCGGCGGCGATCCTGGTGAAGCTCAACGCCCGCACGGCGAGCGCGGTGCTCGCCGAGATGGAGGCCTCCCGCGCCGCCGCGCTGGCCCGCCGGATGGCCGAGGCCGGCCGCCGCAAGGACAACGAGAGATCGTGATGACCCGCTCAGCTCCGGCCGCCCGCCTCCTCACCCTCGCCGTCTCGGGGCTCGCCCTCGCGGGCTGCCAGAGCCGCCTCGACGAGCTCGGCCGCCCGCCGACCCTGACGCCGATCGGCACCGGGCTCGCCGCCCCGCGGGAGGCCCTGCCCTCGACCTTCGGCTCGCTCCAGAGCCGCCACGGCTACCATTCGACCTGGTCGCCGGCGAGCGCCGACCTGTTCCAGGATCCCCGCGCCCGCAACATCGGCGACGTGCTGACGGTCAGCATCGTGATCAACGACAAGGCCCAGTTCGACAACGCCAGCGACCGCTCGCGCAGCCAGAAGTCGAGCCTCGGCTTCGATTTCGGCTACGGCGTCTCGGGGCTGAAGGACTCGGCCACCGCCGATACCGGCATCCGCTCCGGCACCGAGACCAAGGGCCAGGGCACCATCGACCGCAAGGAGTCCCTGAGCCTGTCGCTGGCCGCCGTGATCACCGAGGTCCTGCCGAACGGCAACCTGCTGATCAGCGGCTCGCAGGAGATCCGGGTCAACAACGAGGTGCGCGTTCTGAACGTCGCCGGCATCGTGCGGCCGCGCGACATCTCGCGCAAGAACACCATCGACTACGACAAGATCGCCGAGGCCCGCGTCTCCTACGGCGGCCGCGGCCGCCTGACCGACGTGCAGGGGCCGACCCTCGGCCAGCAGATCTTCGAGACCGTCGCGCCGTTCTGACGGCCGGACCCGAGGGACACGCGATGGCGGACAAGAACGAGAAGAAGGCCGGCGGCAAGGCGTGGATCGGGGCGCTCGCCCTCTGCACCCTGGTGGCGGTCGGCACCGGCGGCGCCCTGGGCATGTACCTGATGTCGAGCGTCGAGAAGGCGGTCGACGAGAAGAAGCGCGAGGAGCACGAGAAGGCGGCCAAGGTGCTGAACTACACCGGAGAGCTGAGCCTGCGCAGCGTCGGCTCCGTCGTGACCAACCTCGCCGAGCCGGCCGATTCCTGGATCCGCCTCGAATCCTCGGTGGTGTTCAAGACCGGCAGCTTGCCCACCCCCGACGTGACCGTGGTGGAGATCAAGGCCGACATCCTGGCCTACCTGCGCACGCTCTCGACGGCGCAGATCGAGGGGGCGAGCGGCCTCCAGCACCTGCGCGAGGACCTGAACGAGCGCGTCGCCCTGCGCACCAAGGGCGCCGTGCGCGAGCTCATCGTCGAAGCCCTGGTGGTGCAATGAATGGTGGTCCAGTGAGCCCGCGCGTCACGGCTCTCGTCGGGACGGCCGCCCTCCTGCTCCCGCTTCTCACCGCCGGGACGGCGCTCGCGCAGGGTGCGGCCGGCGGCGGCGTCACCGGAATCCCGGGCCTCGACGCGCTCCTGCCCCCCGGCAACGGCGCGGCGAGCGGGCGCATCCTCCAGCTCGTCGCCCTGCTCACGGTGCTGTCCCTGGCGCCGGGGCTGCTCGTGATGGTGACGAGCTTCACCCGCTTCGCCGTCGCCTTCTCGTTCCTGCGCTCGGGCCTCGGCCTGCAGAGCACGCCGGCGAACCTCTTCCTCGTCAGCCTGTCGCTGTTCATGACCTTCTACGTCATGGCGCCGACCTTCGACCGGGCCTGGAGCGAGGGCGTGCGGCCCTTGCAGGAGAACCGGATCAGCGAGGAGGAGGCCTTCACCCGCATCACCGATCCGTTCCGCGAGTTCATGTCGGCCCAGGTGCGCCCGAAGGACCTGCAGACCTTCCAGGACCTCGCCAGCCGCACCTTCCCGAAGCCCCAGGAGGGCGAGAAGATCGACCTGCGCATCCTGATCCCGGCCTTCATGATCTCCGAACTGCGCCGCGGCTTCGAGATCGGCTTCCTCATCGCCCTGCCCTTCCTCGTCATCGACATGATCGTCTCCACGATCGTGATGTCGATGGGCATGATGATGCTGCCGCCGACGGTGATCTCGCTGCCGTTCAAGGTGCTGTTCTTCATCCTGATCGACGGGTGGAACCTGCTGGTGAGCGGGTTGGTCAGATCATTCTTCTAGCGTCGTCTCAGGGTTGAGTGCGGCATACCCCTCGCCTGCAGAAGGGGGCTGCTCGGGGAAAGGAATGGCGCTGGTTCCCCCTCTCCCCGCGGGCGGGGAGAGGGCTCGGGGATCGAAGATCCCACCTCCCGTTCAGGAAGCGCAGCGAGCCCGCACGGCGAGGGGGTGTTCCCGGACGAGTCTCAACTCGTTAATACCACTTCGCTTAAGCATTGACGCGTGCGATGTATTTGAAGTTGGCGATGGAGCGGATGCGCTCTGGCTCAGCGGTGAGTGCGTTCCAGGCGGAGCAGCAGGCGTCGAGGATCGCCTTGTAGTCGGGGAACACGCGTGCAGAGAGGAAGCGCTCGCGG
>NZ_LABY01000245.1 GCF_001043975.1 Methylobacterium variabile
CCCCCGACCCGATGCCCCTCCCCCGCCCGACCGAGATCCGGAGGCGGGCGTGAGCCAGGGCGTGTGGGGCAAGCTCGGCGGCGCCGGCATCGGGCTCGCCGCCGGGGGTCCGCTCGGCGCCCTGGTCGGCGCGGTGGCGGGCCACTTCCTGATCGATCGCGAGGGCTCGCTCTTCGGGCCTACCCCGCGGGAGGTGGTGTTCACCACCGGCCTCGTCGCGCTCGCCGCCAAGATGGCGAAGTCGGACGGCGTGGTGACGCCCTCCGAGGTCGCGGCCTTTGCCGACATCGTGCAGGTGCCCGACGAGGAGCGCGCCGGGGTCGAGCGGCTGTTCGACCTCGCCAAGCGCACCACCAGCGGATTCGAGGGCTACGCCCGGCAGGTCGCCGAGGCTTTTCACGATGAGCCGGCCCTGCTCGAGGACGTGCTCGACGGCCTGTTCCACATCGCCAAGGCGGACGGTGCCGTGCACGAGAGCGAGGCGCGCTACCTCGCCGAGGTGGCGACGATCTTCGGCTTCGACGAGGCCCGGTTCGCGGGCATCACCGCCCGGCACGTGCGCCTGGCCGACGACCCCTACGAGGTGCTGGGCGCCGCCCGCACCCTCACCGATTCCGAGCTGAAGGCGCGCTACCGGGCGCTCGTCGCCGAGAACCATCCCGACCGGGCGATCGCCCGGGGCCTGCCGCCCGCCGCGGTCGCGATCGCGACCCGGCGCCTCGCTGCCATCAACGCCGCCTACGACCGCATCGCGGCCGAGCGGCACCTGACCTGACCCGCCGATGAGCCTGACCTCCGACAGCCCGGTCGCCACCCAGGTGGTGCCCTCCCCCAACCATGACGCCCGGACCCTCCCGGTCGACGTGCTGATCCTGCACTACACCGGCATGGCGAGCGCCGGCGAGGCGCTGCTGCGCCTCGCCAACCCGGTCGCCAAGGTCTCCTCGCATTACCTGGTGTTCGAGGAGGGCCGGGTGGTGCAGCTGGTGCCGGAGGCGCGACGCGCCTGGCACGCCGGCGCCTCGGCCTGGGAAGGCGTGCGAGACGTGAACTCCCGGTCGATCGGGATCGAGATCGCACACCCGGGCCACGGGGAGAACGGGACTCTGGCGCCCTACCCGGAGGCGCAGATGGCCGCCGTGGCGGCGCTCTGCCGCGACATCCTGGGGCGCTGGCCAATCCGCGCCGACCGGGTGCTCGGCCATTCCGACGTCGCGCCCGAGCGCAAGATCGATCCCGGCGAGAGCTTCCCGTGGCCGGAGCTGCACCGCCAGGGCATCGGCCACTGGGTGCCGCCGGCGGCGATCCGCGACGGACGCTTCTTCTCCGAGGGCGATGCCGGCCAGCCGATCGAGGCGCTGCAATCGATGTTCGCCCTCTACGGCTACGACGTGCCGGTGAGCGGCACCTTCGATGCCCGCACCCGGGCGGTGGTCGCCGCGTTCCAGCGCCACTTCCGGCCGGCCCGGGTCGACGGCGTCGCCGACGCCTCGACCATCACGACGTTGCGGGACCTGCTCGCGGCGAAGCCGTAGCTGCACCGGCAGCTTGACGGCCCGACGACGCGCGACAGACAACATCTTCTCCAAAAGAACCGAACGGGAGGATGTTTCGCGTGTCCGAATCGACGATCCTGCATCGACGGAACTTCCTCGCCGGCACGGCGGCGGGGGCGGTGAGCGTCGCCTCTTCCGCTCGCGCGCAATCCCCCGCCGCGGAGGCACCCAAGCCCGATCCCGGCAAGCCCGGCGCCAAGGGGCTGCCCGCCCCCCTCGCCTGGAAGGACCCGAACGCCTTCATCGTCCACTCCAACCAGACCGTGGAGACGAAGCGCGGTCACACCGGCAGCGGCGTCATCACGCCCATCGGCCGGCTGTTCATCCGGAACAACGTCAACCCGCCTCCGGACGGCATCGTCGCCGACCGGGACGCGTGGCGGGTCGAGATCGCGGGGGTGGCCAGCCCGAGGACGCTGACGCTCGCCGAGCTGAAGCGCATCGGCCTCGCGAGCGTTGCGACCGTCCTGCAATGCTCCGGCAACGGCCGCAAGTACATGCAGGACGCGCTTCAGCCGGGCCAGAGGATCTCGGGCACACCCTGGACCGTCGGGGCGGCCGGCTGCGTGATCTGGAGCGGCGTGCCGCTCAAGGCCGTGGTCGACGCCCTCGGCGGTCCGGCGGGCGGAGCGAGGTTCGTCACCGGCACGGGTGGCGAGGACTTGCCCGCCGGGCTCAAGCCGAAGGACGTGATCGTCGAGCGCTCGGTCCCGATCTCGACCCTCGACACGGTGCTCCTGGCCTGGGAGATGAACGGCGAGCCCCTCCCGCTGGCGCATGGCGGCCCGCTGCGGATGATCGTGCCGGGCTACTCGGGCGTGAACAACATCAAGTACGTGAAGACCGTGGCGCTGACCGAGGCCGAGACGGACGCCAAGATCCAGGCCGCGAGCTACCGCATGCACGGCGTCGGCGCGAAGGCCGATCCCGCGCAGCCCTCGATCTGGGAGCAGCCGGTGCGTTCGTGGATCACCGCCCCCCTGGAGGGCGGGCCGGCGGGCCGCACGGTCGTCACGGGCGTCGCCTTCGGCGGCATGAATGCGGTGGCGCGCGTCGAGGTGTCGACCGATGGCGGCCGAAGCTGGACCGATGCGCCGTTCGTCGGTCCCGACCTCGGCCGCTACGCCTGGCGGCAATTCGCGCTCGCGCTCGACCTGCCGGCCGGGACGCACGTCCTGGTGAGCCGGGCGACCGACGCGGCCGGCCATGTCCAGCCCGAGGACACGCCGCCGAACGGCGGCGGCTACAGCTACAACGGCTGGCGCGGACCGGCGGTCACGGTCGAGACCGCCTGAGCCCTCCCGCCGCCCTCGGCCCGCATCCCGGCGGTGCGGGCGTCCGCCCAAGGCCTGAAAGCCCTCGATGAACGCTCTGCCTCGCCTCGTTCTCGCTCATCTCGTTCTCGGCCTCCCCCTGTCCTTCGCCACCGTTCCCGCATCGGCGGACCCGGCACGCCTCGCGCTCGGCAAGCGCGTGTTCACCGAGCTGTCCGAGCCGCGGTGCGGGATCTGCCACACGCTCGCGGATGCGGGCACGACGGGGGAGATCGGGCCGGCCCTCGACACGCTGAAACCGGATGCCGGCCGGGTCGCGACCGCGGTGACGAACGGCATCGGCGTGATGCCGGCCTTCGAGGATCTGACCCCCGAACAGGTTGCGGCCGTCGCCGATTACGTCGCGACGGTCACCGGTGCGGCGAAGTAGGCGCGAGGACGCCTCGTCGCGCCATCCTCGCCAAATCGGTGCCGACACCCGGGTCGTTCGCCTCCGCAACCGTCGGCGGGCCGCGAGGATGACCCCCGGCTTCGACACCGGAAGATCGGGACATACCGAAAGACGCGGGGAGCGAAGCGTCGGCTCGCCGACGCAAGTCTGCGTAGCGAACCGCGGGAAAAGCCCAGAGCGGACGGGGGCACGACGACGCCGCGCCCCCTTCGGATCATCCGTGGCTGCTGCCGAGCCGCTCGCGCGGCAGGTCGGCTTGCGCCTGGGCCTGGGGCGGGACGGCGGCCGGCACCTCGGCTGCGCCGCGGGTGCGCCAGAGACTGTAGACGATGCCGCCGGCGAGCAGCACCACGGTCACCACCAGCGCCACCCAGGGCTCGATCTCGATGAGGCCGAAGGTGTCGGCGACCACGATCTTCAGGCCGATGAAGATCAGGATCAGGGCGAGTGCCGTCTTGAGATAGGCGAAGCGGTCCACCATCGCGGCGAGGGCGAAGTAGAGCGCGCGCAACCCCAAGATCGCGAAGATGTTCGACGTGTAGACGACATAGGTGTCGGTGGTGATGGCGAAGATCGCCGGCACGCTGTCGACCGCGAAGATCACGTCGGCGCCGTTCACCAGCACCAGCGCCAGGGCGAGCGGGGTGAGCCAGAGCACCGGCTTGCCGGTCTTCGGGTCGGGCCGGCGCGTGGTGAACTTCTGGCCGTCGAGCTGGTCGGTCACCCGCATGTGCCGGCGCATGAAGGCGGTGAAGCGGTCGGCGGACTTGCTCTCGCCCCCCTCCTCTTCGTCGCCCGAGAGCAGCATCTTGCCGCCGGCATAGATCAGGAAGGCGGCGAAGATCGTCAGCACCCACTCGGCCTGGTGCACCAGGGCGGCGCCCAGACCGATCATCAGGCCGCGCAGCACGATCGCCGCCAGGATGCCCCACAGCAGCACCCGGTGCTGCGCGTTGCGGGGAATGCCGAGGTAGCCGAAGATCACCGCGATCACGAAGACGTTGTCCATCGACAGCGACTTCTCGACCACGAGGCCGGCCAGGTATTCCTGGCCCGCCTGCGGGCCGATGTACCACCAGACCCAGCCGCCGAAGATCAGACCGAGGGTGAGGTAGAAGGCGGTGAGGAGGAGGCTCTCCTTGACGCCGATCTCGCGGTTCTTGTCCCGGTGGAACAAGCCGAGATCGAGGGCGAGCAGGACGAAGATGACGGCATGGAAGCCCAGCCACATCCAGACCGGCTTGCCGAGCCACGTCGTGTAGAGAAGATCGACCATCGCGGGACCATGATGCTTCGAGGAGGAAAGCATCGGCTCCGACATCACGAGCGCGAGGAGCGCAGCTCGCCAGAGGGGCCCGCAGCCGATGGGTGCCGACTTATGTCCGGGACGGCGGCGGATCAAGGGCAACCTGTGCCGGGGGCCACATCCATATTTTTCCTCGCTGCCCGCGGGGCAGGTTGACAGGGCCGGCAGGGTCGCGGCCTTGGCGGGGGATGACGGAGGCGAGCGCGCGAGTGGCGGTGCATGTGGCGGTGGTCGGAGGCGGGCCGGCGGGCCTCGCCGCCGCCGAGGTCCTGGCAGGGGCGGGCCTGCGGGTGACCGTGATCGAGCGGATGCCCTCCCCGGCCCGCAAGCTGCTGATCGCCGGTCGCGGCGGCCTCAACCTCACCCACAGCGAGCCATTGGAGCGCTTCCTCGCCCGCTACGCCCCGGCTGAGCGACGTCTTGACGCAGCGATCCGGGATTTTCCGCCGCAGGCGCTGCGCGACTGGTGCGCCTCCCTCGGCCAGCCGACCTTCGTCGGCTCGAGCGGGCGGGTGTTTCCCGAGGCGTTCAAGGCCTCGCCGCTGCTGCGGGCCTGGCTCACCCGGCTCGAGGCCCTCGGAGTCCGTCTCCGCACCCGCACCCGCTGGACTGGCTGGGGCCCGGACGGGGCGCTGACCCTCGCGGGCGAGGCGGGGCCGGAGACCCTGCGGGCGGACGCGACAGTGCTGGCTTTGGGCGGGGCGAGCTGGCCGCGGCTCGGCTCCGACGGCGCCTGGGTGCCGGTGCTGGAAGCGGCGGGCGTTGCGGTGCACCCCTTGCGGCCGGCGAATGCCGGCTTCACCGCGCCGTGGTCGCCCGTCTTCGCCGAGCGCTTCGCCGGCGCGCCGCTCAAGCGCATCGCCCTTCGCCTCGGGCCCGAGCGGGTGCGGGGCGAGGCGGTGATCACCCGCGACGGGATCGAGGGCGGCGCGATCTACGCCCTGTCCCGGCCGATCCGCGAGGCGATCGCAGCCCGGGGGGAGGCCGTGCCGAGCCTCGACCTGCGCCCGGACCTCGACGAGGACGCCCTCGCGCGCCGCCTCGCGGGGGCGCGGCCGAAGGAGTCGCGCGCCACGGTGCTGCGCAAGGCCGCGGGCCTGAGCCCCGCGGCGGCCGGCCTGCTGCGGGAGGCGGCCGGGCGCGACCTGCCGGCGGAGGCCCCGGCACTGGCGGCGCTGATCAAGGCGGTGCCGCTGCGGCTGACCGGCCTGCGGCCGATCGAGCGGGCGATCTCCAGCGCCGGCGGCGTCACCTTCGCGGAGCTCGACGCGCGCTTCATGCTGCGGCAGCGCCCCGGGACCTTCCTGGCCGGCGAGATGCTCGACTGGGAGGCGCCGACCGGCGGCTACCTGCTCCAGGCGAGCTTCGCCAGCGGCCGGGCCGCGGCGGCCGGCCTGCTGGACTGGCTGGCGGAGCGCTGACGGGGCTCAGAGCTTGGCGCAGAACCCGACCATGCCGGAGCTGTCGGGCGGGCACATCGCCACCGCCTCGCCGCTCTCCCGGCGGGTGAAGTTCGGGTTGCCGCCGCGCAGGCAATAGGCCGACACGAAGGTCTCGCCCTCGTCGCAGACGAGCTCGCAATGCGGCCTGGCGCAACCGTCGGTGCGCAGCATCCGGAACGGCAGGGCCGCCGTCGCCGCCGCGGCCGCGCCCGACGATCCGGCCGGGCCCTGCGGCCCCGCCGGGCCCGGCTCACCCTTCGGCCCCGCCTCGCCGCGGGGACCGGGGGCACCCGGCCCACCCTTGGGCCCGGCCTCCCCCTTCGGCCCCGGCTCTCCCTTGGGACCGGCGTCGCCCTTGGGGCCCGCATCACCCTTAGGCCCTGCGTCACCCTTCGGGCCGGGCGGTCCGGCGAGGCCCGCCATGCCCTGCGGCCCGGTCGGTCCCGGCTCGCCCTTCGGCCCGGGCGCGCCGGTGGCGCCGCAATTCGCCACCGCGATCTCGCGCGACAGCTCTCCCGCCTTCAGGGTCGCGACGCAGTTCTGCGGCACGTAGGGCACCCGGAAGACGAAGCGCCCGCGCCTGTCGGCGGTGACCGGGATGTCCTCGTCGAGGGTGATCACCACGCCCGCCTTGCCGACGCTGCCGGAGACGTGCAGGTCGCCGCCCTCGATCCGGGCGTCCCAGACCGTGATGCCGGGCTGGGACGGAGCGGCACGCTGGCCCGCCTGGCCCGCCGGCGCTTGCTGCGGCGGCTGCTGCGCGAGGCCCGGGCCGGACAGCGCGGCGCAGGCGGACAGGATCAACGCGGCGCGGAGTGGACGCATCGTTTAGCCCCAGTCGGGTTGGACGGCCCGCGGGAGGGAGTCGCTTGTGGCGGGCGGCGCACATTGCGGCGCGGTCAAGCTGCGGTCAACTGCGCAGAACCTCGCCGGGGCGAGTCTGTTAGATCTCGTCGTCGAGGACTCCCTCGAGGGCGTAGTGGCGCACGGTCCGACGGTTGGCGATCAGCTCGTCCACCGTCGGCTCGCCCTTCAGCGCCCGGGCGATGGCGAGCTTCGTCGCCTCGTAGTTGGTGCGGTAGAGGTCCTTGCGGTCGAGGTTCGGGTCCTCGGCGCAGCGCGGGTCGAGCCAGATCATGATGATCATGCAGAGTTCGTCGAGCCCGTCGCGGGGCAGGATGCCTTCGATGATGCAGTCGACGATGGCATCGCCGGTCGCGGCCTGGACCACGCCGCCGAGGAGCTCGACGTACTCCGCGGTGTGGATCGTCGCCTTGGTGGTCATCATCGTGGCCGGGCGCACCAGCTGGTTGATGTCGCGCACCACGAACATCCGGGTATGGCCCTGCACCTGCCCCATCATCGCGGCGAAGGCTTGGCCGACCGGACCGCGCACCGAGCCGATCAGCACCTCGGGCATCGCGTCGGTGTACTGGCCCTCGGCCGCCAGCACCGTAGCCTCGCCGGTGCGGAAGACGATCTCGCTCATGGTCCGATCCCTCGGTTCGATCCCCGGCGCGGGTCGACCACGGCACCGGCCTCGCCGTCAACGGCGCCGAACCCATCGACCTGTCCGGAAATTGGTCTATAGGCCGATGTTTCGGGGCTCGCGCCCCCAAGAGCTGATGCGGACGGATGAGCGATCGCGACTGGACCCTGCGGGTGACGCCGACCGAAGCGGGCGTGCGGCTCGAACTGGACCTCGCCAACCTCGACGGCGCGCCGGTCACCGCGGCGATCGCCCTCGACCGGGCCGAGGCCCGGCACTTCGCCCGGGCGCTGCTGGCGGCCGCCGGCGACGCGGCGGAGCGCACCTTCCCGCACCCGCCCGTCACCGGCGAGGGCTGAGGCGGCTCACCCCCGCGGCGGCTGCCGGCGGGCGATCCGCGCCTGGAACCAGTCGGCCAGGATTTCGCGCTCGTAGTACAGGGCCGACTGCCCGCCCGGCCGGGTGCGCAGCAGGAAGTTGATGTCGGTTACGGTCTCCTCCGCCTCCTGCACCACCCGCCCGTTCTCCCTCAGCGCGTAGCGCAGGCGGAAGCGCGGCGGGCCGGCATCGGTGACCACCCGCGGGACCGTGGTGCCGGCACCCGGAAGCTCGATGCCGGCGAGGTCGACGTCGAGCACGTCGATCGCCAGGCTCTGCCCGGGCCGGAGCGTCCGCCCGGCGAGATCGCGAAAAATCCGCTCCAGCTCGCCGAGGGTCGCCCGCAGGGTTGGCCCGGAGCCCAGGCGGCTCTCGGCATCGGTGTAGCGCTCGGGCGCGACGAAGCGAAGGGCGAGCGGCGCCTCCGCCCAGGCGGACTGGCCGAGGACGAGCACCAGCAGGGCCGCCGAGACGCGCCGCACGAAACTCCGCATGATCGTTGTCCCGCCCCGGTCCGCGTCACCGACGGCGGTCCAACGCGGCGACTGGGTCCGGGTTCGGCGGCGTGGCGGCTCAGTACCGGCCCGGCAGGCGCGGCACCTTGGTGCCGGGCTTCTCGATCGCCTCGGCGCAGGAATAGACGAACTCGGTCTGGAGGTCGGTGAACACCGTCTCGCCGACGATGGTACAGGTCTCGCGGGCGGTCTCGCGCAGGTAGGTCTCGGCGGCTTCCGAGAAGCGGCGCCGGCGGGTGAGCGCCGGATCCTGGCCGGACAGGCCGCAGCCGGCGACCTCGCGCAGGCCGTTCGAGACGATCAGGACCTTGCGCTGCTGGCGCTGGTCGTAGACCTCGTAGGGATCGTTGCAGCCGATCGTGACCACCTGGGGCGGCAGCCCGACATAGGTCTTCGAGATGTAGGAGAATTCGGTGCAGCCGGCCGCCGCCGCGACGGCGCCCGCCACGGCGACGAGGGCAAGCCTCCCTGGTCCTGTCCGCATCCCCGATCCTTCCCGCCCGATCCGCCCGGCGTCCCCACCCAAGCTTTGAGCCGGGGCAGGCATAGCGGTCAAGCCCGGGTCAGGGGGTGGGGTCTGCGGCTTCCCAGTCCTCCACTGCGAGGCCGGGCACGCGGCGGAACTCTCTCAGGTTGCGGGTTACCAGCGCCAGCCCCCGTTGGCTGGCCTGTCCGGCGATCAGCACGTCGTAGGGGCCATAGGCGTTCCCACGAGGGATAGCGCCGCCCTGATCTCGCCGGCCCGATGTGCGTCGGCTGCATCAAACGGCACGACGGGAAGGGCAGTCCGTTGATTTGCGTCAGCGTATGTTCGGTGCGCCGCCCGCGATGTGCCCCATAGAAGAGTACGTGAGCCACGATTGCAGGCAGCCCGACATCCTGCGGCTGTACGCGGCGCAACCGATTCCAAAAGCCAACGTGGTTCCGCAGCAGAGCTGAGACCGCGTTGGTATCAAGAAGGAACTTCACCCCGGCAGATCCGATGCAGAACGAACCTGCTCAGGCACTTCTTCGTCGAGAGCAGCCTGAACATCGTCATCCAACGGCTGCACGCGCGCTTGTAGCCAATCCCAGGTCCCCAGCATCGGCTCCAAGATCACCGCATTGCCCTCGCGGCGCACCTGCACCGCTTCGCTTTCGAGGCGCCACCCTTCCGGCAGGCGCACGGCCTGGGCGCCATCAGCCCAGAACAGCTTCGCGATCTCGCCCATGCGCGCCTCCGGATTGCCTCTCCAAGATGGAGCCGGGCGGATCTCGACGCAAGCGAGTGCCGCAGCGGCAGGTCACCGCCGCGGCCTCGCCGCCCCCTACTCCGCCGCCGCCCGGTACCGCGCCGTGTCGTAGTTCAGGATCGGGCCGAGCCAGCGCTCGACCTCGGCCACGTCCATGCCCTTGCGGGCGGCATAGTCCTCGACCTGGTCGCGCTCGACCTTGGCGACGCCGAAGTAGTGCGCGTCCGGATGGGCGATGTAGAGGCCCGAGACCGAGGAGCCCGGCCACATCGCGTAGGACTCGGTGAGCTTGACGCCGATGCGCGGCTCGGCCTGGAGCAGATCGAACAGGGTCGTCTTCTCGGTGTGGTCGGGCTGGGCCGGGTAGCCCGGGGCCGGGCGGATGCCGGCATAGGGCTCGGTGACGAGGTCCTGCGGGGTGTAGGCCTCGTCGGCCGCGTAGGCCCAGAACTCCCGGCGCACCCGCTCGTGCATGCGCTCGGCGAAGGCCTCGGCGATGCGGTCGGCGAGCGCCTTGACCAGGATCGAGCGGTAATCGTCGTTCTGGCGCTCGAAGCGCTCGGCGATCCGCACCTCCTCCAGGCCCGCCGTGACCACGAAGCCGCCGACATAGTCGGGGAGCCCGCTCTCGGTCGGAGCCACGAAGTCCGACAGGCAGGTGTTCGGACGCCCGTCGCGCTTCGAGAGCTGCTGGCGCAAGCCGTGGAAGGTGGCGAGCGTGTCGGTCCGGCTCTCGCCGGTGAACAGCCGGATGTCGTCGCCGACGGCGTTGGCCGGCCAGAAGCCGATCACCGCCTTCGGGTTGAACCAGCGCTCCTCGACGATCTGGCGCAGCATGGCTTGCGCGTCCTCGAACAGGGCGCGGGCGGCCGGCCCCTGCTCGGGGTCGTCAAGGATAGCCGGAAAGCGGCCCTTGAACTCGTAGGTCTGCAGGAACGGCGTCCAGTCGATGTAGGGGACGAGTTCCGCCACGTCGTAGCTGCGGAAGACGCGGGTGCCGGTGAAGGTCGGCTTGACCGGCTTGTAGGCCGACCAGTCGGCCTTGAAGGCGTTGGCGCGGGCTTTGCTGAGCGGCAGGCGCTGCTTGTCGGCCTCCGAGCGGGCATGGGCATCGGCGACGCGCTTGTACTCGGCCCGCACCGATTCGATCGTCTGCACCTTGGTGTCGGGCGAGAGCAGGTTCGAGACCACGCCGACGGCGCGGCTCGCGTCGGTCACGTAGACCGCCTGGCCCTTGGCGTAGGCCGGGTGGATCTTCACCGCGGTGTGGACCCGGCTCGTCGTCGCCCCGCCGATGAGGAGCGGCACGTCGAAGCCCTCGCGCTCCATCTCGGCCGCGACGTGGACCATCTCGTCGAGGGACGGCGTGATGAGGCCGGAGAGGCCGACGATGTCGACGTTCTCACGCCGCGCGGTATCCAGGATCTTCGCCGCCGGCACCATCACGCCGAGGTCGATGATCTCGTAGTTGTTGCAGGCGAGCACGACGCCGACGATGTTCTTGCCGATGTCGTGGACGTCGCCCTTCACGGTCGCCATCAGCACCTTGCCGGCCGACTGACGCCCGCCGGCGCCGCCGTTGGCGGCCTTTTCCGCCTCCATGAACGGCATCAGGTAGGCGACCGCCTGCTTCATCACGCGGGCGGACTTCACCACCTGCGGCAGGAACATCTTGCCCGCCCCGAACAGGTCGCCGACCACGTTCATGCCGGCCATCAGCGGGCCCTCGATGACGTGGAGCGGGCGCTCGGCCTTGGCGCGGGCCTCCTCGGTATCGGCCTCGATGTACTCGGTGATGCCGTTGACCAGCGCGTGCTCCAGGCGCTTCTCGACCGGGGCCTCGCGCCAGGCGAGGTCGGCGGTCTTGTCCTTCGCCTGGCCGCCATCCTTGAAGCGGGCGGCGGCGTCGAGCAGGCGCTCGGTGGCGTCCTGGCGGCGGTTGAGGACCACGTCCTCGCACAGCTCGCGCAGCTCCGCCGGCAGCTCGTCGTAGACCGCGAGCTGGCCCGCGTTCACGATGCCCATGTCCATGCCGACCTTGATCGCGTGGTACAGGAACACCGCGTGCATCGCCTCGCGCACCGGCTCGTTGCCGCGGAAGGCGAAGGACAGGTTCGAGATGCCGCCCGAGATGTGGGCGTGGGGCAGGGTCTCGCGGATGATCCGGGCCGCCTCGATGAAGGCGACGCCGTAGCCGTTATGCTCCTCGATGCCCGTCGCCACCGCGAAGACGTTGGGATCGAAGATGATGTCCTCCGGCGGGAAGCCGACCTTCTCCGTCAACACCTTGTAGGCGCGGGTGCAGATCGCGACCTTGCGCTCGAGCGAATCGGCCTGGCCCTGCTCGTCGAAGGCCATCACCACCACGGCGGCGCCGTAGGCGCGGCAGATCTTCGCCTCGTGGATGAACTTCTCCTCTCCCTCCTTGAGGGAGATCGAGTTCACGATCGGCTTGCCCTGCACGCATTTCAGGCCGGCCTCGATGACCGGGAACTTCGACGAGTCGATCATCACCGGCACCCGGGCGATGTCGGGCTCGGCGGCGACGAGGTTGAGGAACTCGACCATCGCCTTCTCGGAGTCGAGCAGGCCCTCGTCCATGTTGACGTCGATGACCTGGGCGCCGGCCGCGACCTGGTCGCGGGCGACGTCGAGGGCGGCGGCGTAGTCGCCGTTGGTGATGAGCTTGCGGAAGCGCGCCGAGCCGGTGACGTTGGTGCGCTCGCCGACGTTCACGAACGGGATCTCGGGCGTCAGCGTGAACGGCTCGAGGCCCGACAGCCGCATCAGCGGCTTCACGCTCGGCACCCGGCGCGGCGCCTTGCCGGCGACGGCGCCTGCGATCGCCCGGATGTGGTCCGGCGTGGTGCCGCAGCAGCCGCCGACCATGTTGACGAGGCCGCTCTCGGCGAACTCGCCGACGAGCTTGGCCATCGCCTCCGGGCTCTCGTCGTAGAGGCCGAACTCGTTCGGCAGGCCGGCATTCGGGTAGGCGCAGACCAGCGTGTCGCAGGTGCGCGACAGCTCGTCGATATGGGCGCGCATCTCGCGCGCGCCAAGCGCGCAGTTGAGCCCGAAGGTCAGCGGATCAGCGTGCCGTAAGGAATGCCAGAAGGCGGTGGGGGTCTGGCCCGACAGGGTGCGGCCCGAGAGATCCGTGATGGTGCCCGAGATCATGATCGGCAGGCGGGTGCCGGTCTCCTCGAACACCTGCCAGGACGCGGCCACCGCCGCCTTGGCGTTCAGCGTGTCGAAGATCGTCTCGATCAGGATCAGCTCGGCGCCGCCGGCGATCAGCCCGCGCACCTGCTCGGCGTAAGCGTCGCGGACCTGGTCGAAGGTCACGGCGCGGTAGCCGGGGTTGTTGACGTCGGGCGAGATCGACAGGGTGCGGTTCGTCGGGCCGATGGCGCCGGCGACGAAGCGGCGGCGCCCGTCCTGCTTCTCCGCCAATATGGCCGCCTCGCGGGCGAGCCGCGCGCCTTGCGCGTTCAGCTCGTGGATGATCGGCTCCATGCCGTAATCGGCCTGGGCGATCGTGGTGCCCGAGAAGGTGTTGGTCTCGACGACGTCGGCGCCGGCGAGGAAGTAGTCGAGGTGGATCTGCCGGATCGCGTCGGGCTGCGTCAGGATCAGGAGGTCGTTGTTGCCCTTCTGGTCGTGGGCGTGATCGCGGAACCGCTCGCTGCGGAAGTCGGCCTCGGTCAGGCCGAGGCGCTGGATCACCGTGCCCATCGCCCCGTCGAGGACGAGGATTTTCTCCGCCGCGCGCCGGCGCAGGGCGGACAGGATTTCGGCACCGTCGGCGGGGCGGAGGTCGGTCATCGGGGTGGGGTTCCAGCGAGTGTCGGTCAGTGCGGTCGATGCGGAATCAAGCCGGGCCGCGTGGGGCGGCCCGGACTGTTGGTGACGGTGAGGATGAGGCCGTTTCCTGGCCTCAGCGCCGGGTGTCGAAGCGCCGCCCGAGCTTGTCGAGACGGGCGTTGATTGCCCCGAACCCGGCTCGGGCGTCGTCCCGGGACGCGGCGATGTCTGCGCGCATTTCCCAGAGAAGCGGAACGATCATGTCCTGCGGTTCGGCCACGACGAGCGCTCCTTCGGCGAGATGGTCAGGCCGCCGCCTTCTCCGTCACCGCCGGCGCCGCGCGCAAGCCCAGCAGGTGGCAGATCGCGTAGACGAGGTCGGCGCGGTTCATGGTGTAGAAGTGGAAGTCGGTGATGCCGCGATCGACGAGGTCGAGCACCTGCTCGGCGGCGACCGCTGCGGCGACCAGCTTGCGGGTGGCGACGTCGTCCTCCAGGCCCTCGAAGCGGGCGGCGAGCCAGTCCGGCACCGAGGCGCCGGTGCGGCGGGCGAAGTTCGCGGCCTGCTTGAAGTTCTGCACCGGCAGGATGCCGGGGATGATCGGAATATTGATCCCCCGCGACTGCACCCGGTCGAGGTAGCGGAAAAACAGGTCGTTGTCGAAGAAGAACTGGGTGATGGCGCGGTCGGCGCCGCAATCGACCTTGGCCTTGAGCGCGTCGAGATCCTGGTCGAGGGAGCCGGCCTCCGGGTGGCGCTCGGGGTAGGCCGAGACCGAGACCTCGAAGTCGCCGACGCGCTTGATGCCGGCGACGAGGTCGCAGGAGCGTTCGTAGCCGCCCGGATGCGCCGTGTAGGCGCTGCCCACGCCCTCCACCGGGTCGCCGCGAAGGGCCACGATGTGGCGCACGCCGGCCTCGTGGTAGGCGCGCACGACGTCGTCGACTTCGCCCTTTGTGGCCGCCACGCAGGTGAGATGGGCGGCGGGCTTCAGGTCGGTCTCGCGCACCAGGCGCGCCACGGTGTTGTGGGTGCGCTCGCGGGTCGAGCCGCCGGCGCCGTAGGTCACCGAGACGAAGCTGGGGCCGAGCGGGGCGAGGCGCTCGATCGACGACCACAGGGTCGCCTCCATCTCCGCGGACTTGGGCGGGAAGAACTCGAACGAGACCCGGATCGGGCGGCGGCTCTCGCGGCTCGGACGGAAGGCGGTGGTGATCATCGGCGGCCTCGGCGGAAGGAAGGACGGATCAGGCGACGGCGCGGTCGGGCAGGCCGGCACCGGCCTGCGCGTGATGGGCGAGCCAGAGCGTGACGGTGAGCTGGTGCTCCGCGCCCCCGGTCGGGGCGAGGTGACGCAGCCGCACGTCCGTGAGGCCGGCCTCGGAGAGCCAGCCCGCGACCTGCTCGGGGGCGAAGCCGAGGCGGCGATGCGCCTCGTCCTCGCGCAGGAATTCCAGGCTGTGGGGGGCGAAATCGACCACAAGGAGGCGACCGCCCGGGGCGACGAGGCGGGCGGCCTCGCGCAGGGCCCGGGCCGGGTCGTCGAGGTAGTGCAGCACCTGGTGGATCAGCACGAGGTCGAAGCTCGCCCGGCCGAAGGGCGGGGCGTGGATGTCGCCCTGGCGCAGGTCGATGCGGGTCAGGCCCTGGCGCTCGAGGTTGGCCCGGGCGACCGACAGCATGGCGTGGTTGGCGTCGAGGCCCGTCGCCCGCGAGGCGCGCGGCGCCAGCAGACCGAGCATCCGCCCGGTGCCGGTGCCGAGGTCGAGCAGGCTGCCGACCGGGCCCTGCCCCAGCACGTCGAGCACCGCCGCCTCGACGGTGGCCTCCGGCACGTGGAGCGAGCGCACCCGGTCCCATTGCGGCGCGAGCCGGGCGAAGAAGCTCTGGGCGGCGTCCGCCCGCTGCGCCCGCACCGCCTGAAGCCGGGCCCGGTCCTCCGACAGGGGCGGCTCCGCGGCGTCGACCGCGGCGATGAGCGGCGCCACCAGCCCCGCCACGCCCTCGCGCAGGCGGAAGAAGGCCCAGGCCCCCTCACGGTGGCGCACCACCAGCCCGGCCTCGACCAGGAGCTTGAGGTGGCGGGAGATCCGCGGCTGAGACTGGCCCAGGATGTCGGTCAGGTCGGAGACCGACAATTCGCCCTCGCCGAGCAGCACCAGGATGCGCAGGCGCGTCTCCTCCGCTGCGGCGCGCAGCACGCTCAAGGCGTCAGCGAAGGGGACGGTGGCGGTCATTCCGGCGGGCTCCTCGCCTCCGATGCGAAACATAAAGATATCTTTATGTGAGCAATGGCGAGGGCGCAAGCGGCGTTTGTGTGGCCGTGCTCAGGAAGGACCGGCCCCGCGCGCCCCGCCCGCGCCTGCGCCCGAACGGCATCGCCCCCGGCACGGGGCAGCGCCGGAGGCGAGTGCAGGTGACCGCGGCGAGGAGGTGGCGGCGCGCGCACCGCCCGGTCGCAGCGCGATCGGGCGAGAGGATGACGAGGCCGCGGCGATTTTGGTGCCGGATCGGCGGCGGGCTCGGCACCGGCCGTCCGCGGCCGGCGGAGCAATCTTCAGCGGCAGGGCAGCTGCGTGGCGCCAGCGGAGACGAGGCCGGCGAGGCTGCGCAGGTCGTCGGGGTGGCGGGGATTGCGCGCCACCGCCTCCGCCTCGCGCTGGAGCCGGGCGTGGCAGGAGCAGGTCGGCAGGCCCTGGCCGCGCGGCGGCGTGCAGGCGTCGTGGCGCATGCACGCCGCGTCGAGGGCATCGATCGGGCGCAGGCCGGCACCGCGGCTGCCGGGCCCGCAGTAATTGCCGTGGAACACCAGGGCATCGCGTGGCATCGCGGCGTCCGGCACGACCCCGAGGCCGAACGGCAGGTCCTGCGCGGCCGCGGGCCCGGCGGCACCCGCCAGACAAGACAGCAATCCTGCGACCATCACCAGTCTTGAACGAACGAAGGGGCGCATGTGATGTAGTCTCTTCCTAGTTCTCCCAAGTCACAGCATGCCAGCTTCCGCGAGCGGCGCAATGGCGACGCCGTACGGATCGTGCGCCTCCACACTCAAGCCGGTCCGGGCAAGGGGCCGTGCCGGCGATTGACCCGCCCGCCGGCCTCGCCTATGTTCATGCTTCGTTCGGGCCACCCCGCCCCAGGAGCGTCCCGCGGCCATGGCGCAGGCCCCCTCCCCCGGCACATCCTCCGGCAAGGCGTCCTCCGGCAAGACGCTGTTCTTCTTCGAGAAGCCTTCGGCGATGCGCCAGGTGCAGCGGTTCTTCCGCTCGCCGAGCACGGTCTGCGTCGCCGCCGAGGGCCACCTGCTCGAGGCCGCCGAGCCCGGGGAGATCCGTCCGGACTGGAAGCCCTGGCGCTTCGACGCGCTGCCGATCGCCCTCGACCGGCTGCCGGTCGGCCCCGGGCACGGGCGCTCGGGCCAGTCGCACGCCCCGAAGCTCGCGGCGATCCGCCAGGCCCTGCAGGGGGTCGAGCGGGTGATCATCGCCACCGATCCGGGGCGCGAGGGCTCGATGATCGCCTGGGAGGTGCTGGAGCATCTCGGCTGGCGCGGGCGGGTCGACCGCCTGCGCCTCGGCGCCCTCGACGAGATCTCGATTCGCCGCGCCTTCGGGCTGCTGGCGCAGGAGAGCGATTCCGGCGAGCGCGACTACGCCGCCTATCTCGAGGCGCTGTGCCGCCAGTACGAGGACTGGCATCTCGGCCTCAACGGCACCCGGGCGGTGTCGCTGCGGCTGCGCCCGCCGGCCTTCCGCGAGCCCTGGCGCTTCGGCGGCGTGCAGACGCCGACGCTCGCCATTCTCGCCGACCTTGAGGAGCGCATCCGCACCTTCGTCCCGCGGGACTTCTACAAGATCGCCCTGCCGGTGACGACGGAGAGCGGCGCGAGCCTGACGCTGTGGCACGCGCCGAAGGAGAAGATCTTCGACATCAAGGACGCCGAGGCGATCCGCGACGCGGCGGAGGGCTGGGCCGGCCCGCTCGCGGTGGTGCAGAAGGACGTGCGCCGGGCGCCGCCGAAGCTCTTCTCCAAGGACACCCTCGCCCGGGCCTGCGCCAAGCGCTTCGGCTGGGACCCGCAGGCGACGGCGCGCCACGCCCAGGACCTCTACGACAAGGGCTTCCTCAGCTACCCCCGCACCGAGTCCGTGCACCTGCCCGAATCGCAGGGAAAGGACGCCGCGGCGGTGAGCGCGGCGATCGCGACGGCCGACAAGGACCTCGCCGCCCACGCCCCGGCGGCGCCGCAGATCCGCCGCGGGCCGAAGGGCCACTACGTCAAGGATCCGGGCGAGCACCACGCCATCGTGCCCCTGCGCAAGGTGCCGGGGCCGGGCGACGCGTCGCCCGAGGCGCGCCGGCTCTGGCTGCTCATCGCGAAAAGCTTCCTCGCCGCCCACCTGCCCGACGGGATCGATGCCCGCACCACCGTCACGGCCGAGGTCGGGACGCCGCTCGGCGCGAAGCGCTTCTCGATCACCGGCAGCGTCGTGCGGGTGCCGGGCTGGCGCGCCCTCTACGGCACCGAGGCCGACGAGGACGAGGTGGTGCCCGGCAAGGCGAAGGCCGACGACGAGCCGACCACCGGGCGCCTGCCGCCGGTGCGCGACGGCGAGGGCGGCACCGGCGGCGAGCCGACGATCGAGACCGCCCGCACCGAGCCGCCCCGGCGCATCACGCGGGGCGAATTGCCGGTGGTGATGGGCCGGCTGATCGACCAGGTCGAGGACCCGGCCCTGAAGCGGGCGCTCGAGAACCCCGCCAACCCGACCGAGCCCAAGGGCCTCGGCACCGCCGCGACCCGCGACGCGGTGCTGCCGAAGCTGATGAAGAGCCACTACGTCACGCTGCTCAAGGGCAAGGATCCGGCGATCACCGTGACCGAGGTCGGCCTCGCCTTCGTGGCGGCGGTGCGGCGGGTGTTTCCGGCCTATGGCGACCCGGTCGGGCGGGCGGTGTTCGAATCGGAGCTCGCCGAGATCGGCCGGGCCACGACCCGGGCCGAGGCCCTGCGCCGGGCCGACGCCTTCCGGCAGCGTACCCGCGAGCGGGTCGAGGCGCTGATCGGCGCGGTCTCGGGCGCCGAGCGGCTGGCGGTCGAGGGCGAGGCGCCGTCTCGCGGCGGGGGCCGGGCGCCGACCGCCGCGATGGTGTCGTTCGCGAAGTCCTTGGCCGCCCGCAAGGGCATCCCCCTCCCCCCGGAGGCGACCCGCGAGGCCGGCGCCTGCCGGCTCTTCCTCAACACCCATGCGGGACCGAAGGCCGCCCCGGCCGCCGACGGCGCGACCCGCCCGCCGACCCCGGCGATGCTGCGCTTCGCCGCCTCCCTCGCCCGCGAGAAGCGAATGGAGGCATTGCCGCCCGGGATCGAGACCGACTTCAACGCCTGCCGCGCCTTCCTCGACGCCCATGCGGGCGGCGACGGCAAGGCGGGGAAGTCACCACCCGCCCGCGAGGCCCCGGCGAAGAAGGCCCGCCCCCCCCGCAACCCGGCGAGCCCGGCCCGCGCCCCGCGCCGACGCCGCGCCGCCGGGGCGTAAGCCGGCGCCGGCAAACAATCGCCCGCGCGCCCGCACGAGACGGCTGGACAGGCGCTCCGGCCGTCTCTATACCGCCGCTCAACGCCGCTGCCCCGCGCAGCCTGGCGGGCCCAGGTAGCTCAGTTGGTAGAGCATGCGACTGAAAATCGCAGTGTCGGCGGTTCGACTCCGTCCCTGGGCACCACTTCTCCTCTCGTGATGCAAGTGGTGCCGTTCCGGTTCTCGATGGACCCGGGATGCAATTCACGGCCTTGACCGCCGCCTCGCGCGGCCGGTGCGCCCGGGTAGCTCAGTTGGTAGAGCATGCGACTGAAAATCGCAGTGTCGGCGGTTCGACTCCGTCCCCGGGCACCATTTTCTACTAATAATCCATAAGATATTTTCGAGCCGCGCTCGCTGACCGGCCTGTCTGCGCTAATAGATCAGAAACAATCATGAATTCTTATTAGGTTTCCTCGACAGAATTACTGCTCGCGCTTCATTCAGGAGCCGCGCAGCCCGCACGCGTTCCACCCCGGTGCGATATGGAGCTATACGCCGACTTCTTGCTCGTCCCCTTTCCCGGATAACTGAAACGAAGAAGGAGATCCGGGATCCAGCACAGAAAGTCGCGACGCGTCCGTCTGTCTGTCTGCAACGTTGGACGATTCAGAGCCGGTTCGCGGCGAGTCTCACGGCTGGATCCCGGATCTCCTTCCGCTGTCGCTTCGGTCGTCCGGGAAAGGGTAGAGGCTCACGACAGGCGTTCAGTCCGCACTGCACGGCACTGTCGTGTACCGTGGGATGTCGGTATCGTCAGCACCTAGCCCTTTCATCTGTCGGGCATCCCAGCCCTAGTGATGCCCGCCGCCCTGGTGCTGCATCGGCATCGGCGCCCCACCCTCCGCCGGCATCATCATGTTGGTGTTCATGTGGTGCATGATCCACACCGACCCGCCGAACAGCAGGAAGACGATCAGGACCCCGAATGCCAGCGCCATGATGTTGTTGGTGTTGTCGGGCCCGCTGGTGAGGTGGAGGAAGAACACCAGATGGACGCCCATCTGCGCGATGGCGAAGGTGAGGAGCGCGACGGGAATCGCCGGCGCCCACATGACCTTGGTCTGCGCGACCCAGAACGAGGCGGCGGTGAGCAAGAGTGCCAGCCCCAGCCCGATCAGGTAGCTGCGAAGCCCTGAGCCGAATTCCTCATGGGCGTACTCGTCGCCGGGGGCGACGTCGGCGTGTGCCCGGTCGTCGGTCTGGCTCATGCGGCGGACCCCATCAGGTAGACGACCGTGAAGACGGCGACCCAGACGATGTCGAGGGCGTGCCAGAACAGCGAGAAGCACATCACCCGGCGCAGGATGTCGGGCCGAAACCCCTTGGCGAAGACCTGCGCCATCATGGTGAGCAGCCAGAGCAGGCCGGCGGTGACGTGCAGGCCGTGGCAGCCGACCACCGTGAAGAAGGCCGACAGGAACGCGCTGCGGGTCGGGCCGGCATCGCGCGCGACGAGGTCGGTGAACTCGCGCAGCTCCAGCGCCAGGAAGCCGGCGCCGAGCAGGAACGTCACCGCCATCGCGGCCTGGAAGAGGAGGGCCCGGCGGGCGTTGAGCGCGAGCGTGGCGACGCCGCAGGCGAAGCTCGAGAACAGCAGCAGGACGGTCTCGATCGCCACGTTGGTGTAGTCGAACAGCTCCGCCGGGCCGGGCCCGCCGGCAGTGCCGCCGCGCAGCACCGCGTAGGCCGCGAAGAACGCGGCGAACATCACGATGTCGCTGAGGAGGAAGATCCAGAAGCCGTAGCCGACGACGATGCGCTTCGACGACGGCCCGCCGATGCCGCGCCCGGTGGCGCGGGTCTCCCCCTCGCCGGCGGCGTGGTGGCCGAGATGGTTGGGGTCGCGCCGGATCGGCACCACCCCCGGAATGGCGGCCGAGCTGCTCATGCGGCCTCCTTCCGGCGGGCCTGCTGCAGCGCCTCGAGGCGGCTCGCCCGGTTGAGGCGATTGATGCGCGCCACGGCCTCGGCCGGGATCTCGTACTCGACCCGGTCGCGCCAGGCGAAGACCACGAAGGTGGCGAAGGCGCCGGCGAGCCCCAGGGCGGCCAGCCACCAGATGTGCCAGATCATCGCGAAGCCCACGAGGGTGGCGAAGAAGGCGCAGACGAAGCCGGTCGGGCTGTTGAGCGGCATCTCGACCGGCTCGTAATCCGGTTCCTCGCGCAGGCGCGCCTGCTCGCGGGCCCGCTGCTTAATCGCCCAGTAGGCCTCCTCGCCCTCGACGTGGGGCATCACCGCGAAGTTGAACGAGGGCGGCGGCGAAGCGGTGGCCCATTCGAGGGAGCGGCCGTCCCACGGATCGCCGGTGAGGTCGCGCAGGTGTTCGCGGCGCCTGATGCTGACGACGAGCTGGACCACCTGGCAGACCACGCCGGCGAACATCACGATGACGCCGAGGCTCGCCGCGACGATCCACGGATACCACTCGGCGACGGAGAAGTGCTGCATCCGTCGCGTCATGCCCATCAGGCCGACGACGTAGAGCGGCGTGAACACCCAGACGTAGCCGACGAGGGAGAACCAGAACGCCGCCTTGCCCCACCACTCGTCGAGGGTGAAGCCGAAGGCTTTCGGGAACCAGTAGGTGTAGCCGGCGAAGGCCGCGAACACGACCGCGCTCACCATCACGTTGTGGAAGTGGGCGACCAGGAAGAGCGAGTTGTGCAGCACGAAGTCGGCCGGCGGGATCGCCAGCAGCACTCCGGTGGCACCGCCGACCACGAAGGTGACGACGAAGGCGACCGACCACAGCATCGGCGTGGTGAACCGCACCCGGCCGCCGTACATCGTGAACATCCAGTCGAAGATCTTCACCCCCGTCGGGACCGCGATGATCATCGAGGTGATGCCGAAGACGCCGTTGACGTCGCCGCCCGGCCCCATGGTGAAGAAGTGGTGCAGCCAGACCGTGAAGGAGAGCAGGCAGATCGCCAGCGTCGCCCACACCATCGAGCGGTAGGCGAAGAGCGGCTTGCCCGAGAAGGTCGAGATCACCTCCGAGAAGATCCCGTAGGCCGGCAGTGCCAGGATGTAGACCTCCGGGTGCCCCCAGGCCCAGAAGAGGTTCATGAACAGCATCGAGTTGCCGCCGGCCTCGTCGGTGAAGAAGTGGAAGCCGAGGTAGCGGTCGAGGGTCAGCATCGCGAGGGTCGCGGTCAGGATCGGGAAGGCCGCGATGATGAGCAGGTTGGAGGCGAGCGCGGTCCAGCAGAACATCGGCATGCGCAGGTAGCTCATGCCCGGCGCCCGCATCTTCAGGATCGTGGTGACGAGGTTGACCCCCGACATCAGCGTGCCGATGCCCGAGATCTGGATCGCCCAGAGATAGTAGTCGACGCCGACGCCGGGCGAGTAGGTGATCTCGGAGAGCGGCGGTGACGGCCACCAGCCGGTGCGGGCGAACTCGCCGATCACCAGCGAGACGTTGACGAGGAGCGCACCCGTCGCGGTGAGCCAGAAGCTGACCGAGTTGAGCGTCGGGAAGGCGACGTCGCGCACGCCGAGCTGCAGCGGCACGACGAAGTTCATCAGCCCGATCATGAACGGCATCGCGCCGAAGAAGATCATGATCGTCCCGTGGGCGGAGAAGATCTGGTCGTAATGTTCCGGCGGCAGGTAGCCCGGCGCGTTGTAGGCGAGCGCCTGGTGCGATCGCATCAGGATCGCGTCGGAAAACCCCCGGATCAGCATGACGAGCCCGAGGAGGACGTACATCACGCCGATCCGCTTGTGGTCGACGGACGTGATCCACTCGCGCCACAGGTACGGGAAGTAGCCGGCGAGCACGACCCAGGCGATCACGCCGAGGAGGACCAGGCCCACCAGGGCCGCGGCGACGAGCGGAATCGGCTGGTCGAACGGGATCGCCGACCAGGTGAGCTTGCCGAGCATCGTCACGAGCCCCCTTTGGGTTTGACGGTCGGGGGGGCGCCGTTGTCCGCCCCTTGGGCCGGCCCCGGCCCCTTCGGGATGGTCTGGTCGACGATGCGCCGGAAGAGGTCGGGCTCGACGCTGCCGTAGGACCGTGGCGCCTCGACGGTCCCCTGCTTGGCGAGATCGCCGTAGGATGCGGCGTCGAGCCTCGGACCGGCCTTCGCGCCCTGCACCCAGTCGGCGAAGGCGCCGTCCGAGACCGCCCGCACCGGGAAGTGCATGTCGGAGAAGCCGTCGCCGCTGAAATGCGTCGAGAGGCCGTGCAGCGTGCCCTCCTGATCGGCCATCAGGTTGAGCTGCGAGGTCATGCCCCGCATGGTGTAGATCATGCTGCCGAGGCGCGGCACGAAGAACGAGTTCCACACGCTGCTCGAGGTCAGCAGGAACTGCACCGGGGCGCCGACCGGCACGACCAGCTCGTTGACCGAGGCGATCTGCTGCTCGGGGTAGAGAAAGAGCCACTTCCAGTCGAGCGACACCACCTGTACCCGCAGGGGCTTCCTGTCCGACTCGATCGGGACCGCGGGATCGAGCTGGTGCGAGCCGATCCAGGCGATGCCGCCGAGGAAGATGATGGTGAGGAGCGGCACCGACCAGACGACGAGCTCGATCTTGCCCGAGAAGGCCCAGTCCGGCCGGTAGCGCGCCCGCGTGTTCGAGGCCCGGAACCACCAGGCGAAGACCAGCGTGCCGATCATCGTCGGCACGATGATGGCGAGCATGATGACCGTGGCGACGATCAGGATGTTGGCCTCGGCCGCGCCGACCGGTCCCTTGGCGTTGAGCAGGCTCATCTGGCAGCCGGACAGGGCGAGCCCGGCGGCGACCACGGCCCCGCGGCGGGTGACCGCGGCGAGCACCCTCGCCCCCCGGCGCAGCGGCCCGGCCTCGTCCGCCCTCATCGCGCCGCCACCGGGCGGGCGGCGGGGCGAGGCATCAGCCAAGATTCGGGGCAAGACTTGACCCAAGACTTGACCCAAGACTTGCCGACGTCCCCGTGAGGCTGGCTGCGTCGCATACGGCCCTCCGGCGTATCCGGCTCGCCCGCCGGACGGCCGATCGGACTTTCCGGGTCCTTCGTGCCGTCGATCGACCGTCCCCGCACTGATCTAAGTTAAGCAACCCGGTCTTGTCGCAGCTTGATCCGGACGTTTCGCCGACGAAGATCTGATCGCCAACCGTTGCGACCTTGATCTATGTGGTTGTCCCTGGGGCGAACAATCCGTCCTGTCAGAGCGGCCGGCGCGGCCGCGCCATCGTCAGGGCGAGGCCGATCCCGGCGACGAGGCTCAGGGCGAGGAGAGGGTTGCGGCGCGACGCGACGACGATCCGCTCGATCCCCGCCTCGACGGCGCCCGCCGCGTTGGCGAGCCCCGGCACCACCGACTGGTCCAGGAACAGTTTCGGTCTCGACGGGCCGGGAGGCTTCTCCAGCATGTAATCGCGCGTGATCAGCATCGGCATCGCTCCGGAATGTGTTGGATCACATCCTCTAGCACGCCGATCCCGGACCTCCCCTATCATCCATCAACTCGAACCAGCGGAGCCGATGCATGGTGAAGCGCGTTTCGTTCAGACCCTATGCGGGGCCGGCGGGGGGCTGGGGCTCGGCCCGGTCGCTCGGCAACATCCTGGCCCGGGAGAACGTGCTCGCCAGCGGCTCGCTGCTGCTCACCCGGCACAACAAGGTCGACGGCTTCCAGTGCGTCGGCTGCGCCTGGGTGAAGCCGGCCCAGCCGCTGCCGTTCGAGTTCTGCGAGAACGGCGCCAAGACGGTGGCGTGGGAGATCACCAACCATCGCTGCGGCCCCGAGTTCTTCGCCGAGCACACGGTGTCCGAGCTGCTCGACTGGGACGACTACCACCTGGAGCAGCCCGGCCGCCTGACCCACCCGCTGCGCTACGACCCCGCCACCGACAAGTACGTCCCGGTCTCGTGGGGCGAGGCCCTGGAGGAGATCGCCCGCGAGTTGCGGGCGAGCCGGCAGCGCGACCCGAGGCGGGCCGTGTTCTACTCGTCGGGCCGCTGCTCGAACGAGGCGAGCTACCTCTACGGGCTGTTCGCGCGCCTCTACGGCAACAACAACCTGCCGGATTCCTCGAACCTCTGCCACGAGACCACCTCGGTCGCGCTGCCGGAGAGCATCGGCCAGGCGGTCGGCAGCGTGTCGCTGGCCGATTTCGGCCACGCCGACTGCATCCTGTTCTTCGGCCAGAACCCCGGCAGCAACAGCCCGCGCATGCTCCACCCGCTGCAGGAGGCGAGCGAGCGGGGCGTGCCGATCATCACCTACAACCCCCTGCGCGAGCGCGGGCTCGAGCGCTTCACCAATCCCCAGTCGCCGCTCGAGATGCTGACGACGCGCGAGACGCGGATCAGCTCGCAGTACCACCAGGTGAAGACTGGCGGCGACCTCGCGGCGCTGACCGGCATCTGCAAGGCGGTGCTGGAGCGCGAGGACGCGGGAGAACCGGCGCTCGACGGCGCCTTCATCGCCGAGCACACCCACGGGTTCGCGGCTTTCGCCGACTGGCTCCGGGGGCAGGACTGGGACGACCTCGTGCGCCGGGCCGGCCTGCCGCGGACCGCCATGGAGGCGACGGCAGCGGTCTACGCCCGGTCGCGGGCGGTGATCGGCGTCTACGGCATGGGATTGACGCAGCACCGGGCCGGCGTCGAGACGGTGCAGATGCTCGCGAATCTGCTCCTGATGCGCGGCAACATGGGCCGCAGCGGCGCCGGCATCTGCCCGGTGCGCGGGCATTCCAACGTCCAGGGCCAGCGCACCATGGGCGTCACCGAGAAGCCGGAGCTCGTCCCTCTCGACCGGCTGGCGCGGCAATACGGCTTCTCGCCGCCGCGGGAGGCCGGCTTCACCTCCGTCGAAGCCTGCGAGGCGATCCTCGCCGGTGAGGTCGATTGCTTCGTCGAGCTCGGCGGCAACTTCGTGCGCGCGGTGCCGGACCGCAGCCTGATCGAGCCGGCCTGGAGGCACCTGCGCCTCACCGTCAACGCCATCACCAAGCTCAACCGCACCGCCCTGGTCCCGGGCGAGATCAGCTACATCCTGCCGGTGCTGGGCCGGATCGAGACCGACCGCCAGGCGACCGGGATCCAATCCCTGTCGATGGAGGACACGACCGGCTGCGTCCACGGATCGCGGGGGATGCGCCGGCCGGCCTCGCCGCACCTGATCAGCGAGATCCGGCTCGTGGCGGAACTGGGCAAGCGCGTGCTCGAGCCGAACCCCAGGGTCCCGTGGGACGCGTGGTGCGGCGACTACCGGCTGATCCGCGACGCGATCGGCGAGACCTACCCCGAGACGTTCTACGATTACGACCGGCGGATGTGGGAACCCGGCGGCTTCCAGCGACCGCTGCCGGCCTGCAAGCGCCAGTGGCACACCAGGACCGGCAAGGCCAACTTCATCGTGCCCCGGAGCCTCGACGAGGACCCGGACATGCCGGAGGGCGGCCACGACGTGCTGCGCATGATGACGCTGCGCAGCAACGATCAGTTCAACACCACGGTGTTCGGCTACGACGACCGCTTCCGCGGCATCAAGGGCACCCGGGACGTGATCCTGATGAACCGCCTGGACATCGACCGGCTCGGCCTGTCCGACGGGGCGACCGTGCGGGTGGAGACGGTGGCGGATGACGGCGTCCGGCGCGAGCTGCCCGGGCTCACCATCGTCGATTACGACATCCCGGTCGGCTGCGTCGGCGCCTACTACCCGGAGGCGAACGTGCTCCTGCCGCTCTGGCACTACGCCGTCGGCAGCATGACCCCGGCGGCGAAGTCGATCCCGGTGCGGGTGCACCGGATGGACGGTGCCGCACCGCGGACCCGGCACGGGCGGCCGTGGGCGAGCCTGCATCCGTGACGGGTCATCGCGCCGGGGCGGGGCGCGGGACCGGGCGGGACGCGCCGGATCCGGTCCGGTTCTGCCACAGGTTGAGCGGCACGCTCAGGATCACCACGCCGAGCACCCACCAGGCCGGACGCACGTCGTAGGAGAAGTCGAGGTTGGCCGAGAGCACGGCCTCGGCCGGCACGCCGGTGGCGAGCGCGTACCACGCCGCCTCGAGCGCCGCCGTCGCGAGGCCGGTCGCGAGGCTCAAGGCCAGGAGCGGCAGCGGCGCGGTCGGCAGCTTGAGGCGGTGCATCAGGCGCCAGCCCATCAGGGCCAGGAACAGCCCGCTCCAGAACACCGGCTTGGAGACGTCGATCTTCGATTGCAGGAAGAAGTGCGCGAGCGCCAGGGCGGTGATCGGGTAGACCAGCCGGTGCAGCCGCGGCCACGCCTTGCCGAGGCGGCGGATCATCCCGTCCGTCGAGGTGACGCCCAGCACCACGAGCCCGAGCAGGCCCGCGAAGCCGATGGTGAGATAGATGCGGAACACGATCTCGCTCGCCACCCGGGCGAGGTCGAACTTCTGGTCGGCGACGTAGAGCGCGACATGGATCAGCGCGTAGGCGAGCGCGGTGAGCCCGAGCATCCGCCGCACCAGGATGAGCTTCGGCGCGTTGGCGATGCGCCGCATCGGCGTCACCGCCAGCGACAGGATCAGGAAGCGCACCGACCAGTCGCCCATGGCGTGCAGGTAGGCGGTGAGCGGCTTCGCGCCCAGCCGGTCGAGGGCGTAGGCGCCGGTGAACCACAGCCCCGGCGCGAGGGCGAGGAGGAAGACCGCGAGCTTGAACCGCGACAGGCGACCGGCGCGGTCGAGCCAGGGATAGGCGATCCAGGGG
>NZ_LABY01000246.1 GCF_001043975.1 Methylobacterium variabile
GTAGAGGTCCATCACGTCCTCGTTCATCATCCGGATGCAGCCGGACGAGACCGACTGGCCGATCGTGTGCGGCTCGTTGGTGCCGTGGATGCGGTAGAGCGACGAGCCGAGATAGAGCGCCCGGGCGCCGAGCGGGTTCGAGGGACCGCCCGCCATGTGCCGGGGCAGGTCCGGCCGGCGGCGCAGCATCTCGGGGGGTGGCGTCCAGTCCGGCCACTCGCGCTTGGCGCTGACCGTCTTCAGCCCCGACCAGGTGAAGCCCGGCCGGCCGACGCCGATGCCGTAGCGCAGCGCGCGCCCCCCGGGCTGGACCAGGTAGAGGAAGCGCGACGGCGTATCGATCACGACGGTGCCGGGCCGCTGCCCGCCGTCATAGGCGACCTCCTGGCGCTGGAAGCGCGGATCGACCGCCCGGGCGATCCCCTCCTCCCGGGCCTCGGGCAGGGCCGCCCGGCGGGTGCGGGGCGCCTCGAGCGGGTCCGGCGCGTAGGCTTGCGGCACGGCGTCGCCCGAATGCAGGAGCGGCCCGGGCGCGACCGCGGCGTAGCCGACCTGCGCGCCGGAATACGCCGGGACGTAGCCCGCGGTCCGGGCATAGCCGCGCGGGGAGGCGTCGCCGGCCGCGTAGCCGGCAGGAGGCGCGTCAGGTGCCGGGGAGGCGTAGGCGGCCTGCCGGTAGCCGCGGCCCGCCAGGATGGTGCCGTCCGGGGCGACCGGCGCCGGACGCCGGGGCCTCGCCACCGCGCCCGGATCCTGCCCGGTCATCAGGAACTCGATGAAGCCGCCGCCATAGGCGCCCGGCGCCGCCCCCTGCGCCAGGGCCGGACCGGCCCCGATCCCGGCCGCGATCGCCCCGGCCAGCACCATCCCGCGCACCACCATCGTATCCGTCCCCGAAGAGCCTGCCCGGCCTGCCGCCGGCGAGGCCGCAGGAGAGCAGGAAGGCCGGGACCGGGCCGTGAAGGAACGTGGTGAGCGTTTCGCTAACCCCTTGCGGCGAATCGTAAATCCGGCCGCATCATGAATCCTTCGTCACCGCCGCCGCGGCCGCGCCACGCATTCAGCAATTCGCAATCAATCCTGCGCAGACTGATCCCCGTGGGCCGTACGATGCGGCCGCGGTTGCAGGCTCTCTCGAACCCATGAAGAACAAGCGCTTCCGCATCGAGGACAGTCTCGGCGTTTCCTACGCTCCGGTCGAGGCGGCGCCCCCGCCGCCCTCGGCCAACGACGACCGGATCTCCGAGATCCTGGCGACGGTCAACGAGCTGAAGCGGCTCACCCAGACCACCACCGGCGACGTGATCGACGCCTGCCGGCGGGAGATGGCCGAAGTCTACGGAATGCGCACCGAGCTCGACGTGATGAAGGCCGCGATCGGCCGGACCAAGCACGAGATCGCGGTGCTGCACCGGCAGGACTTCGACGGGAAGGGCGTGCGGCGCGCGGCCGGCGAGCTCGACGCGGTGGTCGACGCCACCGAGCGGGCCACCACCACCATCCTGGCCGCCGTCGAGGACATCGAGACCCACGCCTCGGTGCTGCGCTCGACCGGCGGGCTGAAGGACAGCTCCAGCGTCGACGCCATCCTGGAGCGCACCGTGGTGCTCTACGAGGCCTGCAACTTCCAGGACCTGACCGGCCAGCGCATCAGCAAGATCGTCAACGTGCTGAAGTTCGTCGAGGACCACATCGACCGCATGATCGAGGCCTGGGGCGGGCTCGAGGCCTTCAAGGACCTGATCGGCGAGCGGGCCGGGGTCAGCGTCGACGACGAGAGCAGCCTCCTGAACGGGCCGCGGCTCGCCGAGGATCCGGGCCACGTCGACCAGAACGACATCGACGCCCTCTTCGACTGATTGGACCCCGGCCGGGACCGGCTGCCGGCGCCTCAGCGCCGGATCCGCCGCGCGAGCCGCGACCACGCCGCCGGGAGAAGACCCGGCCCGGAGCGCGGCGGCTCGGCCGCCATGGCCCGCATCCGCCGCAGCAGGCCCTCGGCTGCCGCCTGCGGATCGGGCAGGCGCTGCTGGCTGCCGAAGGCGCCCTTGTCCGTCTCCGCGGTGCCCGGCTGGTGGAGGTAGGCGACCGCGTTGCCGCAGAGCGCGTCGACCAGGGGAAAGGTCGGGTTGATGCGGGGCCCGGGGCTCAGCGCCACCACCCGCCGGCCGGGCGGCGCAAAGATCGCGGTGTGCAGGGCCGAGCCGAGGGATCCCGCGAGCACGCGCCGCCGCGCGAACAGCCGGACCTGCTCGGCGAAGCTCAGGCCCTCCGGGTGAAGAATCTCGACGCCCTCCCGCGCCAGGATCTCCGTCACCTCGTCCTCGTTCGCGAAGCGCCGCACGCCGCCGGAGAGCCGCGTCTTGGCGAGGTAGGCCGGGCGCTCCTCGGCATCGACCTCCTCCGGGGCGTAGCAATCAGCCCCGATCGCCACGCAGAGGTCGCGGAAGACCGTGTGGGCGAAGGCCTCCTCCTGGAAGGCCGGCGCCGGCACGATCACGCGGCGCAGGCGCAGCGGCTCCTCGAAGGCGTGGATCTCGCGCACCTCGAGGCCCAGCCGGGCCAGGATGTCGACGGCGAAGCGGAAGGGCTCCCACTGCGCCGCGTGGACCGGCGCGTAGCACAGGACCGGCGCCGGCGGCCGTGCCGCCAGCAGCGGCCAGAACCGCGGCAGGGTGGTGACGAGGAAATGCCCGTAATGCAGGTGGGCGCCGCCGAGGAAGAGGTAGGTCTCCTCCGGCGCCTCCGGCACGCCCGCCGGCAGGTCCTCGGGCCAGTCGGTGCGCTGCCAGGACGGCGTGGTGCCGATCCCGCGATAATCGACGCTCTCGGGCACGAACCGGCGCGACGCGTCGAACAGCGCCGAGGGCTGGCCCCGCGCCGGGGTGTGCGGCAGGTAGAGGACGTTCTCGAGCGTACGCATCGCGGGCAGGTCGTGCCGGGGGTGCGGGATCCGGGGCGTCCGGCAGTCGCGGAGCGTCATGCGGGGTCGGGCGTCACGAGGTGGTCCTTCGGGCACGGGCGTTGGCCGAGGCTGAAGGGTGGCCTTTTAGCGCCCGGGCGCGGTCTTTCCAGCGGGAGCCCGGCCGCCTACATCGCCCTGATGAGCCGACAGCCTGGGAACGACGTGCCGCCCGACGCCCTCGACACCCTCGAGGACGACGACGAGGCGGTGGACGCCCTCGACACCGCGCCCGAGATCGACTTCGACCTCGATGCCGGCGCAGGCGCGATCCAGGCCGGCACGGCGGTGATCCGCCGGTTCTGGACCACCCTGCCGACCTCGCCGGGCGTCTACCGGATGTTCGACGCCAAGGGCGACGTGCTCTACGTCGGCAAGGCCAAGAACCTGAAGAACCGGGTCGGCTCCTACGCCCGGGGCCAGGCGCACACCAACCGCATCGCCCGGATGATCGCCGAGACGGCCTCGATGGAGTTCGTCACCACGGCGACCGAGACCGAGGCCCTGCTGCTCGAGGCGAACCTCATCAAGCAGCTGAAGCCGCGCTTCAACGTGCTGATGCGGGACGACAAGTCCCTGCCCTACATCCTGCTGACGGCGGATTCCGGCGCGCCGCAGCTCGTCAAGCACCGCGGCGCCCGACGCCGGGCCGGACACTATTACGGCCCCTTCGCCAGCGTCTGGGCGGTCAACCGCACGGTCAACGCGCTCCAGCGCGCCTTCCTGCTGCGCTCCTGCTCCGACAGCTACTTCGAGAACCGCACGCGCCCTTGCCTGCTCTACCAGATCAAGCGCTGCTCGGGCCCCTGCACGAACGAGATCTCGGTCGAGGACTACGCAGGTCTGGCCGCGGAGGCGCGGGGCTTTCTCTCGGGCAAGTCCAACGCCGTGAAGGAGCGCATGGCCGCCGAGATGCAGGCCGCCTCCGACGCCTGGGAGTTCGAGAAGGCGGCGCGCTACCGCGACCGCATCGCCGCGCTCGCCGCCATCCAGGGCGTGCAAGGCGTCAACACGCAAGGGATCGAGGAGGCCGACGTCTTCGCCCTCGACGAGCAGGCCGGGCAGTTCTGCATCGAGGTGTTCTTCTTCCGCAACTGGCAGAACTGGGGCAACCGGGCCTACTTCCCGAAGGCCGACCGCAGCATGACGCCGGCGGAGGTGCTGGCCTCGTTCCTGGCCCAGTTCTACGACGACAAGCCGGCGCCTCGGCTGGTGCTGACCTCGCACGAGATCGAAGACGCGGAGCTGCTCGCCGCCGCGCTCTCGACCAAGGGCGAGACCCGGGTCGAGATCCACGCGCCCAAGCGCGGGGAACGGAAGAACCTCGTCGAGTACGCCGCCCGCAACGCCCGCGAGGCCTTGGGGAGGCGCCTCGCCGACACCGCCTCGCAGGGCAAGCTGCTGGCGGCCCTCGGCACCTCGTTCGGGCTGGCGCAGGCCCCGCGGCGGATCGAGGTCTACGACAACTCCCACATCATGGGCACGAACGCGGTCGGCGCGATGATCGTCGCCGGCCCGACCGGCTTCATGAAGACCCATTACCGCACCTTCACCATCAAGTCCGAGGAGGTGAAGCCCGGCGACGATTACGGCATGATGCGCGAGGTGCTGCAGCGCCGCTTCAGCCGCCTGGTCAAGGAGCACCCGCGCACGACGGCGGAAGCCGCCCGCGCGGCCGCCGAGGGCGGGCCGGCGGAGCCGGAGCCCCCGCCCGACCCGGCCGATGCGGACGCTTTTCCGGCCTGGCCCGACCTCGTGCTGATCGACGGCGGCCGCGGCCAGCTCGAGGCGGCGCGCAAGGCCCTCGACGAGGTCGGCGTCACCGACGTGCCCCTCGTCGGCATCGCCAAGGGGCGCGACCGGGACGCGGGGCGCGAGACCTTCTTCGTGCCCGGCCAGGCGCCGTTCCGCCTGCCGCCGCGGGACCCGACGCTCTACTTCGTGCAGCGCCTGCGCGACGAGGCCCACCGCTTCGCCATCGGGGCGCACCGGGCCAAGCGCAAGCGCGAGATGGTCAAGAACCCCCTCGACGAGATCCCGGGAATCGGGCCGACGCGCAAGCGGGCGCTGCTGCACCATTTCGGGACCGTGAAGGCGATCCAGCGCGCGGCGCTGGAGGACCTCGCCAAGGCTCCCGGCGTGAATGCCGCGACAGCCCGGGCGGTCTACGACTTCTTCCATGCCGATACGTGACCTGGCCGATGCACGACCTGGCCGATGCACGACCTGGCCGATGCACGACCTGGCCGATGCGCGACTCGGATGCGACGCGCGACCCGGACGCGGAGACAAGTTGTGTTGACGCCCCCTCCCCCCGCGTGGTTTCACCGGCGGCGATGAACGTGGTCCTGCCCCGGCGCCGCTCGACGGCCTTGAACCTCGCCAACCTGCTGACCTACGGCCGCCTGGTCGCGGTCCCGGTGGTGGTGGCGCTGCTGTTCTGGCCGCAGGATGAGACCGCCCGCTGGATCGCCGTCGCGGTGTTCGTCGCCGCCGCGATCACCGACTACCTCGACGGCTACGTCGCCCGCACCTACGCCCAGAGCTCGGCCCTTGGGCGCATGCTCGATCCGATCGCCGACAAGCTGCTCGTCGCCGCGAGCCTCCTGATGCTCTGCGCCGACGGCACGATCCACGGCTGGTGGCTCTGGGCCGCGATCGTGATCCTGTGCCGGGAGATCCTGGTCTCGGGCCTGCGCGAGTACTTGGCCGAGCTGAAGGTCGGCGTGCCGGTGAGCCGGGTCGCCAAGTGGAAGACCGGCGTGCAGCTCGTCGCGATCGGCGTGCTGATCGCAGGTCCGGCCGGCGAGCGGGTGCTGCCCGGCAACGGCGCGCTCGGGCTCGGCCTGCTGTGCATCGCCGCGGCGCTGACCCTCTACACGGGCTACGACTACATGCGCTCCGGCATCCGCCACGTGATCGACGACGAGAGATGATCGGCGACACACGATGAAGCTCGTCTACTTCGCCTGGGTCCGCGAGCGGATCGGCCGCCCCGAGGAAACCCTCGACCTGCCGCGGGAGGTCGCGACGGTGGCCGATCTCGTCGCCTGGCTGAAGGGCCGCGGCGAGGAATACGCCTACGCCTTCGAGAACGACGGCGTGGTTCGCGCCGCCGTCGACCGGATCCACGCCAAGCCCGAGACCCCGCTGGCCGGCGCGCAGGAAGTGGCGTTCTTCCCGCCGATGACCGGCGGCTGAACCGATCCTTCTGTCGTCGCACGCCCTCACCCGTCCCAGGATCGTCCCGGGCGCCCGCCCTGCCGCAGCGTCGCAGGGGTGACGGGCGGCCCTCCGCCGAGGCTCGCTTCGCCCGCACCCCGGGACGAGGTCGCGGGCCGGCTTCCTTAAAGACCGCTCCTCGCGAGACCTCCCATGCTCCGTCCCCTGCCCTTCCTCGCGGTCGTGCTGTCGTGCCTCGCCTCCGCGGCCGTTGCCGAGCCGGTCAAGGTCGGTCCGCTTCTGGAGCATCGCGGGATGTGCGAGGCCTCGGGGGCGGTGCCCTACCCACCCGGCAGCTTCGGCGACCGCTTCCTGGTGGTCGACGACGAGACGACGCTGGTGCGGCTCTACCGGGCCGGCATCGGCGGCGACGCGCTGCCGCTCGGGGGCAGCGACCTCGGGCTCCATCTCGGCCTCGCGGCCGACGACCGGAAGGCCGACCTCGAAGCGGCCACCTGGCTCGGCGGCGACCTCTACGTGCTCGGCTCGCACAGCCGCCGGCGCGGCGGCAAGCAGAGCCCCGGCCGGGGCCGCCTCGCCGCCGTGACGGTGTCGCAGGCCGGCGACGCGCCCGGCCTGACCCCGAAGGGCAGCGCCGTCAGGGGCCTGCCGCAGGCGCTCGCCGCCCTCTCCCCCCTCCTCGCCGAGCGGATCGGCCTCGACGTGCCGGCCCGGGACGACCTCGACCCGAAGCGCAAGGGCTTCAACATCGAGGGGCTGGCGCCCCGGCCGGACGGGACATCCCTCTGGCTCGGCCTGCGCAATCCCCTCGACACCGACGCCAACGCCCTGCTGGTTCCGCTCGAGAACCCGGCCGAGGCGATCACCGGGGTGCCGCCGCGCCTCGGGCCGCCGATCGCCCTCGACCTCAAGGGCCGCGGCATCCGCGACATCGCCTACGCGCCGGAGGCGAAGGCCTACCTGATCCTCGCCGGCGGCGCCGGCGGCGGGGGTGAGCCGTTCGACCTCTACCGCTGGACGGGCGATCCGGCGGCGAGGCCGACGCGTGTCGAGGGTGCGGCCGCGGCCTTCGCGACGATCCCCGACTTCCAGCCCGAGGCCCTGCTGGTCAGCCCGGCCGGCGACCGGGTCCAGGTGCTCAGCGACGACGGCGAGGCGCTCGGCTCCGACGGGCAGCCGTGCGAGGAGTCGAAGGACGGCAAGCGGTTCCGCAGCCTGATGCTGGACCTGCACTGATTCGAGGCTCCTCGCCGGAGACGAGGGCTTCGAGGGGCATCAGGCGCAGGCCGGTCCGAGCGTCACCCCCCCAGCGCCGCCGCGAATTCCCGCACGTTGTGGCGCATCATCTCGAGGTAGGTCGGGGCCGGCCCGCCGGGCTCCGAGAGGGCGTCCGAGAAAACCCGACCGCCGGCCCTGGCGCCGCTCTCCCGGGCGATCTGCTGCATCAGCCGCGGGTCGGAGACGTTCTCCAGGAAGACCGCCGGGACCTTGTCGCGGCGGATCTGCCGGATGATGGCCGCCACGTCGCGGGCGGTGGCCTCGCTCTGGCTCGACACGCCCTGCGGAGCGAGGAAGCGCAGCCCGTAGGCCCGGGCGAAGTAGCCGAAGGCGTCGTGGGTGGTGACGATGCGCCGGCGCGCCTCCGGGATGCCCCTCAGGGCGGCGCGGACCTCCGCCTCGAGGGCGTCGAGCTGCGCCAGGTAGGCGGCCGCGTTGGCCTCGTAGACCGCCCGGCCCTCCGGATCCGCTGCGATCAGGCCGTCGCGGATGGTGGCGACGTACCGCCTCGCATGGGCGACGTTCTGCCAGGCATGGGGATCGATGCCGTGATCGTGGCCGTGCCCGCTCTCCTCCTCGATCGGAACGATGCCCTTCGAGGCGACGATCACGGTGGCCTTGGTGCCGGAGGCCTTGATCAGGCGGTCGATCCAGCCCTCGAAGCCGAGACCGTTGACGACGACCAGGCGGGCCGCCGCCACCGCCTGCGCGTCGGCCGGGGCGGGCACGAAGCTGTGGGCGTCGCCGTTCGGCCCGACGAGGGTCGTGGTCGCGACCCGCACGCCGCCGACCTGCCGGACGAGGTCGCCGAGGATCGAGAAGGTCGCCACCACCCGGACGGGCTCCGCCCGCGCCGCCGCGCTCCATCCGAGCGCCAGGGCCAGCAGCAGCGCCCCGATCCGCGTTCCGCCCATCACCCGTCTCCTCGCTGATCCGCCGCCTCCCCCTAGGCCTGGACGGATCAGATTGCAACATTGTTACAATGCGGAGCGCCGGCCGACCGGTGCGCGTCGCGTCCAGATTTAACCTGGGTCGACGACACCCGGTCGCGTCGGGTCCAGGGTCCAGCGGTCACGCCGTTCTTGCCGCTCCCGCTGGAACGGTGTCACCGGCGGGCCGGGGCCGCGCGCCTCGTCCGTGCGGGGACGCGGGGCGTCCCGGCCCGCCATCTTCCGCTTCCGCCGGCTCGCCCCGCGGCTCCCGCCTCCGGCCGATCTCGACGCTGCCGGACGATCGAAGGACCGACGATGCCGCTCACCCGGCCGTGCCGCGACAAGCCGGCCACATCCCTCGCCGGACGCCGCATCCTGGTGGCCGAGGACGAGTACCTCGTGGCCCGCGACATCGTCGACATCATCGCCGGAGCCGGCGGCGAGGTGGTCGGGCCGGTGCCCACCGTGCCAGAGGCCCTGGCGCTCGCACGCTCCGAGGTGATCGGCGCGGCCTTGCTCGACGTGAACCTGCGGGGCGAGATGGTCTTTCCCGTCATCGAGAGGCTGCGCGGGCGCGGTGTGCCGGTCGTGCTCGTCACGGGCTTTCGCGCCGAGATCCTCCCGGTCAGTTTCCGCGACCTTCCGCACCTCGAGAAGCCCTACGATCCGGACGCCCTGCTGCGGATCGTGCGCCGCACCTGCGCCGAGGTAGGACTTCCTTAACCATGGACCGCGATGGTCCGCTCAGGTGAACAACGAGGAGGTCGGGATGGATCACTTCGAGACCAGCATCCGTGAGCGGGCTTACGCCCTGTGGGAACGCGACGGCCGCGCGCCGGGCCGCGACGAGCATTACTGGTTCCTTGCCCAGCAGGAACTGCGGGCCGCCCCTCCGGCGACGGCGGCGCTGCCGGCCGCCGCGGAGGAGATTCGCGCCAAGCCGGCGCGCAAGCCGGCGGCCCGCAAGCCCGCCGCCGCGAAGGCCGCGGTGACCGAGGCCGCGGCGAAGCCCGCGCCGCGCCGGCGCCGCGCCACCGCGGCGGATGCCGTCACCACCCACTGACGACGGCCCGCGCCCAGATACCTTAAGCATCCCTGCGCCGGCCGGACCGGCCCGCGGAGGGATGCGGAGGCAAAACCCAAGCCGACATGCGCCGTGCACGTCCGCTCAGCCCCTTCCGCCCTGCGGGAGGGGTTTTTCGCTTGAGCCGGCCGGAACGCGCGCCGCGCCGCGGCGCCGGACCCACCACAGGACGGCGACAAGGGCAACGTCGACGAGGCCCAGGACCGCGAGCGCCGCCAGCGCCGCGTCGGCGCCGCCCCGGGCGATGAGATAGGCGGCGGCGGATGGCGCGAGAGCCTGCGCGGCGAGGCTGGGCTTCGCCAGCCGGCCGAGGAGGGCGGCGTAGCGGTCGGGCCCGAACAGCACGAGGGGCAGGGTGCCGCGGGCGATCGAGTAGAGCCCGTTGCCGGCGCCGTAGACCATCAGCACGACGCCCGGCGCACCGAGCCCGGCCCAGAGCAAGACCAGGCCGACGGCCATCAGCCCCACCGCGAGGGTGAGCGTCCAGATCGGGTGATGCCGGCTGCGATTGGCGACCTCGAGCAGCCGCGCCCCGACCTGCGACGGCCCGACCAGGGTGCCGAGGGAGACCGCCGCCGCGAGGGAGAGGCCGCGCTCCTGCAGGAGCGTGAGCAGGTGGACCGAGAACACCGAGGCGGCAACGCCGGTGCAGGTCACGATGGCCGCCAGGACCAGGAAGGTCGGGCGCTCGGCGGGATCGAGGGGCGCCGCGTCCGGACGGCCGGGGGCGGCAGGCCGCGGCGGGACGGGCGGGATCAGGCCGACGATCAGCGGCAGCGACACCAGGAGCTGCACCGCGGCGTAGACCAGGCAGGTGCCGCGCCAGCCCAGCTGCGCGAGCAGGAAGGCCGAGAGCGGCCAGCACAGGGTGCTGGAGAAGCCGCCCCACAGGGTCAGCGCCGTGATCGCCGGGCGGGCATCCGCGCCGTAGAGCCGGCCGAGGGTGGCGAAGGCCGCGTCGTAGAGGCCGGCACCCATGCCGGCGCCGATCACCAGCCAGGCGAGGCCGAAGACCGGCAGGCCCGGCGCCAGGCCGAGCAGCGTGAGCCCGGCGGCGAGGAGCAGGGCCGAGACCGCCAGAACCGGCCGCCCGCCGCGACGGCCGATCTGTCGGCCGACGAAGGGCGAGACGAGGCCCGCGACGAGCATCCCGGCCGTGAGGCTGCCGAAGATCCAGGGCAGCCCCCAGCCGGTCTCGGCGGCGATCGCGGGCCCGAGCACGGTCAGCAGGTAGTAGCTGCAGCCCCAGGCGAGGATCTGCACGATGCCGAGGGCCGAGATCACCGGCCAGCGCCGTTGCGGTGTCATGGATCCGTCAGGGGCTCAGGCCGTGGCGACCCGGCGCCCATGCTCGTCGACGACGCGCTCGCCATCCTCCTTGACGAACTCGCCCTGCTGCGGCGGCAGCAGGTCCAGCACCCGCTCGGAGGGGCGGCAGAGGCGCACGCCCAGCGGGCTCACCACCAGCGGTCGGTTCATCAGGACGGGGTGCGCCGCGATGGCGTCGAGGAGCGCCTCGTTGGTGAGGGCAGGATCACCGAGGCCGAGCTCGGCGTAGAGGGTGCCCGTCTCCCGCAGGATCTCGCGCACCGAAAGGCCCGCCCGGGCGAGGAGCTGGCGCAGCAGCGCCCGCGCCGGCGGCGTCTTCAGGTACTCGACGACGTGGGGCTCGATGCCGGCGTTGCGGATCATCGCCAGGACGTTGCGCGAGGTGCTGCAGGCCGGGTTGTGGTAGATGACGACGTCCATCGCGAGGGCCCTTCCGAGGCGCGCGGGCCCGGCTCGGCCCAGGCCGTCCTTACGCCCTTTGCCAATCTCTAACGACTCCGCGGGACACTCGTCCATCAGGACGCGCCGGGCTTGTGGAACGACCCCGGAACACCCATCTAAGATGCTGATTTGCCTCAGCCTTCCGCGCTTCGCGCTGGTGCCCGGGGCGCAAATCGGCTAAGCCGGCCCCTGCAGTGTGAGCCCGCGCGGGCCGCGACGAGAGACAGACCTTGGCAGAGAACGACCCGACAGGCGCGACCCCGCCCGCGACCGACATCAAGCCCGTCTCGATCACCGACGAGATGCGCCAGTCCTACCTGGCCTACGCGATGAGCGTGATCGTCAGCCGGGCGCTGCCGGACGCGCGCGACGGCCTGAAGCCGGTGCACCGCCGCATTCTCTACTCGATGTACGAGAACGGCTACCTGCCGGACCGCAAGTACGTGAAGTCGGCCCGCATCGTCGGCGACGTGATGGGTCAGTATCACCCGCACGGCGACCAGTCGATCTACGACGCCCTCGTCCGCATGGCGCAGGATTTCGCCATGCGCCTGATGCTGGTGGATGGCCAGGGCAATTTCGGCTCGGTCGACGGCGACCCGCCGGCGGCGATGCGCTACACGGAGTCGCGCCTGGCGAAGCCCTCGATGGCGCTCCTCGAGGACATCGACAAGGACACCGTCGACTTCAACCCGAACTACGACGAGTCGAAGGACGAGCCGGCGGTCCTGCCCGCCCGCTTCCCGAACCTCCTCGTCAACGGCGCCGGCGGCATCGCCGTCGGCATGGCGACCAACATCCCGCCGCACAACCTCGGCGAGGTGATCGACGGCTGCATCGCGCTCATCGACGATCCAAGCCTCACCATCGAGGGCTTGAACGACATCATCCCGGGGCCGGACTTCCCGACCGGCGGCTCGATCCTCGGCCGCTCGGGCACCCGCTCGGCCTACATGACCGGCCGCGGCTCGGTGATCATGCGGGCAAAGTCCCACATTGAGGACCTGCGCAAGGAGCGTGAGGCCCTCGTCTTCACCGAGATCCCCTACCAGGTGAACAAGGCGTCCCTGGTCGAGAAGATCGCCGACCTCGTGCGCGAGAAGCGCGTCGAGGGCATCGCCGACCTGCGCGACGAATCCGACCGCGACGGCATGCGCATCGTCGTCGAGCTGAAGCGCGACGCGGTCGCCGACGTGGTGCTCAACCAGCTCTACCGCTACACCCCGCTGCAGACGAGCTTCGGCTGCAACATGGTGGCGCTCAACGGCGGGCGCCCCGAGCTCCTCAACCTCAAGGACCTGATCCAAGCCTTCATCGACTTCCGCGAGGAGGTCGTCTCCCGCCGCACCAAGTTCCTGCTGAACAAGGCGCGGGAGCGGGCCCACGTGCTGTGCGGCCTCGCCATCGCGGTCGCCAACATCGACGAGGTGATCCGGCTGATCCGCACCTCGCCCGATCCGAACACCGCCCGCGAGGCCCTGATGGCCCGCGACTGGCCGGCGGAGGACATCGCGCCGCTGATCGCGCTCGTCGACGATCCGCGCCACCGGGTGCGCGAGGACGGCACCTACCGCCTGTCCGAGACCCAGGCCCGCGCCATCCTCGACCTGCGGCTGCAGCGCCTGACCGCCCTCGGCCGCGACGAGATCGGCGACGAGCTCAAGCGGCTCGCCGACGAGATCGCCGACTACCTCGACATCCTGCGCTCGCGCGCCCGCATCATGGGGATCGTCAAGCACGAGCTGGCGGAGGTCCGGGCCGAGTACGCGACGCCGCGCAAGACCGAGATCCTCGACTGGGATTCCAGCGTCGAGGACGAGGACCTGATCCAGCGCGAGGACATGGTCGTGACCGTGTCCCATGCCGGCTACATCAAGCGCGTCCCGCTCTCGACCTACCGGGCCCAGCGCCGCGGCGGCAAGGGCCGCGCCGGCATGTCGATGCGCGACGAGGACTTCGTCACCCGCCTGTTCGTGGCCAACACCCACACGCCGGTGCTGTTCTTCTCCTCGCAGGGCCAGGCCTACAAGGAGAAGGTGTGGCGGCTGCCGCTCGCGGCGCCGAACGCCCGCGGCAAGGCGCTCGTCAACATCCTGCCCCTCGACCAGGGGGCGGAGCGCATCACCACCATCATGCCGCTGCCCGAGGACGAGGCGTCGTGGGAGACCCTCGACGTGATGTTCGCCACCGCCTCCGGCAGCGTGCGGCGCAACAAACTGTCCGACTTCGTGCAGGTGAACCGCAACGGCAAGATCGCCATGAAGCTCGACGAGGGCGACCACATCGTCCACGTCGAGATCTGCACGGAAGGCGACGACGTGCTGCTGACCACGGCGGCGGGCCAGTGCATCCGCTTCCCCGTGACTGACGTGCGGGTGTTCAAGGGCCGCGACTCGACCGGCGTGCGCGGCATCAACCTGGGCAAGAACGACCACGTCATCTCGATGACGATCCTGCGCCACTTCGAGGCCTCGCCCGAGGAGCGCCAGGCCTACCTGAAGCGTGCCAACGCCGACCGGCGCGCCACCGGCGAGGCGATCGAGCTGCCGGCGGCGCCCGAGCCCGAGGCCGAGGAGGCCGCGGCCTCGATCGACCTCGAGCAGGACCGCTACATCGCCATGGGGGCGGCGGAGCAGTTCGTCCTCACCCTGTCGGAGCGCGGCTACGGCAAGCGCACCTCGTCGTTCGAGTACCGGATCTCCGGCCGCGGGGGGAAGGGCATCAAGGCGATGGAGGTCAACGCCCGCAACGGCAGCCTCGTCGCCTCCTTCCCGGTCGAGACCAGCGACCAGATCATGCTGGTGACCGACGCCGGCAAGCTGATCCGGGTGCCGGTGGACGACATCCGGGTGGTGGGCCGCGCGTCGCAGGGCGTCACGATCTTCAACACCGACAAGACCGAGAAGGTGGTGTCGGTCGAGCACATCGAGGGCGAGGGCGAGGCGGACGCCGAGGTCGAAGGTGACGGGGAGGTCGAGGGGGCCTGATCGGCCCCCTTCCTGCGAGGATCGTCCCGACGCCCTCCACGTCATCCCGGGGCCGCGAAGCGGAACCCGGGATCCATAGCCGCCGACGAGGCGGGATGAGGCGGGACGAATACGGCCACTTTCTCCTACGTCAGTGCTTATGGATCCCGGGTTCTCGCCCGTGGCGAGCCCCGGGATGACAGCGGCCTGTTGATCAGGTCGCTGTCGATCGACGGCCTTACTTGGCCGATCGACTCCACCTCACTTCCCGAAATCCACCTTCGCGCCCTTCTCGACGTGCTTTGCCAGGTCGCGGGCGTCCCAGTTGGTGAGGCGGACGCAGCCATGCGACTCGGTCTTGCCGACCTTCTCCGGGTCCGGCGTGCCGTGGATGCCGTAGCCGTCATTGCCCGAGAGATCGATCCAGACCACGCCGACCGGGTTGTTCGGGCCGGGCTTGATGGTGAACTTGTGCTTCGCCTCGACGCCCTTGAAGTCGTATTTCGGGTTGTAGGTGTAGGTCGGATCGAAGGCGACGCCCTGGACCGTCAGGACGCCGCTCGGCGCCGGCTTCTCCTCGCTGCCGATCGACGCCGGGTAGAGGTGCAGCAAGGTCCCGTCCTCGCGGTAGGCGCGGACCTGCAGGGCGTCCTTGTCGACCTCGATGCGGCTGACCTTCGGCGCCTCGGGCAGCTCCTTGGCGGGGATGCGCCCGGTCTCGAGCGGACGCACCGCCGCGACCTGGATCACGGTGCCGGCCTTGGTCAGCGGCGCATCGGGGTTGAGGGCCTCGAGCAGGGCCTTGCTCATGTGGAAGCGCTCCGCCAGCATCTCGGCCGGAGAAGTGTAGGAGAGCGCCTTCAGGTCGGCTTGCTCCTCCATCTTCGCCGGGATTTCCTCCGCGAACGGTCCGGCGACGTCCTGCTCGGTCAGCGTGTACGGCGTCACCGCGGGATCCTGGCTCGTGCCGGCGAGGGCCTGCCACAGAGGCGCGTCGAGGCGCCCGGCGAATTTCTGGCCCTTGGCCTTGGCGAAGCCCGCGAGCGCGCCGCGCAGGTTGTCGCCGTCGCGCCCGTCGATGACGCCGGGCGAGAACCCGGCCCGGTCGAGCAGCACCTGCACCCGCACCGTCAGCGGGTCAGGCCGCCTCTCCGACGCCCTGGCGGCTTTCCGGCCCGCCTCCTTGCCGCCGTCATCGGCCGTACCGCTCCCGGCGAACTGGGCCTGATTGATCGCGTCCGCGGTCAGGGGCGACGTCGGAGGATTCGCGGCGCCGGCCGCGCCCGAAAGCCCCAACACCAGCAGAGCCGTCCCGAGCCTCGCCACCATCCGCATCCGCGTGTCTCCCGACCATCGTGCCAGCGGCCTAGAAGCGCCGGAGGCCCGCCCCCGTTCCACGGGATCGCCGCTCACTGGCACAGGCGGTGGCCGGCCGTGCGCTCGCGCTCGTCGAGGTGGAGGTGATTGGCGTGCGTCGCGTCCGAGCCGGGGCCGAGCACGGTGCGGAAGAAGTCGCAGGCGCGGGTCCGCACCGTGGTCGCGAAGGCGGCCTCGGGCGTGCCTTCCCGCGTGGCGCCGACGGCAACGGGCGCCCGCCCCTCGAAGGTGAAGCCCATCACGTCGACCCCGTTGGCGTAGGCGTGCTCGCTGAGCTTGGCGGCGGGATCGTGGTTCTGGCCGCGGCACTCGTAGGAGCCGCCGATCTGGAATGTCTGCGGCGCCTTGCCGACGGTGCGCTCGGCGATCACCCGCACCTCGGTGCTCCAGCGGCCCAAAGCCTCGGCGGCGATGCAGGTGAGGGTGGCGGCGGGCGCGAGGGTGACGCCGTCCGGCAGCGCGGTCACGCGCAGGGGCTTGGCCGCCCCGCACAGGCCGTCCGAGAGCGGCGCCAGGGGCTCGGCCCGGACGCCGAGACGCTCGAGCCGCCGCAGGCAGGCGGTGTCGTCGGGCACGACGGTGGCGGGCGTCGGGGCCGGGCCCGCCGGGAGGTCGGCGGGCCGCTCGGGCGGGAGCGGCGCCGGAGCGGGTCCCGGGGCCGGAACCGGGGCCGGGACCTCGCCGGCCGCATCCTTGGGCGCGTCTTTCGCCGCGTCCTTCCCGGTGGGGTCCTTCGCCTCCTCCGGACGGGGCGGCGGCAGGGGAACCTGATCGGCTGGCACCCGGCTCAACGGGGGCTGCGCCGCGGGTGTGGACGACGCGGGCGGTTGTGCCGCAGGCGCGTGGGCCGGCGACTGGGCCGAGGCCGGAGCGGCCGCGAGGCCGGCTGCCAGGATCAGGGCGGCGCCGAAGCGCGTCTCGCAAAGGTGGTGGCCGCTCTCGCGACGAAGACCTGCGAAGAGACGAGAATCCAGGCGGACGATGCGTCGGCGAGCCGACGCAAGTCTGCTGCGCGCGGCGCGATTTCCTCCCACGAACGGTCCCGGCATCGCGCGTCTTCCCAAGCGTTCCGCTCCTCAACGGGCGGGCAAGCGTGACCGTTCCCGCGAGGCGCGCCCCGCTTGCGCCGTGCGCCTCAGGGTCTATCGTCGCCGGCCACCTGAGCGAGAGGACCAGCATGCGCGGCGTCACGGCGGAGCACGAGCCCAACCCCTTCTCCGAGCCGGCCTGGACGACGCCCCACGGGCTGCCGCCCTTCGAGCGCATCGCCCCCGCGCATTACGAGCCGGCCTTCGAACGGGCGCTGGCCCAGCACGTCGCCGAGATCGAGGACATCGCCGGCAATCCCGAGCCGCCGACCTTCGCCAACACGATCGGGGCGCTCGAGCGCTCCGGCGAGGCCCTGCGGCGGGTCTCCGCCACCTTCTTCAACCTCGCGGGCAGCCACACCAACCCCGAGCTTCAGGCGGTGGAACGAGTGATGGCGCCGCGGCTCGCGCGCCACCGCAGCGCCCTCTTTCTCAACCCCGACCTGTGGGCGCGGGTCGCGGCGGTGGCCGAGGACGGCTTGTCCGACGAGGAGAAGCGGGTGCGCGAGCGCTACCGCGTGCTCTTCCGCCGCGCCGGGGCCGAGCTGGACGCCGAGGCCAAGGAGCGGATGGCGGCGATCGCGGCGCGGCTCGCCGAGCTCGGCACCCGGTTCAGCCAGAACCTGCTCGCCGACGAGAGCGCCTTCATGCTGGAACTGACCGGCGAGGACGATCTCGCCGGCCTGCCGCCCTTCCTGCGCGCCGCAGCAAGCCGGGCCGCCGAGGAGCGTGGCCTGCCCGGCCGTCACGTCGTCACCCTGTCGCGCTCGCTGATTGAGCCGTTCCTGGTCTTCTCCACGCGCCGCGACCTGCGCGAGCGCGCCTACGCCGCCTGGATCCGCCGGGGCGAGAACGGGGGCGAGACCGACAACCGGGCCATCATCACCGAGACCCTGCGCCTGCGGGCCGAGCGGGCGCGCCTCCTCGGCTTTTCCAGCTACGCCGCCTTCCGCCTCGACGACACCATGGCGGGCAGCCCCGACGCGGCGGTCGGGCTCCTCGCGGAGGTCTGGGCGCCGGCCCGCAAGCGGGCCGAGGCCGAGCGCGACCGGCTCCAGGCCCTCGCCCGGGAGGACGGCCAGAACTTCGACCTCGCCCCTCACGACTGGCGCCACTACGCCGAGCGCCTGCGCCGGCGCGAGCACGCCCTCGACGAGGGCGAGATCAAGCCGTACCTGCCCCTCGAGGGCATGATCCAGGCCGCCTTCGACACCGCCCACCGCCTGTTCGGCCTCTCCTTCACCGAACTCGCGGACGTGCCGCGCTACCACCCGGAGGTGCGGGCCTGGGAGGTCGCCGACCGGGACGGGCGGGTGATCGGCCTCTTCCTCGGCGACTACTTCGCCCGTCCGAGCAAGCGGTCCGGCGCCTGGATGAGCGGCTTCCGCTCGCAGGAGCGCCTGACCGGCGATGTCACGCCGATCATCGTCAACGTGATGAACTTCGCCAAGGGGGCTGAGGGCGAGCCGGCCCTGCTCTCGTTCGACGACGCCCGCACGCTCTTCCACGAGTTCGGCCACGCCCTGCACGGCCTCCTCTCGAACGTGACCTACCCGCTGCTGGCCGGCACCGCGGTGGCGGGGGACTTCGTCGAGCTGCCGTCCCAGCTCTACGAGCACTGGCTGGAGCAGCCGGAGGTGCTGCGGGCCCATGCCCGCCACTACCGCACCGGCGAGCCGATGCCCGAGGACCTGCTGCGCCGGCTTCTCGCCGCCCGCACCTTCAACCAGGGCTTCGCCACGGTGGAGTACACCGCCTCCGCGATCGTCGACCTCGACCTGCACCTGTCGCCCGAGGCCGAATCCGGCATCGAACCCCTCGCCTTCGAGGCGGAGTCCCTGTACAGCATCGGCATGCCGGCCGAGATCGCGATGCGGCACCGCACGCCGCAGTTCCAGCACATCTTCGCCGGCGAAGGCTACGCGGCCGGCTACTACAGCTACCTCTGGTCCGAGGTGCTGGACGCCGACGCCTTCGACGCCTTCCGGGAGGCCGGCGACATCTTCGATCCCGCCACCGCCGAGCGCCTGCGCACCTACGTCTACGGCGCCGGCAACCTGCGCGACGCCCGCAGCGCCTACACGGCGTTCCGCGGCCGCCTGCCGAGCACCGGGCCGCTGCTGCGCAAGCGCGGGCTGGCGGCGTAGTGCACCTCATGAAACTCCCGCTGCGCGGACGTCTCCACGGTGAGTGCCGAGGGTGATCGGGAGTTTCGTGAGAGACACGCAGGAGCTTACCGGCGCAGGAACCGGCTCACCCCCGCCGCCGCGGCAAGCCACGCCGCATCGGCCAGGAACGCCAGGGCCGCCGCCGCCGCCGCGCCCTGGATCAGCGCCAGGTTGTTCTGGTTCTGCAGGCCGACGACGATCGGCGTGCCGAGGGTCTGGGCGCCGGCCAGCGCCCCGATCGCGGCGGTCGCCACCCCCAGCACCAGCACCACCCGCAGGGCCTCCAGGATCGGCCCGGCAGCGAGGGGCAGCTCCACCCGGAGAAGCGTCTGCGCCGGGGTGAGCCCCATGGCGATCGCCGCCCGGCGCACCTCCGCCGGCACGGTGGCGAGCGCCCCGACGGTGCCGCGCATCACCGGCATCAGCCCGTAGGCGGTCAGCGCCAGCAGGATCGGGGCTGCGCCGAAGCCGATCACCGGCAGGGCGAGGGCCACCACCACCACCGGCGGGGCGGCCTGGGCCGCCGCCGCCAGGGTGTCGAGGGCGGGGCGCAGGCGGGCGCCGGCGGCGCGGGTCGCCAGGATGCCGAGGCCGAGCCCGAGCCCGCCCGCGAGGGCGAAGCCCGCGAGCGCCAGGACGAGGTGCTGGCGGGCGAGCCAGGCAAGGCGCCCGGCCGGCACCGGCGTGCCGGCC
>NZ_LABY01000247.1 GCF_001043975.1 Methylobacterium variabile
GGCGGCGGAGGTGCTGCGTCGCGCGGCCGAGACGGCGACGGGCGCGGTCGGTGCGCGCACGGCGGAGAGCGTGGAGGCGTTCCGGCAGGGTGCCGAGGAGGCGACGGGCGCGCTGCAGGCGCGACTGGCGGAAGCGGCGTCGTCCTTTGCCCGTGTGGCGGAAGAGGCGGCGAGCCTGATCGGGACACGGGCGGGCGAGGCGGATGCGGCGCTGCACGGCGCGGTGGTCGGCCTGGCGGGCCGGGCCGAGGAGGCGGCGCTCGCCATCGGGCGCGCCGCCGAGACGGCCACCGGCACCCTCGACTCCCGCCTCGCCGAGGTCGGTGCTGCCTTCGACGGCCACGGCCGCGCGCTGACGGCGATGATCGGCCAGCACGCCGACGAGACCCAGACCCGCCTCGCCGCGGTCGGCCGCGACATCGTGGTAGCGGTGGCGAGCCAGGGCGCCCGGGTCAACGACGCCCTGGCGCAGACGGGCACGGCCCTGGCGAGCGCCGCGGAGAATGGCGGTCGCTCGATCGACGAGGTGCTGACCAACCGTCTCGCCGCCCTCCAGGACGCGATCGCCCGCGGCGACATCCTGGCCGACCGCATCTCCCGCGACACCCACCAGCTCACCGAGAGCGTCTCCGGCCGCCTCGAGGAGATGGACCGCCTCATCACCGTCCAGGGCCGCGCCGTGGCGGAGACCATCGCGGAGCGCACCCGCGAGGCCCGGGAGGCCGTCGAGGCCCAGCTCGGGGCGCTGGAGGACCGCTCGGCCAAGCGCACCGCCGAGATCGGCGCCACCTTCAGCACCATGGTGGCCCATGTCGACCAGCACATCGGCGCCCGCGCCACGGCGCTGAACGAGGCCCTGATCGTGCGGGCCGGCGAGATGGCCCGGGTGATGGCCGAGGGCGGCCGCGAGGTCGCCCAGGCCCTCGACACCCGCGCCGACGAACTGGCCCGCGCCATCACCGCCCGCAGCCAGGCGATGAGCGACGCCCTCACCGTCCGGGTCGGCGAGATCGGCGACGAGCTCGGCCGCCGCACCGAGGAGCTGACCCGCCACCTCGATGCCGGCGCCGCCCGCTTCGACGAGCGGGTGCTGGCCCGCCTCGAGGGCCTGAGCACCGCGCTGGAGGAGCGCGGCCGCATCGTCGACGAGACCTTCGGCGCCAAGGCCGAGGAGGCCCTGCGCCTGATCGAGAGCCGCACCCGCGGCCTCGACGAGGAGCTCGGCGCCCGCACCCGCGAACTCGTCGCCTTCGTGGAGAGCCACAGCGGCGAAGCGACCCGCGACCTCGGCGAGAAGGCCGAGGCGATCCGCGCCGCCTTCGAGGGGCGCACCGAGAGCCTCGCCCGCCTCGTCGACGAGCGCACCGCCGCGTTCGCCGCGGAGATCGACGAGCGCGGCCGGGCGATGTTCGGCGCGCTGGCCAGCCGAATGACCGAGCTGGCGCGGCTGTTCGACCGCGGCGGCACGGCGATGGCCGAGCTGCTCGACCGGCGCGGCGAGACCGTGCTCGCCGCCCTGCGCGGGACCGTCGAGGAGGCCGACCGGGTGCTGGCCGAGGGCTCGGGCCGCCTCGAGGCGGCGATGGGCGACCGCGGCACGGCCCTGGTCACGCTCCTCGACGAGCGCGAGGCCACGGTCGAGCGCCAGTTCGGCGAGCGGCTGAAGGCCCTCGGCAGCCTCGTCGACGAGCAGGCCGCGACCCTGCGCGGCCTCCTCGACAGCCAGTCCGAGGCGCTGCACGCCGGGCTCGATGCCCGGATCCGGGCCCTGCATGACCTCCTGGAGCAGCGTGCCGGGATGGTGAAGAGCCTCCTCGACGACCAGGCCGGGGCCCTCGGCGCCGTGCTGGACGACCGGGTCGGCACCCTGCGCGGCGTGCTCGCGGAGGGCGGCGACACCCTGGCGAGCACCCTGGAGGACCGCCTCGGCCGCGCGGTCGGCACCGTGGACGAGCGCACCCGCGCCCTCACGGGCCTGTTCGACGACCGCCTCGCCGCCCTCGACCACCTGGTGGAGAGCCGCGGCGCCGCCTTCGCGGAGGCCGTGGAGGCCCGCGCCCAGGCGCTGACCGACCTCATCGACGCCCGCACCGATGCCTTCGCCCGGGCGGCGGAGGCCGGGGGCACGAGCCTGTCGGGCCGGATCGCCGCGGCGCTCCGCGAACTCGACGGCCTGATCGAGGCCCGGGCCCAAGAACTCGAGGCCACCCTCGACCGGCGCGGCGAGACGATGGCGGGGCTGATCGCGTCCCGCGGCGACGAGGCCGCCGGCCTGCTCGAATCCCGCGTCGCCACCCTGGGCGAGGCGGTCTCGCGCAGCGCCGAGGCCGTCTCCGGCCTCCTCGCCGAGCGGCAGGCCGGCCTCGGCGACGCCCTCGACGGGCACCGGGCCGCCCTGGCCCAGGCCCTCACCGAGCGCGTCGAGGCCCTGGCGGCCCTGCTGCAGGAGCGCGAGGCGGCCATCGCCGGCACCCTGGAGCAGAGCGGCGGCAACCTGGTGCGCCTGATCGACGGCCGTCAGCGCGCGCTCGCCGAGCTGACCGGCGCCGGCGACACCCTGGCGCGGCGGGTGCAGGAGCGCATCGACGTGCTCGCGGCCACGATCAGCCGCGGCGGCGACGCCCTCGCGGGCCTGCTCGACTCCCGCAACGCCGACCTCGCCGAGACCTTCGACGGTCGCGGCGCGGCGCTCACCGCCCTGCTCGACCGGCGCGTCACCGAGCTGTCGGGTGCCCTCGAGCGCAGCCGCGCCGCCCTCGACGCGGTGATCGGCGGGCAGGTCGATGCCCTGGCGCGGCAGCTCGACGAGGGCGGCGCGGCGGTGGCCGAGCGCCTGCGGGCGAGCGTGGAGGGCCTCGGCGGCACCGTCGAGGAGCGCGCGGCGGCCTTCGGAATGCTGGTCGACGCCAAGGCGGCGGAGCTCGCCGCCCTGATGCAGGCCCGCACCGAGGCCCTGTCCGGCAGCGTCGACGAGCGCAGCGCCGCCTTCACGGCCCGAATCGACGGCCGGATGCGCGCCTTCGCGGCCCTGGTGGCGGCCCGCGGCGAGGCCCTGGCGGACGCCTTCGACGACCGCAGCGACGCCTACGCGGCCCTCGTCGACGCCCGCACGGCGGCGCTCACCGCCGCCCTCGACGAGCGCGTCGCCAGCCTTCACGGCGCCATGGACGAGCGCAGCGCGGCGCTCGCGGCGGCGGTGGACGAGCGCAGCGCCCAGCTGAGCTCGGGCTTCGACCGCCGCGCCGCGGCCTTCGCGGCGCTGATCGACCAGCGCAGCGCCACCCTCACCCGCGCCCTGGCGGAGACCGCTCGGGACCTGACCCAGGCGATTGACGGGCGCGGCGGCGAGATCACCCGCGGCCTCGCCGAGCGGGTCGAGACCCTGCGGCAGATCGTCGACGAGCGCGGCGGTGCCCTGTCGCAGCGGCTCGACGCGACGACCGCCTCCCTGCACCGGACCATCGACCAGCAGGGCAATGCCCTGGTGGCGGCGCTGGCGGCGAGTGGCGAGACGGTCGGCGGGCTCGACCGCCAGGTGGCGCAGCTGCGCGGCCTCGTCGAGGGCCCTGGCAGCGAGCTGGTCGCGGTCCTCGCCCAGCGCAGCGAGGCCCTGGAGCGGGCGGTGAGCGAGGGGATGGGCGGCGCCGTGGCGGCCCTGGCCGAGCGGGCCGACACCCTGGCGGCTCTCTCCGCGGAAGCGGCCGAGACCCTGCGCCGGGCGGCCGACCAGGGCGCGGCCCGGGCGGCCGAGGCCCTGAACCAAGTCAACCAGCGCCTCGGGGCCGACCTCGGCGGGCTGATCGGCCGCATCGAGGCCGCGAGCGGCGCCCTGCAGGAACTGATCGGCACGTCCGGCGACACCCTCTCGGCGATCGAGGGCGGCCTCTCCGGCCGCGTGCAGGAGATCCAGGCCGCCCTGGCCGAGATCGCCGCCGAGACCGGCCGGGCCTCCGACCGTGTCGCCGAGCAGGTCGGCGCGCTCCAGGGCGCCGCCACCGGCGCCCTGCGCCAGGCGGCGGGCCTCGCCGCCACCCTCGACGCCCGCGGCAAGGCGCTGACCGAGACCGCTCGCCAGCACATCGGCGATCTCACGGCCGCCGCCAGCGCGCTCGAGGGGACCGAGGGCCGCGTGACCGCCTCCCTCGGGGCGCGCCAGGCGGAGGTCGATACCCTGCTCGGCAGCATCGACGCCCGCTCGGCGGCGCTCGCCGCCGCCACGGAGGGCGTTGGGGCCCGGGTCGAGGCCACGCTCAAGACGATCGAGGCCCGCACCCAGGCCCTCGGCCGCGAGATCGAGGCCAGCGCCCGCCAGGCCGGCAGCGCCGTCACGGAGGCGTTCGAGCGCCTGCGCACCGGCACCGGCCAGGAGGGCGAGCGGGCGGCCGAGTCGGTCCGCCAGGCGGTGGCGGGCGCCTCGGGCGAGCTGCGCGAGGCCTTCGGCGACGCCGCCGAGCGGTTCCAGGGGACGGTGGACTCCATGCGCGCCATGGCGACCGAGATCCGCCGCACCCTGGAGGAGATCCGCGGCGACCTGCAGCGCGGCGTGGTCAGCATCCCGCAGGAGGCGCAGGACGCCACCGGCGAGATGCGCCGGGTGGTGGCCGAGCAGATCCGGGCCCTGAACGAGCTCTCGGCCCTGGTCTCGCGCTCGTCCCGCTCGGTCGACGTGGCGCTGCCCCGCGCCGCCGAGGCCGGCCGGCCCGCGCCGGCGGCGGCCCCTGCGCCGGTCGCCCCCGCGGCCGAGCGGCCGCAGGCGCCGTCTCAGCCGGCGAAGCCCGCGGCACCGGCGACGAAGCCGACCGCCCAGGCCTCCGGCCAGCCCGCTCCGGCGGCCGGCCCGGTCACGCAGGCCCCGACGCATCCGGTGCAGGGGCCGGCCCGCCCGGCACCGGCCCAAGGCGCGGCCCGCCCGGCCGCGGAGACACGGCGCGACGCTGTCATGCCCCGCGCCGGATCCGGCGGCTGGCTCTCCGACCTCCTCACCCGCGCCTCGCAGGAGGACGAGGAGGTGAAGCCCGCCGGGAAGGGCGACAAGGCCGGCAAGGGCACCGACAAGGGCGCCGAGCCCGCGGCGGAGCGGGCGGGCGCGGCGGCGATCGACTCGATCTCCAGCAACATCGCCCGGATGATCGAGCACGCGACCGCGGTGGACCTCTGGGAGCGCTACCGGCGCGGCGAGACGAACCTGTTCACCCGCCGCCTCTACACGGCGGAAGGGCAGCAGACCTTCGACGAGATCCGCCGCCGCTACCGCGCCGAGCCGGATTTCCGCCGCACCGTCGACCACTACGTGCGGGAGTTCGAGCGCCTGCTCGGCGAGGTCTCCCGCACCGACAAGGACCCGCGCCGGGCGAACGCCTACCTCACCTCGGAGAGCGGCAAGGTCTACACGATGCTGGCCCATGCCAGCGGGCGGTTCGAGGGGGCGTGAGCCCTCGGGGCGGATGAGCCCTTCAGCAGCGAGAACGGCCCTTCGGTCCCGCCGGACCGGGGGGCCGTTCTCGTTGGAGCCGAGCCGTTACGTTCACCATCCGGTAAGTGTCGCTGCCACCGCAGACGAGCCTGCGCGTCTTCGCGGTGCCGCTGACCACCGTCGACGATCCGGCCCAGGACGAGATGCGGATCCTCCTCGCCGCGCCGGTCCCGGCGCGGCCTGAGGTGGGGACCGCGGCGCTCCGATGATGCGAATGCTCGCGGCGGGAGTGGGCGGACGCTGAGAGGGACGGCACGACCGGGCGTCCGCCCCATCAACGAAGCTCTCGAGGCAATGACCAGCGAGCTTGACTGTGCAGGGATCTGATTTCGACCCCCTGCAGATCTCGCGAATGCCGGAACATGGCGGCATGCAACGTCTTGCGGCTCTACCCGACAAAAGCATCAAAGCGAAATTCCATTCTCGCGAAAAAATGCAACCTTTGATCCATATTATGACAAATTGCAACCGAAACTCGTTGCGCCGATTCCTCGCAGTGTTGGAATTTCCAAGTGCAGGGGTTTTTTAAGCTGCGATTAAGCACTGGAATGATGTCTTCCTTTTAGGCAATTCACCTCATTTTCAGGGGGTCAGATGCGATTTTTTCGTGACGCCAGGATGATCCTTAAGATTGCGTTACCGCTAGCCCTGACGCTACTGGTCAGCGTGGGCTTGATCACCTACGCGCGTTCCGTGATGCTTGGTTTGTCGGATCAGACCACCAAGATTGTTGAGGTCCAGGCGACGCGGCTGGACGCCCTCCTGCACATGCGTGGTGGCATCACCGAAGCTGCCCTCATGGATCGCAACATGCTGCTGGAAACCGATCCGCAGAAGAAGGGGCGGTTCAGGACGCTCCAGCAAGCCGCCATGGTCGAGGCGCGGGAGGCTGCCGATCGCCTCGTCAACCTGGCAGATACGCAGGAGCGGCGGGCCAACAACGCCGCCACCCGTCAGGCCGTCGAGAGCTACTTCACGATCCTCGAACGCGTCTACGAACTCGGCATGCGGCAGCAGGGTGAGGAGGCTTTCCGCATCGCTCGCGATGTCGGCATCCCCGCTCGGCTCAAGTTGAACGAGTGGATGCAGAGCCGGTCCAAGATCCAGGCCGAGGAACTGGCCGCCGCGAAGGTGCGGGCTGCTCAAGATGCGGCGAGTGCCACCTCCATGCTGATCGGCCTCGCGACGGCCGGCCTGCTGGCTGCCATCACTCTTGCCGGTCTCACTATCGTGTTCGCTGTGACCCGCCCGCTTCGGAACCTGGTCGATGTCCTGCAACGGATGGCGCGCGGGGACATCGAGGCCGAGATCAAGGAGGCCGCGCGCGGAGATGAGATCGGCGCGGTCGGTCGGGCTGTCGAGGGCATCAAGACCATGGTGACCCGCAAGGCCGCGGAGGAAGCCGAGGTGCGGCGGCGTACCGACGAGGCCGCGGCCGCCGAGCGCAAGCACACGATGATGGAACTGGCCGACGGCTTCGAGGCGGCGGTGGGCGGGATCGTGGGCTTGGTCTCGTCCTCGGCCACCGAGTTGCAGGCGACCGCCCAGCAGATGACCGCTACGGCGACCGAGACGGCCAGCCAGTCGACGACGGTCGCCGCGGCGGCCGAGCAGGCTTCGTCCAACGTCAACACCGTCGCTTCGGCTGCCGAGGAGCTGGGCGCCTCCGTGCGAGAGATCGGTCGACAGGTCTCCGGTTCTTCCGATCTGGCCCAGGTGGCTGTGGGTGAGGCGGACCAGACCGCGTTGCAGGTGCATGAACTGAGCAAGGCTGTCACCAAGGTCGGAGACGTCGTGCAGCTCATCTCCACCATCGCAGCCCAGACCAACCTGCTCGCCCTCAACGCGACGATCGAGGCCGCCCGCGCGGGCGAGGCGGGCCGCGGCTTCGCGGTGGTGGCCGCCGAGGTGAAGGAGTTGGCCAATCAGACCGCCCGGGCCACAGACGAGATCGCCAGCCAGATCGGGCACATTCAGGGCGCAACGGAGCAAGCTGTCAACGCGATCGGCTCGATCACGGGGCGCATCAAGCAGATCAACACCGTCGCGACGACGATCGCGGCCGCTGTCGAGGAGCAGGGTGCGGCGACGCAGGAGATCGTCCGCAACGTCACCCAGGCGTCGACCGGTACGATGGAGGTGACGCGCAACATCTCAGGTGTGGCACAAGCTTCCGAGGAAACGGGTGCTGCGGCCAACCAAGTGCTCGTGTCGGCATCTGAGCTATCTCGGCAGTCGGAACATCTCTCGGCTGAGGTCAAGCGCTTCCTTGCCACCGTACGCGCGGCGTGACCTCCCCCTGCTGACAGAAAACTCAGACCCCACCTTCTCAGGGAGGCGGGGTCTTCCTTTGTGCGATCTGGGTCAGCCGTGCTACCGGGCGACCGTCGTACCGACGGAGGACCTCTGCTTTTCTCCACCCTCGGCCGCCCTTCACACACACGGTCGGCCCGATCGAGGTTGGATCCCAAGCGTGCCAGCCTTCTCCTCAGAGCAGCCCCAGGGAGGCCAGCTCCCGCCGCATCGCCTCCGGCATCGCCGCGAGGTCGCCGGCGGCGTGGCGCGAGATGTCGCGCGGGGCGTCCGCGGCCGCGAGGTAGCGCCAGCCCTGGAACGGCCGGCAGGGCCGGGGCTCGACCGGCGTGACCGCCGGGTCGAGGACGAGGCGGCAGCGGCCGACGCCCTCGGCGTCGGTGAAGGGGCGGATTTCCAGGATGGGCTGGCGGCAGGCGATCAGGCCGCGGATCACCCAGTACAGCGAGCCGGTGCCGACGATCTCGTCGCCGCGCTTCGGCACCATGCGGGTGATGTGGGCCTGCTCGTGCGGGCGGCCCTGGCGCGCCGCCTCGGCCCGGCGGGCGGCGATCCACTCCTCGAGGTCGGCGATGGACTCGCAGCCGACGCAGAGCTTGAGGAGGTTCAGGGACATCGCGGCCGGGGGTGAGGGGTAAAGGGCGCAGGCTCCCTGCGGGGCGATCGTGGCGCCGCGAGGGCAGGCGCCGCGCCCCGATCCGGGCGATGCCGGTCCTCAGGTGAAGCGGGCGAGCTTCTCCTCGGGGGCGAGGTCGTCGATCTCCGCGAAGGCGTCCTCGAGCGCCACCGCCTCGTCGGCCTCCGCCGCCGTCTCCGCCGGGATCGGCACGAAGGCGAGGTCGTCGGCGAGGGCCGGCTCGACCAGGCGCAGCCGCGGCGACGGGGCCGGCTCCTCGCCCCGCGCCAGATCCATGCCCGTGTCCCGGCCCGTCTCCTGGCCCTTGCCCGTCGCCACGATCTGGTCGACGTCGTCCTGGTCGAGGGCGGTCTCCGGCACGCTGGCCCGGCTCTGGGGTTGGGCCGGCGGGTCGTCCTCGCTGGCCCAGATCTCGATCATCGCGGTGAGGCGCTGCTCGAGGTAGCGAAGGGTGTTGACGATGCGGCTGGTGCGCTGGGCCGTCAGGTCCTGGAACGAGCAGGCGGTGTAGATCTGCGTCGCGTTCTGGTCGAGGCGGTCGCAGATCCGGCTGTCGGCCCCGGTCTCCCGCAGGGTCCAGGCCACCTCCTGCACCTCCTCGGCCGCCTGCAGGATGTCGGAGGTGGCCCGCTCGGTGGTGCGCACGATGCCGTCGAGGGCTTCCGAGGCGGCGCCGAGCTGGCTCTGGTCCTGGTCGGGCGTGTGGATCGCGGCGATCTCGGACTTGGTGCGGCTGATCGCCTTGGCCATCTCGATCAGGTCGAAGCGCAGGCGCTCCATGCCGGGCGGCCCGCGCTCCGTCGTCACGGCGTTCTCGAGTCGGCCGATCGCCTGGAGCAGCACGTCGGTGTCGGCGTTGCGGTTGCGCCGGGCGTACTCGCCGAGAAACCAGCGCCCCCGCGCGGTCTCCAGCATCGCGCCCTCGATGACGTCGTACTCCTCCCGCGGCGTGGGGAGCGAAGGGGTCCCGACCATCTCACCTGCCCTGTCCTCGCCGGCCCGATCGGACGGATCGGCGGCGGCGCCCGAAGGCGTATTGTTTATAACACTTGACATCGCGGCGTTAACGGCGGCTTACGCCAGGCCCGCTCCGGGGCGGCTGATTCGCCCCGACCGCGAGGGCCCGACCCCGAGGATCCGACCCGAAGGGTTCGCGTGCCGCCTTCTCCGCCCTCTCCCCGCGACGGCCTGCGCCTCGCCCTCCTCTACGCGGCGGTGTTCGCCGGCATCGGCATCGCGATGCCGTTCCTGCCGCTCTGGCTCGCCGGCCTCGGCCTCGGGCCGGAGCTGATCGGGATGCTGGTGGCGCTGCCGATCCTGGTCAGGATCGTGGCGACCGCCCCGCTCGTCGGCCTGATCGACCGGGGCGTTCCGGCGCGCACGCTCATGGTCGCCGGCAGCCTCGGCCTGGCCGCCACCTACGCGCTGATGCCGGCGGCGGCGGCCCTCGGCTGGCCCGTGCTCGCCGGATTGGTCGTCCTCAATGCCGTCGCCGGGGCGGCCCTGGTGCCGTGCCTCGACTACCAGAGCCTCGCCGCCGTGCGCGCCCGGCCGGACCTCGACTATGCCCGCATCCGGCTCGGCGGCTCGCTCGGGTTCCTGGCCGCGAGCCTTCTGGGCGGCTGGCTCCTCGCCGTCGTCGGCACCGGCAGCGTCACGGGCTTCCTCGCCGGCCTGGAGCTCGCCTCGGCGGCGGGGGCCGCGCTTCTGCTGCGCCGGACCGACGGCGCCCGCCCGGGCCCCCGCGCGTCCCGGCGGGCGCCCCTGCCCGCCGCCCTGTGGCTCGCCATCGCGGCGGGCGCCGCGATCCAGGCGAGCCACGCCGCGGTCTACGCCTTCGGCAGCATCCACTGGGTCAGCCTCGGCCTGTCGCCGGCGGCCACCGGAATCGCCTGGGGCCTCGGCGTCGTCGCCGAGATCGCGTTCTTCGCCCTCGTGGGGCGCATCGCCTCCTTGCGCGACGCGCCGTTCCGCCTGCTCGGGCTCGGTGCCGCGGCTGCGCTCCTGCGCTGGGCCGGCCTCCTGGCGGCGGCGGGCCTGCCGGCCCTGGTGCTGCCGCTCCAGGTGCTGCACGGCCTCACCTTCGGCGCGACGCAGCTCGGCGCCATGGCGGCCCTGTCGCGCCTCGCCCCGGAGGGCGGGCGGGGCACCGCACAGGGGATCTACGCGGCGGCCGCGTCCCTCGCCTCGGCGACCGCCACCCTGGCGAGCGGAGCGGCGTACCGGGCCGGCGGAGGCTCCCTCGCCTTCGGGCTGATGCTCCCGGTGGCGGGCCTCGGCCTGGCCTTCACCCTGGCGGCGGCCCGGGCCGCGCGCCGGTGAGGCGCTGCACGCTCCGATGGTTTGCGAATTGTTAGCACGGCAGGGTATAGGACCGGCCCGAGGGGACATGTGGCGAACCAGGGAGGCCGGCCCGTGCCGACCGCACCCAGCACGCGGGGGGCCGACCCGGCCCGCGTCGCGCTCGAGCGCGTCCGCGAGGGCGTCGCTGCGCGCCTGACCGGGCGCTGGACCGCCGGTCAGGCGCCCGCCGTCGAGGCCGCGGCCGCCGAGATGCTGGCCGCCGGCGGCCCGCTCGTCATCGATCTCTCGGGCCTGTCCCGCCTCGACACCCTCGGCGCCTGGGTGCTCGAGCGCACCCGCGCCGATCTCGGCCCCGGCGCCGCCTACGCGGGGGCCGCGCCCGAGCACCTGATCCTCCTGCGCGAGGTCGCCTACCGCGAGGCCGCGCCGGCCACCCGCCGGCGGCGCTTCCGCCCCCTCGATCCCGTCGCGGGCCTCGGCGCCGGGGTGAGCAGCCTCGGCCGCGAGGGCCTGGCCGGGCTCGCTTTCCTGGGCGAGGTGGTGGCGGGCTGCCTGCGGGTGCTCGCCCGCCCGCGCAGCTTCCGCGGGCCGGCGCTCATCAACCAGGTCGAGCAGATCGCGCTTCGCGGCGCGCCGATCATCATGCTGATCTCGTTCCTGGTCGGCTGCATCGTCACCCAGCAGGGCATCATCCAGCTCCAGCGCTTCGGCGCCCAGAGCTACGTCGTCAACATGATCGGCATCCTGTCCCTGCGCGAGCTCGGGGTGCTCCTGACCTCGATCATGGTGGCGGGGCGCTCCGGCTCGGCTTTCACGGCGGAGATCGGCTCGATGCGCATGCGCGAGGAGGTCGACGCGCTGCGGGTGATGGGCCTCGACCCGATCGAGATCCTGATCGTCCCGCGCATCCTCGCCCTGATGCTGGCCCTGCCGATGCTCACCTTCCTGGCCGACCTCGCGGCGCTGGCCGGCGGCGCGCTCACCTCGCTGGCCTATGGCGGGCTCTCCCTCGAGGCCTTCGCGTTCCGGCTGCAGAACGCGATCGGGTTCCGGCACGTCGCCATCGGCTTGATCAAGGCGCCGTTCATGGCGCTCATCATCGGCATCATCGCCTCGGTCGAGGGCTTCATGGTCCAGGGCTCGGCCGAATCGCTCGGCCGCCACGTCACCGCCTCAGTCGTCAAGTCTATCTTCATGGTCATCGTCCTCGATGGACTCTTCGCGGTGTTCTTCGCGGCCATCGATTTCTGAGCGAGGCGAGACCGACCCTTGCCCAATCCCCTCCCCGCCCACCCTGCTGCGCCGGACCGCGACGCGATCATCCGCGTGCGCGACCTCGTGGTCGGCTTCGGCGACCGCACGGTGCTCAAGGGCCTCGACCTCGACATCCGCCGGGGCGAGATCCTCGGCTTCGTCGGGCCCTCGGGCCAGGGCAAGTCGGTGCTCACCCGCACCCTGCTCGGCCTCGTGCCCAAGCGCTCCGGCACCGTCGAGGTCTTCGGCGAGGACGTCGACCGGCTGACGCTCGCCCAGCGCCGGGTGATCGAGCGGCGCTGGGGCGTGCTCTTCCAGCAGGGCGCGCTGTTCTCGGCGCTGACCGTGAAGCAGAACATCCAGGTGCCGATGCGCGAGCACCTGAACCTCTCCGAGCGGCTGCTCGACGAGTTCGCCCGGCTCAAGATCGAGATGGTCGGCCTGAAGCCCGACGCCGCCGACAAGCTGCCCTCCGAGCTGTCCGGCGGCATGATCAAGCGGGCGGCGCTGGCCCGGGCGCTGGCCCTCGACCCGGAGGTGCTCTTCCTCGACGAGCCGACCTCCGGCCTCGACCCGATCGGCGCCGGCGAGTTCGACGAGCTGGTGGCGACGCTCCAGCGCACCCTCGGCCTCACCGTGTTCATGGTGACCCACGACCTCGACAGCCTCTACACCGCCTGCGACCGCATCGCGGCGCTCGGCGACGGCCAGATCATCGCCGAGGGGCCGATCGAGGCCATGCTGGCCTCCGACCATCCCTGGCTGCGCTCCTACTTCCACGGCAAGCGGGCCCGCTCCATCGTGGTCCCGCAGGCCTCCGGTCCCGGCGGTCCGGGCACCGTTTCATCCCGCGGCCTCGTGGAGGGCGTCGCCTGATGTGCGCTCCCGCACGAGACGGCCGCACCGCCTCGCTTAAGCTTGACGGGCTAGGCCGCACCCCTCGGGCCTGCCCCGGGGCGCCGCACGACGTCAGGCCTCCCGCCCCCGCCCCGCACGAGCACGGATACCGTTAAGGCATGGAAACCCGCGCCAACAACGTCCTGATCGGCGCCTTCACGCTGGCGGTGATCGCGCTGGGCTTCGCCTTCGCGTTCTGGCTGCGCGGCAGCGCGGCGAACCAGGCCCGCATGCCCGTCCGCATCGTGTTCTCGGGCGGCGTCGGCGGCCTCGCCAAGGGGGCGGCGGTCACCTTCAACGGCATCCGGGTCGGCGAGGCCACGGACGTGCACCTGCTGCCGCAGGACCCGCGCCGGGTGACGGCGATCATCGAGGTCAACCGCGGCACGCCGCTGCGCACCGACACCCGGGCCCGCCTCGACATGACGATGCTCACCGGCGTCGCCTCGATCGCTCTCGTCGGCGGCAGCGCCGAGGCGGCCCCCCTCGCGCCGACCGGCACCGACCCGGTCCCGACGATCTTCGCCGACGCCTCCGACATCCAGGACCTGATGGTCGCCGCCCGCACCATCGCGCAGCGCGCCGACGACATGCTGCAGCGCCTCGACCGGGTGGTCGCCGGCAACGAGGGCGCGATCAACCGCACGCTGGCCAATGTCGAGCGCTTCTCCAAGACCCTCGGCGACAGCGCGCCGGCCCTCGACGCCCTGACCAAGGCGGTGGATGGGCGCAAGCTGGCGAGCCTGATTGACAACGCCGACCGGTTCTCGGCGGCCCTCGCCGCCGCCTCCCCGGACGTCCAGGCCGGGCTGCACGACGCCAGGTCCCTCGCAGCCAAGCTCAACGCCTCCGCCGACCGGGTCGACGCGGTGCTGAAGGGCGCCGAGGGCTTCCTCGGCTCGGCCTCGGGCGAGACCGGCAAGAGCACCTTCGCGGAGGTGCGTGAGGCCGCGATCTCGATCCGCGAGGCCGGCCGGGCGTTCCGCACCATGTCGGAGAACCTCGACAAGCGCACCGCCACCCTGGCCCAGAGCGTCAGCCGCCTCAGCGGCGCCGGCCGGCGCGAGGTGCAGACCCTCTCGACCGACGGCCAGCGCACCCTCAACAGCCTGAACAGCGCCGTGCGCAACATCGAGCGCGACCCGTCCCAGGTGATCTTCGGCGGCAAGCCGTCGTTGCCCGAATACAACGGTCGCTGATCATGTTGCAGTGCGGCTCCGGCGCGGTTGCGTCAGACCGCGCGCCAGCGCGTTGTCCCATCCTATCTGGTCAAGCTTCCGGGCTCCGCCCGGCCCAGTCTCCCCGAGCGCCCGCTCCCGGTCATCCTGCCGCCATGCTCCTCAAGGCCTCCCTCCCGCGCTCCGCCCGCCGGTCCGGCCCGATCCTCGCCGCTGGCTTAGGCCTGCTCGTCGGCGCCTGCGGCGGCGCCGTGCCGACGACCTTCGACCTCACCGCGCTGCCGGGGGCGGCCCGCAGCGGCGCGGCCCGGCGCTCGATCGTGGTGACGGAGCCGGCCGGGCTTCAGCCCTTCGAGGCCGACCGGATCATCGTGCGCGAGCCCGGCGGCGCCGTGTCTTATCTCGGCGGCGGCCAGTGGGCCGACCGGCTGCCCCGTCTGATCCAGACCCGCCTGATCCAGAGCCTCGAGAACGCCAACCGGCTGAAGTCGGTGAGCCGGCCCGGCGACAAGGTCGCGGCCGACACGGTGCTGATCACCGACATCCGCGCCTTCGACATCAACGCCGGCAGCCGCGAGGCCGTGGTCGACCTCTCGGCCAAGCTGGTTCAGGAGGGCACCGGCACGGTCCTGGCCGCCAAGGTGTTCCAGGCCCGGGTGCCGGTCGGGGCGGTGAGTGCGCCGGTCGCGGCGAACGGCCTCGATCGGGCGCTGTCGCTGGTGCTCGCCGACATCGTGCGGTGGATCAACGCCGGGGGGTGACGGCGAAGGAGCGGCGGGGGACGGGCCGCGTCGCGGATCGCCCTGTCGATGCCCGGTGACGAGCTGCTCTGGACCGTGATGGCGCACCGCGGCGCCGGGAACGGCTTGCGGCCCTGGTTCCGGACGGGAGCCGCTCTCAGGCCTAAACCCGTGCCGGCCTGACAGGCGCAGAGGCCGGCGAGGTTCAGACCGATGTCGTTATGCCTGCGCCGGAGACCGGATCAGCTTCCCGTTCGACACGGTCCATGTCGACGTCACGATGGACCGGGCCGCCTGAGGCCTCAGGCCCTCACTCCATCACCGCCGCCTTCATGATCACCACCATCATGGCGCGGCCGGTCCCCTCGCCGATGCAGCGCACGGTGTGCGGCCGGTCGCAGCGGTAGCGCAGGGTCTCGCCGGCCCGGGCCCGCTGCACCGCGCCGGCCACGTCGACCTCGAACTCGCCCTCGGTGACCGACAGGCACTCGACCGAGCCGCGCTGGTGGGCGTCGGAATCGAGCACACCGCCAGGATCGGCGGAGAGGTCGTACCATTGCAGCCACTCGACGGTCTTGATCCAGCCGATGATCGCCAGTCGCATCCGGCCGTCGTCGGAGACCAGGATCGGCGTGTCGGCCCGGGACGACTTCTCGATGAACGGTTCCTCGTCGCCGGTGGCGAGCACCCGCTCGATCGAGACGTCGAGGGCCTGGCTCAGGCGCCAGATCGTCGCCAGCGTCGGATTGGTCTCGTTGCGCTCGATCTGGCTGATGATCGACTTCGCGACGCCCGACTGCTCGGCCAGCTCAGAGAGCGACAGGTTGTAGGCCTTGCGCAGGCGCTGAATGGTCTTGCCGAGCTGCCCCGACAGCACCTGCGCCCCGCTCACCAGGTCCTTGGTGCGTTCCCGCCCCCGCTCGACACCCATCGCCCGCCCTTGAACCCCGCTGGATCACTGCGCAGCGTTCCGCATTCCGAACGCCCGTACGCTCCATCAAACGCAATCGCGAGGGGTGCGCAAGGGTTCATGCGGCCGCGCGGGCCGATTCCGGCGGGATTCCGAGGTCAGCGCCACCAGCCATGGAAGTGGTGGACCGGGCCGTTGCCGTGCCCGACCCGGAGCTGCCCGGAGGCGGCAAGCGCCGCGCTCAGGTAGGCCTTGGCTCCCTCGACGGCCTCCGGCAGGGGAAGGCCGCGGGCGAGCCCGGCGGCGATCGCCGCCGACAGGGTGCAGCCGGTGCCGTGGGTGTTGCGGGTCTCGATCCGCGGGCCGGCGAGGCGAAGGACGGAATCGCCAGGGCCGACCAGGAGGTCGACGCTCTCGGGGCCGCTGGCGTGGCCGCCCTTCATCAGCACCGCCCGGGGTCCCAGGGCGAGGAGGCGCCGGCCCTGATCCAGCATCGCGGCCTCGTCCGCAGCAGTTCCCTCCCCCAGCAGCGCTGCCGCCTCGGGCAGATTCGGGGTCAGCACCGCGGCGCGGGGCAGGAGGTCGCGGCGCAGGGCCTCGACGGCGTCGTCGGCGAGCAGCCGGTCGCCGCTCGTCGCCACCATGACGGGATCGAGCACCACGGGCAGGCCGGGGGCGTGGCGGGCGAGCCCCTCGGCCACCGCGGCGATCACCGGGGCGCGGGCGAGCATCCCGATCTTCACCGCCGCGACGGCGAGATCGGAGAAGACGCTCTCGATCTGGCGGGCGACGAAGTCCGGCGGGACGTCGTGGATCGCCTGCACGCCCCTGGTGTTCTGGGCGGTCAGGGCGGTCAGCACGCTGGCGCCGTAGACGCCGAGCGCCGAGAAGGTCTTGAGGTCGGCCTGGATGCCCGCGCCGCCGCCCGAGTCCGAGCCCGCGATCGTGACGGCGATCATGCCCGGTCTCCGACCGCGCGAGGCCCGATCATGCGGAGCCCCTCGCCGCCAGGGCGCCGTCGACCACCGCGCGCAGGTCGCGCGCCCGCGCCTCGACGTCGCGGCCGGTGCCGAACAGGGCCGAGATCAGCGCGATCCCGTCCGCTCCCGCGCCGATCGTCGCGGCGGCGTTGCTGCGGTCGATCCCGGCGATCGCCCCGAGGGGGAGCCCTGCGCCCCGGGCGAGGCGGGCCCGGAACACGATGCGGTTGAGCCCGCCGAGGCCGACCGGCGGGGGCGGGGGGGGTCTTGTTGTGGGGGGGAAAAAGCCGCCCGTGGCGGGGGAGGGCACCGGGGGGGGGGGGAGGTCGGCGGGCCGGGGGGGGGGGGTTCTGGGGGGGAACGCGAGAGCGCGCCGCGGGGGGGGGGGGGGTTGGGGGGGCGGGGGGGGGGGGCCCCCGGGCGGGGG
>NZ_LABY01000248.1 GCF_001043975.1 Methylobacterium variabile
ATGGCGCCGTGGCGCCCGCGCGCCGAGCGGCAGCAGGGCTGAGGACCGGGAACTCGGCGCCTCACGGCGAGGCGCCGAGCCCGAGGGCGTCACCCGGCCGTCGGCGACGGACCCAGCACATCGCGCCGGAGGCGCGACGGTATTAGACCGCCGCGTCTTCGAACGGACCCGTTCGGAGGCGCAAGGCAAGCCCGAACGGGCGCCGGCGCTGATGCGCCGGACGCCTTCGCATCGACGTGTCGATGCGAAGGCGCGAGGGTATCGATCGCACATTGCAGGCAGCCAGGCGCCTGACGGAGAAACGGCGTTCGCGCACCGGCGGCCGGACGCTCCATCTCCCGCCTTCATCGACTCTTCGAGTGGCAGGGTGATCGGTTCAGAACGCGAGGTCACTCGCCGAAATAGGCGTCGATGATCTCCGCGGCTTCGGTCGTGTCGTCGAGGTCGTCGAGGGCGAGCACCAGGCTTTTTGATGCCATGGCGGGGCGCAGCGCATCCAAGGCCTTCCGGCGCATTGCCCCATCTCGGCCGGCCTCCGATCGTGATCTCGACGCCATCATCCGGCAGGATCGAGACGCTCGGGCGGGACATGACGGTGTCGTCGTCGATGACCGGTTCGGGCGCGATGGCCGGACCCGTCATGGCGACCTTCCCCCGCCTGCCGCCCGGGCCGCGCCTGCGACGGCGGACCTGTGAGGCGGTGGCATCCGGATGAGCCGGAGGACCGTCCGGGTCCTCGGCCCGGCGACGCTCGGGGAGCGGGACCGGAGGTCACCGCCCTCTGGCCGCCGGCTCCGTCTCAGCCGCCCTCAGCCGGTTCCGGGCGACGACGGCCCATCTACCACCAGCCGCGCCGGATGGCGCCGGTCTCGCCGAAATAGTCCGGCGCCGGCTGCACCGCGACCGGCTCGGCGGGCTCGGTCGCCGCGGCCACCGGCCGGCGCGGGGCCGGGCGGGGTGCGCCGTGAGGGGCGCCTTGAGCGAGGTTGCGGTGGTGCGGGGCCGCGCCCGCCGGCCGCGGGCTCGCGACCTTCGGCTTCTGGCCGGCCTCGGGGGGCAGCGCCTCGGTCGAGAGCCCGAGCGCCACCTTCACCCGGGCGTTGATGCCGTAGAGGTCCGGCAGGCTGCGCAAGGTCCCGGATCCGTCCGCCTCCAGGGTGAAGTAGGCGAGGTGGACCGGCAGCTTCTCCGGCAGCATCACGGTGCGCTCGCCCTTGCCGATCAGCTTCTTCAGGCGCTCCGTCGGCCAGTTCGGGCCGAGCACGACCTGCGCGAAGCGGAACGGATCGTCGACGCGGACGCAGCCGTGGCTCAGCGCCCGCTCCGAGCGGGAGAACAGGCTGCGGTTCGGCGTGTCGTGCAGGTAGACCGCGTGGTCGTTGGGGAACATGAACTTGATGAAGCCGAGGGCGTTGCGCTCGCCCGGCGGCTGCCGGATGGCGATGCCGTTGCCGCGCCGCACCACCTGGTAGCCGAGCCGCGCCGCGTAGTTCGGGTCGCGGGCGAGGCCGGGCAGGAACTGGCTCTTCAGGATCGAGGGCGGCACCGTCCAGGACGGGTTGACCACCGCGTAGGTCATCTCGCCGGAAAAGATCGGCGTCGGGGATTCGGGCTTGCCGACGATCACCCGGGCCTCGTCGAGGACGCGGCCGTCGCGCATCACCCGGACCTTGTACTCCGGGACGTTGACGAAGACGTGGGTGCGGCCGAGCTCCGCCGGCAGCCAGCGCCAGCGCTCCATGTTGGCGAGGAGGTCGGCCTCCTGCTTGCCGGGCGCGGCTCCGGCGAGGGCCGCCACGGTGGCGGGATCGAGGACGCCACTGGCCTTCAGGCCGCGCTCGCGCTGGAAGCTCGCGACCGCCGTCGCCACGCGCTCGTCGTAGGCGGTGGCGTCCTGGGCGCCGCCGAGCCCGAAACGGGCGCGGATCAGCGGCACCCGGGGGTCGCGCATGCCGGTCTTGAGCGCCGGGCCCTTGGGCAGGCGCACCATCGGCACGGCGCGGTTCGGCTGCTGCGCCCGCAGGGCGGCGAGCTTCGCCTTGAGGGCGAGGTAGCCGGGCTGGGCCGGATTGTAGGCCTGGAGCAGGCCGCCGGCGCTGCTGCCAGCCGGGGTGAGCCGGGTCAGCACCGCGTCGGCGCCGGGCAGGTCGAGCTTCGGGGTGATGAAGCGCGACAGGCGCGAGGGCTCGATGCGGCCGCCGCGGGCGTCGCGGGCGTAGAGCACGGCGGCGGC
>NZ_LABY01000249.1 GCF_001043975.1 Methylobacterium variabile
CCGCCGTCGAGGCGATCGTGCAGGCCCGCGGCGACAAACCCTTCCGCGACCTCGGCGACTTCGCCCGGCGCCTCAACCCGAAGCTCGTCAACAAGCGCACCCTCGAGAACCTGGTCGCCGCGGGCCTGCACGATCGCCTCGACGGCGGAGCGGCCGACGCCCTTGATCGCGGCGAGCGCGTAGCGGATCGCGCCGTCATGCACCTCGAAGGTGACGCCGGAGCGGTTCACGTTCGGCGGCTCGACCTTGATGTTCAGGCGCTGCGCGTCCTGGCGCAGCTCGGCGAGCTTGTCGGTGTTGTCGATGTCGAGCGACATCGAGGCGGCCATGAACTCGACCGGATAGTTCGCCTTCAGGTAGGCGGTCTGGTAGGTGATCAGCGCGTAGGCCGCGGCGTGCGACTTGTTGAAGCCGTAATCTGCGAACTTGGCGAGCAAGTCGAAGATCTCGTTGGCCTTGGCCTTGTCGAGGCCGCGCTCGACCGCGCCCTTCACGAAGCGGTCGCGCTGGGCGTCCATCTCCGCCTTGATCTTCTTGCCCATGGCGCGGCGCAGGAGGTCGGCGTCGCCGAGCGAGTAGCCGGCGAGGACCTTGGCCACCTCCATCACCTGTTCCTGGTAGACGATGATGCCGAAGGTCTCGGCGAGGATCGGCTCCAGCTTCTCGTGCGGGTACCAGTTCTTCTCGTTGCCGGCGTCGCGGCCGAGCTTGCGCTCGCAATAGACCGGGATGTTGGCCATCGGGCCCGGGCGGTAGAGCGCCACCAGCGCGATGATGTCCTCGAATCGGTCGGCGCACATCTCGACCAGCGCCTTGCGCATGCCCGCCGATTCCACCTGGAACACGCCGACCGTCTCGCCCTTGCGCAGGCGCTCGTAGGTGCGCTCGTCGTCGATCGGCAGCGAGGGCAGGTCGACCTCGATGCCGCGCAGCCTCAACAGGTCGGTCGCGGCGCGCAGCACCGTCAGGGTCTTGAGGCCGAGGAAGTCGAACTTCACCAGGCCCGCCTGCTCGACCCACTTCATGTTGAACTGGGTCACCCGCATCCCGGTCTTCGGATCGCGGTAGAGCGGCACCAGCTCTTCGAGCGGCCGGTCGCCGATCACCACGCCGGCGGCGTGGGTCGAGGCGTGGCGGTGCAGGCCTTCGAGCTTCTTGGCGATCGTCATCAGCCGGGCGACGACCGGCTCCTCCTCGATCGCGCTCTGGAGCTTCGGCTCGCCCTCGATCGCCTGGGCGAGCGTCACGGGGTTGGCCGGGTTCTGCGGCACCAGCTTCGTCAGCTTGTCGACCTGGCCGTAGGGCATCTCCAGCACCCGGCCGACGTCGCGCAGCACGCCGCGGGCGAGCAGCGTACCGAAGGTGATGATCTGCCCGACCTGGCCCTCGCCGTAGCGCTCCTGCACGTAGCGGATCACCCGCTCGCGGCCCTCGACGCAGAAGTCGATGTCGAAATCCGGCATCGAGACGCGCTCGGGGTTGAGGAAGCGCTCGAACAGCAGGCCGAAGCGGATCGGGTCGAGGTCGGTGATGAGGAGCGACCACGCCACCAGCGAGCCGGCACCCGAGCCGCGGCCCGGCCCGACCGGGATGTCGTGCTCCTTGGCCCACTTGATGAAGTCCGAGACGATCAGGAAGTAGCCCGGGAACTTCATGTTGGTGATGACGCCGATCTCGTATTCGAGCCGGTCGCGGTAATCTTTTTCCGTCAGCCCCTCGGCCGGGCCGTGCTGGCGCAGGCGCTCGGTCAGGCCTGCCTCCGCCTGCCGGCGCAGCTCCGCCGCCTCGTCGGGGGCGATCTCCTTCGCCACCGCGGTCGTCGCGGCGGCGGCCAGCGCCTGCGCGGCGGCGCCCTCCGGCGTCCCTTGCGCCGGCGTCGTCAGGCTGGGAGCGCCGAAGCTGGGGAGGATGGGTTTACGGGTGCGCGCCCGGCAGGCGCAGCGCATCGCGATCTCGACCGTTGCCTGAAGCGCATCGGGCAGGTCGCGGAACAGGTCGGCCATCTCGGCCCGGGTCTTGAAGGCATGGCGCGGGGTCAGGCGCCGGCGCTTGTCGTCCGAGACGAGGCGCCCCTCCGCGATGGCGAGCAGCGCGTCGTGGGCCTCGTAATCGTCGGGCTTGGCGAAGTAGGGCTCGTTCGTCGCCACCAGCGAGAGGCCGTGCCGGTCGGCGAGGCGGATCAGCTCGCCCTCGACCATGCGCTCGTCGGGCAGGCCGTGGCGCTGCACCTCGACGTAGAGACGGTCCTCGCCGAAGGCGGCCTTCAGGGTCTCGAGGCGGGCCAGTGCCAGCTCGGACCGGCCGGCGCGCAAGCCCGAATCGATCGGCCCGCCCATGCCGCCGGTGAGCGCGATCAGCCCCGCGGAGCACTCGGCGAGCGCCTGCGCGGAGACCCGCGGCACCTCGCCGATCTCGTTATCGAAATAGGCCCGGCTCGCCAGGCGCAGGAGGTGGCCGTAGCCGGTCTCATCCTTGGCCAGCAGCACGACATGCGGGTGCGCGGCGTTGAGCTTTCCGCCCGCTTCCGGAGCCTCGAACGCGACGCTGAGCTGCATCCCGGCGATCGGCTGGATCCCCGAGCCCGCCGCCTTCTCGGAGAATTCGAGCGCGCCGAACAGGTTGTTGGTGTCGGTGAGCGCCAGGGCCGGCTGCCGGTCGGCGCCCGCGGCCTTCACGAGGTCGCCGATCTTCAGCGCGCCCTCGAGCAGGGAGTAGGAGGAGTGGACGTGCAGGTGGACGTAGCCGACGGGCTTCAGGATCTGCAAGGCGACTCTCGCTCCGATTGGAGCGAGGCAGGATTCCCGGCCAAGCCCGGAGAGTCACGACCCGGAGCGCCTCACCGGGCCGAAAATCGCTGGGGATTCACCGCCAAATCGGCGGAACGATCCTGGACGTGGCCGCACGGCAACGCCGGCCGGTCAGTGCATCGGCGAGAGTGCCACCGCCCACAGGACGACGGCGCCGGTGAGCAGGCCCATCGAAGCGACCTCCGTGACAGCGAGGAGGATCTTGCGTATGTTCATGGTCTGTCCCCTTTCGACAGGCCGATGTTTGTTCCTGTTTTGTTCTGAGTCAAAGGGGAGCCGGCCGGATCCGGGCAAGGTGGTGAACGGTTGGTTGACGGGTCCGCCGCCGGCCGGGACGGGTGGGTCCCGGGGGGTCTGGCGCGGGCGCGTTGCGGCTCGGTCGTCCGCGGCCTATTTAGGCGCAACCTTGACGGTGGGCCCGCCGGCCCGCCGGGAGTCATCGTTTTCGTTCTTCCAAGCACGAGGTGGCGCATGGCGCGCGACGTGTCCGACGCGACCCCGCTCAGCGCGCGGTCCGAGCTGATCGAGTGGTTCGCAGCTGGCGAGAAGCCGCACGACGCCTTCGCCATCGGTACCGAGCACGAGAAGGTCCCGTTCTACCGCGCCGACCATGCGCCGGTGCCCTACGAGGGCGAGCACGGCATCGCCGCCCTGCTCGAGGGCCTGCGCGCCGTCACCGGATGGGAGACGATCGAGGATGCGGGGCGGGTGATCGGCCTCTCGGCGGTCGAGGGCGGAGGCGCGATCTCGCTCGAGCCCGGCGGCCAGTTCGAGCTCTCGGGCGCGCCGCTGGCGGACGTCCACGCCACCGCCCACGAGCTGAGCGTCCACCTCGACGCGGTGCGCCAGGCGGCCGACCCCCTCGGCATCGGCTTCCTCACCCTCGGCATGAGCCCGAAATGGACCCGGGGTGAGACCCCGGTGATGCCGAAGAGCCGCTACCGCATCATGAAGGGCTACATGCCCAAGGTCGGCTCGCTCGGCCTCGACATGATGCTGCGCACCGCCACCGTGCAGGTGAACCTCGACTTCGCGTCCGAGGCCGACATGGTGACGAAGATGCGGGTCGGCTTAGGCCTGCAGCCGGTCGCGACCGCGCTCTTCGCCAACTCGCCCTTCACCGACGGCAAGCCGAACGGCTTCCTGTCCCGGCGCTCCGAGATCTGGCGCCACACCGATCCCAACCGCACCGGGATGCTCGCCTTCGCGTTCGACGACGGTTTCGGCTACGAGGCCTATGCCGACTGGCTCCTCGACGTGCCGATGTACTTCGTGAAGCGCGGCGAGACCTACCACGACGTCAGCGGCGCGTCGTTCCGCGACCTGATGGAGGGGCGCCTGTCCGCCCTCCCGGGCGAGCGCGCCACCGTCTCCGACTGGGCCAACCACGCCTCGACCGCCTTCCCGGAGGTGCGCCTGAAGCGCTTCCTCGAGATGCGCGGCGCCGATGTCGGCGACGCCAACATGATCGCCGCGCAGGCCGCGTTCTGGACCGGGCTGCTCTACGATGCGGGCGCCCTCGACGGCGCCTGGCAGCTGGTGCGCGACTTCACCGCGGCGGAGCGCCAGGCGATGCGGGACGAGGTGCCGCGGCTCGGGCTCGACGCCCCGGCCGGATCGCGGCGCCTGCGGGACCTCGCCCGCGACGCCCTGGACCTCGCGGAGGCGGGGCTGCGGGCCCGCGCCCGCCTCGACCCGCAGGGCCGCGACGAGACGCTCTACCTCGCGCCGCTCCAGGCCATCGCGGCCGGGCGCACCCGCGCCGAGGATCTGCTCGCGCTCTACGACGGGCCCTGGAACGGCTCGGTCGATCCGGCCTTCGGCGCCTGCGCCTTCTGAGGGCCTGCGCGGGCGATTTCGCGCCATCGCGGCCGCCGCCGGGCGGTCGCCGCGCGCCGTGCCCAAGCTTATCCGGACGAACGCGGCCGGTAGCGGCAGTCGAGCCGGCTGCGACCGGCGGACGCGGCCAGATGACGGTACGGGCAAGCCCGGCCGACCCGGAGTGACGGCCCGTCACCGGGGTCGGAATCTTGGAACAGATCCCGCTCCTTGACCGTTCTTGAGGCCATCGGGGCACATTCCTCACAGATCGGAGACATCACATGTCGCGCATCACCACCCTCGCCCTCGCGGCCGGCGCCGCCGCCGCCCTGACCGCCGGCACCGTCGGCGCCCAGGCTGCTCCGCTCCCGGCGGCAACCTCGGCGGCGGTGGGCGGAGCGGGTGCCGCGACCGTCGACCAGGTGCGCTGGCGCGGCGGCTACTACGGTGGCTACGGCTACCGGGGCTATCGCGGCTACGGCTATCGCCGCGGCATCGGCGCCGGCGGCGCCCTCGCGGCCGGTGCGGCACTGGGCATCATCGGCGGCGCCATCGCGGCCAGCTCCGCCCCGGCCTACGGCTATGGCTACGGCTACCCGGCCTATGGCTACGGCAGCTACGGCTACGCCCCGGTCGGCGGCTATGGGTACGGCTACGGCTACCCGGCCTACGGCGGCTACTACGGCTACGGCTACTGAGACTTCCCACCCTCGAGGGTGACGAGAGCCCGGCGCGGGATGCCCCCGCGCCGGGCTTTCTCGTTCGCGCCGGATGTGCTCAACCGGTCGGCGACCAGTGCGGCCCATTCGAGCGACCATGCAACGGCACGACCTCGACCTGCGCGGGCTCAAATGCCCCCTGCCGGTCCTGCGGACCCGGAAGGCCCTGCGCGGCCTCGAACCCGGCGAGAGCCTGGCGGTGCGCTGCACCGACCCGATGGCCGCCATCGACATTCCCAACCTGCTGCGCGAGAGCGGCGACCACCTCGACCGGGTGCTCAAGGACGACGGCGTCCTGACCTTCGAGATCCGTCGCGGCGCCAAGCGCGGCGGGGATGACCAGGATCACGACGAGGAGAGTGCCGCATGAGCCGTGAGATCCCCGACGAGGACGTGCCGCGCATCGAGGGCACCCGCGCGGTGCACGAGGGCTGGGCGCGCTACCTCGTCGCGGAGGTGCGGATGCCGGACGGGCGCCGCATCAGCCGCGAGGTCGAGGATCACGGACCCGCCGTGGCGGTGCTGCCCTTCGATCCCGAGCGCCGCGTCGCCCTCCTGGTGCGGCAGTTCCGCACGCCGCCCTGCTTCGTCGACGGGACGCCGTCGGTGCTGGAGGTCCCGGCCGGCCTGCGCGAGGAGGACGACCCGGCGACCTGCGCCCGGCGCGAGGCCTACGAGGAGGTCGGCCTGCGCCTCACGGACCTCGATCCCGTCGGCCGGGTGTGGTCGATGCCGGGCCTCTCGACCGAGCGGATGGACCTCTTCCTCGCTCCGTACCGGGCGGCCGACCGTGCGGGCGCGGGCGGCGGACTGGCGGAGGAGAACGAGAGCATCGAGGTCGTGGAGGTCGCCCTCGCGGAGCTGGCGGCGGCGGCCGACCGGGGCGAGGTCGCCGACATGAAGACGCTCTGCCTCGTCCAGTCCCTGCGCCTGCGGCGGCCGGACCTGTTCGAAAGGCGGCCTTGAGCCCGAGCGGGAGTGCCAGCATCCTGAACGAGTGCTGTACGGGCGGGGATCTTCACGGTTTCGTGATCGGGGCTAGCGTCTTGTTCAGCAGCTGTTAACTTTGGGCGGTTCCGATAGCCCTCCGTCGCAGGGGCCTCGACAGGAGACGCCGATGTTCAGCATTGGACCCTTCCACCGGCCAGCCAGCCAGCCCGCCAGCATCTACGTCTCGCTCCTCCCGCTGGAGCCAGAGCCTCTCGACTGCGCCCCGGCCCCGCGGCGCGAGCCGTCGCCGGCGCCCGCGGAGCCGAGCATGACCCGCTACGCCGCCTCGATGCTGGCCCTGCTCGGCCTCACCCTGGCGATTCACTCCGCCGTCGGCTGGTGGACCCTGACCGGCAAGGCGCCGTCCACCGCTCCCTCCGTCCAGGTCGCGACCGCCCGCGCGCCGTCCTGATCCGGCGCGAACCTGAAGCTCCCTGAGCCGCAGCGATAATCCGGGTGATCCTGAGCCGGCAATGCCGGACCCCGGAGCGGGCGGGCGCGTTGCCGCCCGTGCGAGGACACGGCGCAGCACCGTCCTCGACCGGCTGTACTTTGGTCATGATCGTGTCGAGAACCCGGCGGTTTCGCGGTCGTCCCTCTTGCGCGCCTCCACCGAGTTGTTAACGTCACGTTCAAATCCAAGAAAATCAGTCGTGATTCGCGCAAGGGAGCCAGCGCATGTCCCAGCTCATTCGCGTCAAGCCCACGCAGGACGGCACCTACACGGTCTACCGCGGCGCGCACGTGCTCGTCAGCGGCCTGACCCGGGCACAGGCCGAGATCTACGAGGCGTCCCTCGCCCAAGGCGAGCGTAAGCCCGACCAGTCGATCCACTGAGCCGCCGGCGCCGGGTGCCCCGGCCCGCGCCGACGGTACGCCGTCGGATCTCATGTCCCGCAAGGCTGCCGGTTCCCGCGGCTGCCTGCGCCACCACCCTCTCTCGCCCGAGTGCCGACGTCCAACGATGCTGCTCGACAGCGTCTCGTCGGCCGGGCCGATCAACACGCCCCGACGCGAGAGATCCGGCGATGACGCTGGGCTTTCTTGCGTCGGAGCCTGCTCCCCTCTCGGAACGGCATTGACACCCTCCCCTGTCATCCGGCGCCGCGCCGTCGAACGGCCTCGTTCGACGGGGCACACCAAGCGAATAATACCCTCGCGCCTTCGCATCGACACGTCGATGCGAAGGCGTCCGGGGCATCAGCGCCGGCGCCCGTTCGGGCTTGCCTTGCGCCTCCCAACCTGTCTCTTCTACACATCTAAAAAAAAAAACAGAGAATAACGCTCGTCTATACGACCGTCGCAAAAAACTGGCAGCGCCAG
>NZ_LABY01000025.1 GCF_001043975.1 Methylobacterium variabile
GCCCGGCCGGCACCCTGCGGGTGAGCGCGCCTATCGCCTTCGGGCGCCGCTGCGTCGTGCCGGCAGCGGGCACCCTCGCCCAACGCTACCCACGCCTCGCGATCTCGCTCGATCTCGACGACCGGGTGGTCGACCTCGTCGGCGAGGGGCTCGACGTCGCGATCCGCATCGGCGGGTTAGCCGACAGCACGGCCATGATGCGCAAGCTCGCCGACAACCGCCGAATTCTGGTGGCAGCACCGGCCTACCTCGACGCGGCGGGTCGGCCGTCCACGCCGGAGGCCGCCGCCGGCCACGCGTTCCTGCGCTACGGAACGGCGACGGCACCCTGGCGGCTCAGGGGACCGGACGGTGCGATGGCGAGCCTCGCGGCGATCGCGCGCCTGCGCGTCGACGACGGCGACGCGGTCCACAGCTGGGGCTTGGCCGGGCTCGGCATCATGCTGAAGTCCGAGGTCGACGTCGCGGCGGACCTCGTCGCCGGCCGACTCGAGCGGGTGCTGCCGGACTGGGATAGCGGCGAAGCACCGGTTGTCGCGCTCTACCCCAGCGCCCGTCACCTGCCGCTCAAGACGCGCGTGTTCCTCGACACGGTCGAATGGCAGGTTGCGACGATGCCGGGTGCGGAAGCAAATCAGTCCACCGCGCACGGCAGGCGGCCTCCGTCCTGATGTTCCTCGCAGGGCGTCCCTCGAGTTCGCTCGAGCACCTAGTGCACTAACGCGGACGAACGCACCACGCCCGCTCTCGCCAACCGCCTGCAAACACACCGGAAATCGCAACGAGCTATGTACCTTTTGAAGGCGTCAGTGCACTAGTTCTCGCCTCCATCGCTGGTACAAAGTTGTAACTCAGGCTGATCAGGTGGGAAGCTGCTCCCAAGCGGACGGTCTGAGCTCAGATAAAAACTTGGCTGGTTTACGCGGCGCCCTTGTTGGATAAGAATGAAATATTCAACAATCAATCGGGCCGTTATTAATCATAATGCCTTGAAATATGAGGTCAATGATCCGCTTTGACTGCGCTTTGCCGGCCGGAGAGGCCGGTATACGGAGGAGTAGGCCGAGCAGGGTGAGGATATCATCGGGCTCGACCTCTGGTTTGATCGTCCCTGCTTCTACGCAGGCCATTAAGAGCTGGCGCACCGCACCCGCTAGAGGCTTATAAGCGGCCTGTTTGTCCTGAGCGGTGAGGCCGCCGCCTAGCGTATCGAAGACGCCATGCTTCAGCTCCCCGAACCCAATAAAACGTTCGGCCCAATGCCGTAGAGCATCTAGGGGCGGACGATCGGCGAGCATCGTCGGAACGAGCGAGACTAAGGCGTCGATCTCCTTCTTGTACACGCCCGCCAGCAGCGCCTCGCGGCTCGGAAAATGTCGATAAAGCGTTCCGGGACCAATGCCGGCTCCCTTTGCGATCGAGTTGAGTGACGCACGCGGATCGGCTTTGAACGCCTCGCGCGCCACATCCAAAATGCGATCGCGGTTCGCCTGGGCATCGGCGCGCAGCTTGTCGTCTTCGTCGCCCATCGCTCACTTGCTAATCGGACAGTTCTCCGCTACTCAAACGGAGACGTATCCACTTAATAGCGCGCAACTACCGAACGTGCAACACGGCCTTCGTGGGATCGACAAAAGCCCGCGTCGCGTCCGCGGCCGCCAGCGCTGACGATCTCCCCCTTCCTTGGGCCGGTGTCCATATTCATACGGAGGCATCGTGTCAGATCAACATGCTGTGCATGGAACGGCGGCCAAGTCCGGCTTACATCAAAGCCGACGTTACACTCGGCGGCGATTTGGCCAGGGCATCATTGTTGCCGGAATAGCCGCGAGTCCGTTGCGCGCTATAGCCAGTCAGAACGCTAGCGAGGCCATCGATGTACTCGATCTGGACTGGGTTGATACTCTTCGTGACCGCCGAGTGCCCTCGCGCCTCTACTGGCCAGCCGGTGCGGCGCGACAAAGGACGGTCCCGCTGATCGTCTTCTCGCATGGTCTTGGCGGCTCGCGCACTGGCTACAGCTACCTAGGTCGCCACTGGTCGGCGCATGGCTACGCGAGCCTGCATGTCCAGCATGCCGGCAGCGACAGTTCCATCTGGTTCGGCAATCCAATCACCTTGCTCGACCGAGTCGACGAGGCCGTGAAGGAGCAGGAAGCAGTCGCGCGCGCGCGCGACCTTCGTTTCGCCCTTGATCGCCTCACCGATGAAAGGACAAGTCCGTTTGCGCACCGTATCGATCGGCAACGGATCGTCGCAGCCGGCCACTCGTTCGGTGCTAACACAACCCTTCTCGTCGCGGGTGCTAAGGTCGTCCGGGAAGGAAAGCCGGTCACGTACCGTGATGAGCGCTTCCGAGCAGGTCTCGTCATTTCCGCGCCGCCCTTCTTCGGGGAAACGGATCTTCGATCCGTGCTGGCCTCGATCGACATACCGACACTTCATGTAACGGCGCTGAGAGACACGATCCACGTACCAGGCCGTTTCACCTCGCCTGTTGCCGATCGATTGGCGGTCTTTAACGCGATCCGGAGCGGACGAAAGATGCTCGCCGTTTTCGAAGGTGGCTCGCACAGCATCTTTACCGATCGCGCCTTGTCAGGCGGTCCGACATTGAACCGACACGTGAAGATGGCCACCGCCGCTCTCTCCCTTGCCTTCCTCGATCTGGCATTTCGCCTCCAGACGGCATCACTTGCAGAGTGGGACTCGCGCTGGTCGCCGATCATGGCCGTTCGCCCGGTTCCCTTTCCTATCGAAGGCATCAACCATGTTCGGCACACCGCCTCCGATGCCGCGAGCGCCCCTTGACTAAGTGGAGAGCTCTCCGTTATAATCGGAGAGTTCTCAACTTGCGAAACAATGGGATGGTACAATGCATTACATTAAGCTCGGGCATTCTGGTCTTGAGATTTCACCCATCTGCATCGGGTGCATGGGGTTCGGCGATCCAACGCGGGGTCATCCTCGTTGGTCTTTGGATGAGGCGAGCAGCCGCCCGCTGATCCGCTATGCGCTCGAGGCCGGCATCAACTTCTTTGACACTGCCAATCTCTATTCGGGCGGGAACAGCGAGGAGGTGCTGGGACGCGCGCTCAAGGACTTCATCAGCCGCGACAGCGTTGTGATCGCCACCAAGGTTTCGGCACCAATGCATAACGGTCCGAACGGGAGCGGGTTGTCGCGCAAGGCGATTATGGCAGAGGTAGACCACAGCCTCCGACGTCTTGGAACGGACTATATTGACCTTTTCCAGATCCACCGGCGTGACCAGCGGACGCCGTGGGAGGAGACGCTCGAAACGCTCCACGATCTCGTCAAGGTGGGAAAGGTCCGCTATCTTGGCGCATCGTCGATGATGGCATGGGAATTCGCGACGGCGCTCCACCTCCAGCAATCGAACGGCTGGACCCGCTTCGTGTCGATGCAGAACAATTACAACCTGCTGGCACGCGAGGAGGAGCGCGAAATGCTGCCGCTGTGCGCAGCCGAGGGTGTGCAGACGATGATCTACAGCCCGCTTGCTCGCGGTCGCCTGGCGCGACCGTGGGGTGAGACGACGGCTCGGACGCAATCGGAGCCGGAGGGCGCCAAGCAGAGCGAGGCGACGGCCCAGAGCGACCGTGAGATCGTGGATGCAGTCGCGTCCATCGCGGCGGAACGCGGTGTCAGTCAGGCGCAGATCGGGCTTGCATGGCTCCGTCGGCGATCGGTCGTTGCAGCTCCAATCGTCGGCGCCCTTAAAGCTAATCACATCGATGATGCAGTAGCTTCTCTTTCTATTGTCCTCACGGACGACGAAGCCGCCCGACTGGAAGCGCCGTACACGCCACGTCGCGACTACCAGGGCTTATCCGATCCGGTAGTGCTGGCTAGAGCGGCAGAAGCCGCGAGCGGGTTCAAGGCGTGTGTGCCTGACCTTCTCTGACACGTGAGCGCCTCGGCTGACTAAGCGCCAGTACTGTGATTGAAGAACAAGGCGCTGCGCTGTGGCTTAATCGTACTGATCCAGGACGTTGTTCGGCCGATCAGGCGGGCTGCAACAGTCTCTGCACCATGAGACAAATGAGCCGCACCCAGAAGCTCACAAGTGAGACGCTTCCATGAACCACACTTTGCGCGTGTCCGTTACGCTTGTCAGCGTCGGACTATCGCTCACATCGGCAATGGCCGCGAGCGAAACTGGTGTCTGGCTGACCGAAGATGGGCGGGCCCGCATTCGCACCGAGCGGTGCGGCGCAAACAAAGCGCTACTCTGCGGGTATATTGTCTGGGCCCAAAAGACCGCCTCGGACGATGGAAAGCCATTTGTTGACGTAAAAAATCCAGATCCTTCCCGGAGAAGCCGCCCACTCCTCGGTCACCAGTTATTGATGGGAATGTCTTCGACGGAGGACGGCCATTTCTTAGGCAAGATCTATAACGCCTCGAACGGCAAGTCCTACGATGTCGAAATGTGGAGCGAGGACCCGGGTCGCCTCAACGTCCGAGGTTGCCTGCTGGTAGCACTGTGTCAGACACAGTCATGGACCCGGGTCGTCGATCCGGCAGCAGGGCAATTGCTGGGAGCCACAAACGCAGCGGGCGGACCGAGAGACGATGGCAAGGAAGAAAAGATTGCGCGGTGAGCAAATCGCCTAATCTGATACAAACAGGAAAGGTGGATATTTTACTGTCCAGATTAGTCTTACCCGCGAGCATGAACTGGCTAGAGGCCTTCACTGCCCCTGAACATCTGCTTCGTCCGAAGGGTATCCTACTAGCGTCACAACAATCTGCGCAGCGGAAGCGGCCCAAGGACTCTCGTATACCATTAAAAGCTATACGGCCTAGCACTACTTTGGCAGATTGCTTTTAAGGTGGCTTGTTGAGGGCGGCATCACAATGCGGGCATCGCTGCGGCGATGGCCGGCTGAGATGGTCCAGGATGGCTTGGCGGATGGCCGGCATCGAGGGCTGGGGCGGTGGGCAGGCGATTCTTTTTTTTCCGTCCCGTCGCTGCGAGGCGCCGGGATTGGAGGAAGGCGTAGGCCATCATCGTCATCAGCGCGTGGCGATGCAGTCCGGTCCAGGAGCGGCCCTCGAAGTGGTCGAGGCCGAGTTCCTCCTTCATCTGCTGGTGCGCCTGCTCGCAGATCCAGCGCGCCTTGATCGTTGCGGCCAGTTGCTTGAGGGTCGCGTCGGCGGGGATGTTCGTGAGGTAGTATTTGCGCTCGCTCGAGCCGCGCTCCTCGCGCACCAGCCAGACCTCGTCTCCCGGCAGGTGCTGGTTGCCTTTTGTGCCGATCCGCTGGGTCGGACCATCGGCCATCCGAACGCGCAGCGCGCAGAAGCGGCCCCGCAGCCGACCCTTGGTGCCGTGCCGCCAGGTCACCACCCGGCCGGTCATGTCTGCCAGGATCGTTTCGGCTGCGACCGAGACCTGATCCGGCACGTGACGCTTGCGCGGTCGTCCGCGCCCCGCGACGGGGAAGATCATCGTCACGTCGGCCGGATAGACCTTGCTGCGCCCCGAGATCCCGACAGCCCAGGTCAGACCACGCGCGCTCAGGGCCTGCCGGAACGGGGCGGACCCATAACCCGCATCGGCCAGCACGCAGCCAAAGCGCACGCCCCCCTCCCGAACCCGGTCGATCTCCGCGACGGCGATCTCCAGCTTGGTGCGGGCTTCGCGCCGGTCCTCAGGGACACCGGCCCTGGTCATCCGGTGCAGGTCGCTCGTCCAGGTCTCGGGCAGGAACAGCGCCAGGCCGACCGCCATCGGCACCTCGCCGCGCGCCAACGTCAGCGACACCAACGTCTGGCAGTTGGCGGTCTTGCCCAGCGTCGTGGCGTATTGCGGTGCCACCCCGACCGAGCGATTGCCCTTCTTCGGCAACGCGGTGTCGTCGACGACCAGGATCGCATCCACACCGCCGACGAGGCGATCAGCCTCGCCGAGCAGCGCCCGCTGCAGCGGAGCCTCATCCCAGATCCCAGCCGCGATGAAGTGGTGCAGCCGGTCGTAGGAAACTCCATCGGCCCGGGCCGCCATCGGCTGGATGCTCTTGCGATCACCCAGGCCGATGAGCCCGGCCACGTAGAGTGGACACATCGCCCGGCGTGCCGGATGTGACAGACCAGCCAGGAACGGCTGCAGCCATCGATCCAGATCGTCACGCCATCCGCCCGCATCCGACATCGCGATCACCCACGTCTATCGCCGTAGCATGCGAAGCCGCCATAACGGGATGCGTTCCCTCAACTTGCCAAAGTAGTGCTAGCTGATAGTGCCGTACCTATCGCTCGAGGCCGTCATTGCCCCGCCTAAACACGTTGGGATCGACGAGGGCGTCGAACCCAGGCCCATTCGCAGCCCGCCGCCCCCGTTCCGCAACTGGCCTTTCCGGCGCCTCGGAGCGCCCTTGGGCGGCCTCTGACTGATTGGCGGTGCTCCTGGCCGGAAACTCGTCAGATCGCCTCCCTGCCCTCGCATTCGCCTCGGGCGTTCGATCCTTGCGCGCGTCCCGGCCGTAATCCGGTCCGGCTCATGGCCCTGTTCGGCCAGTGTACGCCACGCCTCGAACTGGTCGGCAGGGTGCATCGCCACCCGCACCACGTTCTCGGCCAGAGAGAGTTCGGCGTGATCGGCATCCGCCGCCACGACACAGGGCACCGCCCAGTCCTTCGGCAGCCTGCCTGCCTGCGCCAGTGCGTTCAGCGCCCGCAAGCGTCTGCCCCCCGCGATCACGTGGTGCTTCTTCCGGAACTGTCCGCCGACCGTCAGGGGGTTGAGCAATCCGTGCGCCTCGATCGACGCCGCCAGCTCGTCCAGCCCTGTATCGGCCGCCGTCTTCCGCACATTTCCCTCCCACAGAACCAGCCTGTTCAAGGGGATGGATTTCGTTTCGTGTTGTACGCTCATCTTCTTTCTCCTGTTGCTAAAAGGTTTGCGCATGCAAACCTGCTAGCCCGAGCGGCAATGAGCGGGGGAAAGACTATCATGACCGAAGCCGGGGAGGGGGATCGCCCGGCCTGCAGCCCTTCGCGAAGGCCGGGGATACCCCGGCGCACGCGGGCGTCAGCCCGTCCAGTCATTGACAGGATGGGGCGGCAGCCCCGCTTTCTTCGCGTCAGCGATCGTCACCCGTATGGGCGGAGACGACAGGCTCCGGGAGGGCGCGCTTGCGGCCGAGTAGAGCGCGGCCGGCATGCAGCCGGCGACGCCCGAACCAGGAAACCCTGGAAAACCGAGCGATACCGACCCGCGGGTGCGCACAGGCTGGCATCTTTCCTGCAACGCGCCACCCGGTCACATTCTTCCTCCGACAGCGCGCCGGCCAGGGTCCTATCCCCGAGCCGGCGTTCTGCTATGCGCCTGCGCCCGATTTCATCGCTTCCAAATTGTTGCAGCGCAGCGTATGCAATATTCGCGAGATGGGGAGCGCCTCGCCCGCATCGACTGAGCGATGGGCGCCGTATCTCCAAGCTTGGCTTTCAACGCAGGACAAGCCTGCATGCTGCCTGGCAGAGGATGAATACGTTCCGGATCGAAATGGCAGCGCTACCAGACAGCACGACCGCCCAGGCCGTGACCTTCAAAGGCCGCGGCCGAGCCTCTCTGCTCGGCGGGCGGATCGTCCTTCACGTCTGCCCTGTCTGCTCACAGCGCAATGCGCCGTCGGCGGAGCAGAAGGGACGATGCGCCTGGTGCGCCTACGTACCCGACGCCGGCGACGTCGAGCCTGCCCGTCGAGGGCAGGGGTAGCGGCCCAGGCATCAGGAGCAGGGGGCTCATTGCCGCCCCTCTGCCGGCTGTCGCCGGCATTCACCCGCTAGGATATTTGAAGCACAAGGATTTCCCTGGGCATGCTATGAAGATCTACGTGAAGGAATAAGGACGACGGGGGAGGAACATAAATGACCAGGTCAATCTTCATCAGCCTGCCGGTGACTGATCTCAAGGCGTCGATCGCCTTCTACGAAGCCATCGGTTTCAAGAACAATCCGCAATTCACCGGCGATGAAGGCACCTGCATGGTCTGGAGCGACACGATCAGCTTCATGCTGCTCACGCACGCCAAATGGGGAACAATGACCAGGCGGCCCATCACGCCGAAAGACTCGAGCGAGGTTATGCTGGCCCTGTCGTGCGACAGCCGCGAAGCGGTCGACGCCATGGCGGAAGCCGCCGGCGCTCATGGCGGCAGCGTCGACATCAATCCGGTCGAGGATCACGGCTTCATGTACGGCCGCGATCTCGGCGATCCGGACGGCCATGCCATCGGAGCGATGTGGATGGACGCGTCAGCAATGTCTGCGCAGGGCTAGCTCAATCAAAGCGCCGCGCCTCATTGCGGAGCCGCTCGTTCACCTGTAGCCATCCCTCCAAGGTCGGCGCCGGCTTATCGACGTCGGTGATCAGCGTCTGTGACCACAGGATAGACTTTTCGTAGATGGAGACGCAACGCCATTCTCCACCGTCGAGAAACCAATGTTGCGCCTCTGGCAACAACTCGAAGGACACGGGGTAGCGTGCGAAGGGGTTGTGGAATACTTCTATTTCGGCTGTCCATGGCTCATAGCCGTGCGGCCATAATTCGCGATATTCCTTACTGGTGATGTCCATACAGAATGGAATACCTTCAAGGGCGCCTTCCGTTCTGTCGAATAATTCCCCCCTTCTAGTGTAGCGATAGCCCTCCGGCGCGCCTCCACCTGAGATGGCGACACGGTTCGGCTTCGCTATCGAGCATGCGTTCGAGAAAATGACTGCTGATAGTTCGGCATGCCTATCATCGGTGAAAAGGCCGGCTGGAAATTGGGATGGCCCAAGCAGTGTTTTCACGGGCAGCGGGACAGCCTGAGATCTGCCGTCGACCTCTGCCACGGTGGCTCCGGCCCCGTGAAGATAGGCAGCCAAAGCCCCACGGCTCCACATCATAGAACCGGATGCATGAAAATCTGCTATAGCGATGATAAATGGCTTCCCTGCGACATGAGGAAGCTGGTCATAACGGCGCGCGAGCTTATTGCCGATTGTCTTGGCAAACCGTAAGGCAGCTGAGCCGGAGAATAATTCATGCCGATCTGTTGGCACATCTGCAATGGGTGCGTTCACGTGATTATAGGGTACGGTAGGATTAGCCGTCACAGCTTCGACCCATGCTTCGCCTCCTAAACGATTTGCAATCCGAAAATCGGGCGACTCAAACGGCTGCTCAACCAACAGTCCTTGTTCGCGAAACGATGCAAGTAGATGAACTTCCCACAAGCGCGTGTGATAATTGCCAGTCCGACAGTCGCTAACCCAGTTGCGGTCGGGCTTCGGCAAGGCGAGGTATAGTTGGTTCAAGGCCCATCCGCCTGGCCGACGAGCTGGCGTCGCGAGCAATCTGAACATCTCATCCGGTTCACGCTCTCCAATCTTGAATAACGGCGGTCGCGTCATGACGCCGGGCGGGATCGGTTCGAGTGGCAGGCCCTCCGCGAGATCGGCCCGCATGGCCGCTACGGCGGCATCTATTGACGGAAATCCGGTTGCCTGACGGGCGACAGTCCATACCGAGTCCAGCCGCCGCCGCATGACGATGATGCCGAATGTATCGTCATGAACCCGGCGGGTGACGATGCCGCAGCTTCGTTCGTCCACGCTGCCCCAAGCACCAACAGGCGGCTCATCCCCGAAGCCGTGGCCTCGTGGAAGCGACAGGGCGTAGAAGTCAAACTCCCAATGAGGAATTTCGCGCATCTGGCTTCCGTGCACACATGTTCTGTCGCTCATAACACAAAAAAACAGCGTGCAGGAGGCTTATGGAGTGTCGACAATCGTAGCTGCAACGTTTTGACTTCGGCCTTGAGAGTTCCTGACAGGTTGCGATTTGACAACTTCAGCTTAGATATCCGCCAAGGCTATGCTGCAGTAGGGCCATGAACGTCCTGGGCGATCAAGGAGAACTTCACACATGAACGACAAGCGGATTAAAATGGATGAGGCCCATGCCCTGGATGAGATGGCGGAAGCGTTCACATTCGAGGATCAGCTGAACATCGAGCGCCAGGGTGCCGTGGCCGGCATCAATCCGATGTTCGGCGAATGGCGGCACCATTTCCGCTTCGCGCCGGTGCCTTACGGCAACGGTGCCTCACAAAGGGGCGAGTTTCGCAAAGCGATCCAGGCGCAGCTGAACAATCAGTGGCTATACGCGAACGAAATTCAGCTCGAGATCACCCTTCATCTCGATGTGCAGACGGTCCTTGAAACCGACCAGACGGCCGATCTCGATAACTATGCAAAGGCGATCCTGGACGCTCTCAAAGGACCGAAGGGCATCATGATCGACGATACGCAGGTGCAGTCGCTCTCCATCAGCTGGATCGATGGTTATGGGGATCCTTCCTTCGAGATCGCGGCCCGTGGCTCCCCCGATGAATTCGTGCTCAAGCCACAGGAATTTTACGAGATGCCGGACAAGCTTTGGTATCCTCATGGCCGTGTACTATGGACTGATGGTCATGCCGAAACAATTTCAGATCGAAACCATTATGCCGGGCTGTCAGTCATCGAGCAGATGAGTTCGCTTCAAACGCGGGTTCGCGCTGAAGCGCGCAAGGCAGGCGCGAACCGCCTTCGAGCATTTCAGCTCGGTCGATACGTTTCGACGACTGCTCGAGGCTTTCATCGCAGTCGTATCGACGGCGACTTTCCACTGCACCCACTTCGCGAATGGCAGGCCGAACGTTTTAAGTGGATCGAGAAGAATGGTGCCGAATTTGCGGAGATCGAAGACATCATGATCAAGCTGCGCGCTTCCCATGATCGAATGATCGCTGCTCTTACAAAATAATCATGAACGGCTACCGGGCAATTCTCGTAGCGCTTCAGCCGTCGAGCAGGGCAAGGCCGGTCGCAACCGGCAGGAAAAGCCGCAGCGGCTGCTCGAGCAGCGGCATGAAGCCGAATGCCGCGTAGAAGGCGGCGGCCCGCTCGTCGATCGCGTCGGCGAAGATGGCGTGGGTGCCGATCGGCGCGGTGGCAACGGTGCGGATGGCGTCGAACAGGAGCGCCTCGCCGATGCCCGTGCCGCGGAAAGCCTGGTCCCGGCCCATCCAGCCGATCAGGACAGCAGGCACGGTCGGGTAGCGGGGCAGCTTCTTGGCGAGCTCGGCTGGCACATCCTTGAGCGGCACGTTGCTGGAAGACAGGGTGTAGAAGCCGGCCACCCGGCCGGTCGCGACCTCGCGCGCCACGAAACAGGTGGCGTATTTGCGCTTCACGTCCTGGGAGACGGCCTGCCGGAAATAGGCGTCAACCTTCTCGTGGCCGCAGCTGAAGCCCGTCCGGTCATGGTCCTTGGACAGGGGCTCGATGACGAAGGGCTGCGTCACCGCGGCTGGATCAGGGCCGCATGGCGCTGCGCGGCGCGCTTCAGCCGGCCATTGGGCTTGGGCGGGTCGATCAGGGCTTCCGCGAAGCGGACCTGGTCCGCCTGCGCCATCCGCAGGATCTCGGCCTCTTCCACCACGCGCCTGGCGTCTTCGCCTGCCGTGGCCATGACGAAGCCGGTCAGCGTCATGCCGCGCAGCTCGGCCGCGCGCAGCATCGTGTCATAGACCTGCACCGGAATACGGGCTTCCAGCCGTGCGGTCTCTGTGTCCTTCCTTGCTCTCATGCGTCACCATCCTTACGCACATTGTACGGCAAAATGCCGGAACATGCAAAATGATGGTGACGGCCTGACTGCCTGGCGCGCCCATAGCGTAAGCCTAGCTGCCGTCCCTGAACTCCATGATCCCCGCCCGGTCCTGCCAGGCTCGGTTCTTGTTCCACCACCACCACGCGTCACGCATCGTCAGGGCGGAGAACACCACCGCGAACTTCATCCATCCGTCTTCGCCATAGGACTCCGCCGCCAGGTCCGGTCGCGCGGCCTTGACCGCGTCGAGGACGGCCTGGTGCTGCATGTCCCATTCCAAACCCTCGGCCATGCCCTTGAACGCCTCGTAGGCGTTCCAGGCGGACACAAGGAGCGGCACGCGGTCCAGGCCGATACCGAACACCGCCTCCTCCTCTTCGAACAGCTGGAACCAGTCATAGCCCGCATAGCCGGCCGGGCAGGGGCCTTGCGCCACCTCCCTGATCAGGGCGCGAAGACGGTCGGTCGGGACGACAGGCGCTGCACTCATGGCGTCCTTGCCTCCGCCAGCTGGGCCCGGCAGTCGGGATGTTTCATGACATGCTGCAGACCGGGCCCGCTCATGTATCCCTGATCCCACCCGTTCGCTGTACGGTAGATAACCCTGTAGGCAGTGCCGTCGCGGGGGGATGTGACCCAGTCGTACATCAGGACGCAGGATCCGTCGCGCAGCGTGACGCACATCCTACCGAACGGCCTGCTGTAGACAGGCCGGTTGCCCTGCACTTGATCGGTAGTGAAATGTGTATTTGGAAAGAGCTTGGTCATCACGGCCTAAGCGTCCATGCCAGGATCTTGCCCAAGGATCCGCAGCAACGGGTCATGAAGTCTGACGACGGTGACCTCCTTCCGGAGTGGCATATTTTCGATTACGAACCACATCAGGCCTTTCGCCAGATCGTTGCCAAAAAAGAGCGCCAGGCAGCCGCCGATGACGACCCCCGCGACGGCGCAGACGGCCCCGAACTGCGCCAGGATCACATACGGGCTGCGGGGAGGGGCATCGTCCATGACGGCGGGCCGGCAAAAGAAAGCTGAGCCTATGGTCGAGACTCAATCAGCACCAGAATGCGATGACGGTGGCCAGGGCGAGAGCCGAGGCGAAGTTGCGGGCGAGCTTGTCGTAGCGTGTGGCGATGCGACGGAAGTCCTTAAGGCGGCAGAAGACCGCCTCGATCCGCCAGCGATCCCGATACCGCCGCTTGTCGAGGCGGATCTTGCGCTTGCGGGCGCGGGTACCGGGAATGACCACGCTGATGCCCTGCTCCCGCAGGTCCTGGCGCAGCCAGTCGGCGTCGTCGCCTTTGTCGGCGATGAGCCGGCGCACGCGACCGGGCGCCTTGTCCAGCACGGCAGGTGCAGTCTTCACGTCGCTGGCATTGCCGGGGGCGAGGTGGATGACGCCCGGGCGGCCGATCACATCGGCGAGGATGTGGATCTTGGTGGTCGCACCCGCCCGCGAGGGGCCCATGGCCTGTTCGCGGCCCTCTTTCCACCAAGGGCGGCGCGCTGAGCCTTGACGTCGGTCGCGTCGAGAGCGGCGGCTTCGCCCGACCCGCCAGCCTTGGCCGGGGTCTCCAGCCTACGGGTCCAGAAGCCGCGGCGCGACCACCTGTTGAAGCGGTTGTACACGGTCGTGGACGGACCATAGTCGCTCGGCAATCCTTTCAGCGGCAACCGCACTTGATGACGTGCAGGATGCCCGACAGGATGGTGTGGTCGTCCTTGCGACGAGCGCCGGGCTGGTTGGTGGGCATGAACGGCACCATCGCCTGCCATTGCTCGTCCGACAGCCAGAACAGTTCTGCCATTGCCTCCTCCTTCTGGAAGGCGATTGGAGTCACATTCCTCTCATCATCGCAACACCTTGAATGGGTTTAGACCCTAGCCCGGCCATGGGGGCAGGCAACCGGCCGTTAAGTCTGCCGGCTTGGATCTTTCGGCGTACTGGGCAGCGGTGACCAGAAATGAGCGCCTGCCGGTCAGGGTTTCGGCCAGCACGTCGATGGCGTTCGTCACGCCAGAGCAGGCCTTGTAAACCTCGCCGCCGATCGGCGCTTGTCCCGACGCCTTCGTGCAGGCCCCGCGGCACTCTCCCACCGCCTTCAGGAGGTCTTGCTTCTCCATCTCGCCAAATGACCGTTTCGAACGCCGTCCTCTTCTCATGGACGCGCCCTCACTGCAGCTGCGGCGGAAAGAGCTGGTAGCTGAACGCCGTCGAGGCTCTGCCGCCGTTCGGATAGGCTTCGCGCAGATGAATGGTGGCGGGCCGCTGCCGGCACCGCCGGCACACGATGCGACTGGCGACTTCCCCGAGCTGTCGGTCTTTCGGCGGGTTCCTGGTTAGGCGGTAGGCCGTCTCGCAGCTGCAGGCGCAGCGCACATCCAGGTAGCACCCGTCCAGCTCGGACAGGTGAGCGCGGTAGATCATAGGGGTTGCGGGCGGCGGGGCCGATTTAGTGTCGTTTTGCATATCTGTTCTCCTGGAGTGAGAACACATATAGAACATGTGGCAGGAAATATCCTTACGTTTATACGGCCGCGTATTGGCTATTGCGACTTTGGGGGTGGACATCGCGCTGTCTTGAGTTCGCAGGCGCTGTCCTCCTCCAATAATGGTCAGCTACACATACCCATCAGTTCTCGAAGCTGGTCGAGCGTGAGAGCTTATCCCAGGCGGCGAGCTCGGTCTTCATCCCGTGCAGTTTTTGCTCGACCAGCCCGAGGGCATCGGCTCCTAGGAACAGTCGCACGGGCGGATTGTCAGCGGCGATCAGCGCCAGTAGCGCCTGAGCAGCCTTCGCTGGGTCACCGGGCTGGTTTCCACTCTTTGCCTGCCGTGCGGTGCGAATAGGGTCCATAACGGCGTTGTAGTCGGCGATGCTGCGGGGCGTACGATCCATGGAGCGACCGGCCCAATCCGTGCGAAACTGGCCCGGCGCGAGAGCTGTCACCTTGATACCGAACCCTGCTACCTCCTTGCCCAACGCTTCCGAGATGCCCTCTAGAGCGAATTTGCTGCCACAGTAGAACGCAATCCCCGGCATGGTGATGAAGCCACCCATCGAGGTCACGTTGACGATATGGCCGCGCCGGCGCTCGCGCATGCCCGGCAGCACCGCCTTTATCATCGCAACCGGTCCGAACACGTTAGCAGCAAACTGCCGCTGGATGTCGTCGAGCGAACTCTCCTCGAGGACACCCTCATGACCGTAGCCGGCATTGTTCACGAGTACGTCGACCGGGCCAGCCTGCCGTTCGGCCTGTGCCACGGCCTCGGGGATCGCGTCGAAATCCGTCACGTCCAGCACGAGCGGATGGGCTCGATCGCTCGCGAGTTCAGCGAAGGCATCGGCGTCTGCGGCCCGACGGACCGTGCCGATGACGTGGTGGCCGGCAGCCAATGCGCCCTCTGCGAAGGCTCGGCCCAAGCCACTGCTGACGCCGGTGATAAGGAAGGTCTGTGCCACAGGCTGGCTCCTTGTGTTGGTTATCTATATCATGATATACATATCCGATGATGCCTAGCAAGACCAAACTCATCGAGGGACAGCGCGGCGAGCCTGTGCGGCGGCGCGTGATCGACGCGGCAGAGTGCTTGCTGCGCGAGGGCAAGGCCGACTTTTCGATGCGCGACCTAGCGGCCGGCGCTGGGGTCAGCTTCGCGACGCCGTTCAATCAGTTCGGAAGCAAGGCGGCGATCATGCACGCGCTCTCGGCTCGACGAATTGATGCGATGACGATGCGCTTTGATGCGGCGCCCGCGCTGCCGAACGCTGCCGAGCGCGTGCTGCTCGCCGTCGAGGTGGCGGTCGCGGTGATGCTGGAGGAGCCGAGCGTCAACCGCGCAGTGATGGGTTGGCTCGGCACAGCCGGTCCCGCCCCCGGCGCTGTGCTCGCCCACTCCATGTCTCTGTGGACGCTAGCATTGGGTCAGGGCGAAGGCTTGCTCGAAGCCCGGCGGGCGCAGGCACTAAGCTCCTTGCCGGGCCAGCTTGCCTTCGCCTTCCGTGGGGTTCTGTCGTTCTGGACGGCGGGCGAACTGCCGGACGAGGCGCTGGGCCCGAGTGCGCGCGAAATCGCGCAAACCTTGTTGCTCAGCTTCATCGAATGACAGCTATCGACGAGGCAGAGGCTCACGGCCGGGTTGGGTGGTTTTCGGTCCGTCCGCTTTCGGAGCATAGAGCTAAAGTACCGGACGGCAGCAGCGGCATCGGTCACTGCGCCTTTCGCCCCGGCTACGGCTTCTCGCCAGGGTAGTCTCTGTCGAATGCTTCCCTGGCCGTTCGAAACTTGTTCGCATTCTCGACGACCCATGTCCACAGCGGAACCATCCGAACGAGCAGCTCCAGGCCGGTGTCGGATAGCGCGTACTCGACATGAGGGACGATCTCCTCGAAGTCGTAGCGTACTACCAGCCCATCACGTTCGAGGTGCCGGAGGGTGCGCGTGAGCATGCGCTGCGTGACACCGTGCATGCGCCGCCCGATCTCCGTGTGGCGCAGCTGCCCGTACACCCCCAGCGTGTGGATGACGCCGAGCGACCAGCGGTTGCCGGCATGGGCCAAGACTTCTCGCCGGACCCCGTCATCGTCATCCCTGAGGCCATCGCAGACGGTCTGCGAGTATCTAAGGACGTCGTCCCGGCTCAGCGACATGACCGCGGTATCACGCATGTACCGTTCTTTCGCTCTCGGTTGCGGGCTGCCAGATCGTGTCGGCGATCAACGCTGAACGAGCTAGAACGATGAGTGATGCTAGACCCGCCGTGAAGTCCCGTAACATCCTCGTGCTGGGTGCTGGCGAGCTCGGCATGCCGGTCCTGCGCAATCTGGCACGGCGCGCCAAGGGCATCGATGGGGCCAGGATCAGTGTGCTCCTGCGCGCCGGCACCATCGGGTCCGACGCGCCCGAAAAGAGCCGCGACGTCGCCGAGCTACGGGCCCTCGGCATCGAGCTCGTCCCGGGCGACCTGGTGGGGAGTTCGATCGACGAGCTCGCCGGGGTATTCGCCCGGTACGACACCGTCATCGGCTGCGCGGGCTACGCCGCCGGCATCGACACCCCCATGAAGCTCGCCAGGGCGGCGTTGCAAGCGGGCATCCCCCGCTACTTCCCCTGGCAGTTCGGCGTCGACTTCGAGGCTATCGGCCGCGGCAGCCCGCAGGACATCTTCGACGCGCAGTTGGACGTGCGCGAACTCCTGCGCTCGCAGGACAAGACCGACTGGGTGATCATCTCGACCGGCATGTTCATGAGCTATCTGTTCGAGCCGGAGTTCGGCGTCGTCGACCTGGAGAATGCCGAGGTCCACGCGCTCGGCAGCCTCGACACGGCCGTGACGCTGACCACCCCGGACGACATCGGGAAGCTGACGGCGGAGATCGTGTTCTTCGAGCCGACCATCCGCAACGAGGTCGTGTACCTGGCCGGCGACACAGTGACCTACGGCGAGGTCGCCGACAAGCTGGAGGCTGGTCTCGGTCGTCCCTTCCGGCGCTCCGAGTGGAGCGTGCCCTTCCTGAAGGAGGCACTGGCGAACGACCCCAAGAACATGATGCGCAAGTACCGGGCGGCCTTCGCCATGGGCCGGGGCTATTCCTGGGACAAGGCCGGGACGTTCAACGCGCGGCACTCCGTCCCGGTCACGGACGTGGATGATTGGGTCGGCGCGAACCTGGGCGCCTCGCCGTCCACAGGATGCTAGCCCGACCGGCGACCTAGAAGACGGACCACCGATATCGCCACGACCAAGGAACGCGTCGGCCCCAGGCCGTCGCGGCAGGAAAGTCATGATGGCAGCTAGTACCAACTGCCTTCGTGGGATCGTCAGGTCGAGCACGATCCCACGTCGGCGTTCGTCTTGACGGCAATGCCCGGCCGAGCCGCAATGACCCCTTCGACGAGAAGTCCGGCCATCGCGGTCGCCGAGCTCGGCCTCCAGGGAGACGGCAAGACGGGTGCGAGGGACTTCAGGACCGCGACGGCCAATCGCTCGTCGAGCCGCGCGCTTTCGCGTTGCCCGTCGAGGGCGCTCGGACGCACGATTGTCAACGATGGGAAAGCCAGCGCCGCGAGCTTGCTCTCTAGCTCTCCCTTCCTGCGCGTATAGGCGAAGCGCGAGCGGGGATCGGCGCCGAGGGACGAGACCAGCGCGAACCGGGTCGCGCCTTGGCTACGCGTGAGGTGCGCGATGGCGAGCGGATAGTCCCGGTCGATCGCCAGATACTCGTTCGGCGATGGGGTGCGGGCGCGCGTCGTGCCCAGGGCGCAGATGACGCCGTCCACGTTCCACCAATCGGCATCGGCAGGGAGGTCCGAAAAATCGACAACGACGTTTCGCAGCTTGGTATGGGGCTCAACCGGGCGGCGGGTCAGGGCGACCACGCGGTCGATCCGGCTGTCAGCGAGCGCTAATTCCAGCGCAAGGCCACCGACGAGACCGGTAGCACCGGCGATAAGGACCGTGGTCATGCCGGACGCTCGTGCCGCTCAGCCGCCCTAATGGCGTGCGCCGATTTGGTGAGGTGCGGCTTCAGGCCCGCGGCGAGGAGCCGGTCGAGTACCCGGTCCGACAGAAGGCGGGTCAAGCCGACGAAGACCCCGCTCCAGCGGCCGACGGTGTACCGGGTTCGGGGGCGCGCGTTGGTGATCGCGTCGGCGATAGTACGACCTGCATCCTCGGGCGAGGCCCCGCCCGCTTCCGAGGCTTCGGCCTGCGCCACCACCGCCCGCAACAGCGCCGCGTAGCGCCCCTGCTGCACGGCGGTCATGGCGTCGATGACCCTCTCGGCCCGGGCGCCGACCTGTCCGAGCATCTCTGTCCTGACAGCCCCCGGCTCGATCACGACGACCCTCACCCCGAGCGGACCGACTTCGCGGCGCAGCGAGTCGCTGAGCGCTTCCAGCGCGAACTTGGTGCATGCGTAGGGACCGTAGGCCGCCATCGCCACCCGGCCGCCCACCGACGATACGTTGACGATCGTCCCGCCGCTTTCGAGCAAGGCGGGAAGCAGGGCCTGGATGACCGCGACATGGCCGAACAGGTTAACCTCGAACAGGCGGCGCCAGTCCGGCAGCGCGTACGTCTCCACAGGCGCGTTGATCCCCACGCCGGCATTGTTGACCAACACGCCGAGCCGCCGACGCTCGGGATCGTTCCTGACGCGCTGCGAGAGCGCGGCGATCCCGGACTCGTGCGTAATGTCGAGAATGATCGGCTCGATGTTCGCGGTGCGCAGCGCGTTGGCGTCCTCCTCCCGGCGGACGCCCGCCAGGACATGATAGCCCCGCTCAGCGAGCTCGCGCGCCGTCGCCGCGCCGATGCCGCTCGACGCTCCGGTGACGACGGCCACCTCTCGACGCGAGCCGGGTTGGGTTTCGGCGCTGCACATGAAGTCTCCGATCCTTGTTCTTGGTTCAGTCAATCGAACGCCACAGAGCGTCGAACCCGATCGCCGCATGGCGCTCGGCGGCGGTCGGATCGGCCGCGATGACGTCGATGGTGGCCTCTGTCATGGCCATCACCAGCGAGGCGACGAACATCGGGGAGGCGTCGCGCATCGCCCCGTTGGCGCGGCAGCGGTCGAGGAGCGCGACGACCTGAGCGTAGGGTCGGCTCGCTATGTCGCGCGTGGCGGGCGTCAGGTCGTTCGACACGGCGAGCTGCGCCAGCGCCAAGCGCTCCAGCGGTTTCTCCCGTGCCCAGCGCAGCATTCCGTACCAGACATGCCGCAACTGCTCGCGAGGCTCGACATCCTCTGGGATGCCATCCGTGGTCGCGGCGGCCATCCGCAACTTTAGCTCGACGTAGAGCTCGTTCAGCAAATCGGCCTTAGTCTCGAAATAGATGAACAGGGCTCCGTTGGAGACGCCCGCGGCCTTCGCGATCGACGCCGTCGACGCGCGCAGTCCCTGCTCGGCAACGATCCGGATCGCTGCCTCCATGATCTCGTTGCGCTTCGAGTCGCTCTTCGGTCTTGCCATAGAGAGATGATATGAAAGAGCGACCAGTCAGTCAACGGCGCTTTCAGGGTGATGCGGGTTTTCCCAATCAGAAGGGTGGGTGTAGGCTGGCAGTCCCGCTCGGAGATCGCTCATGTCGCTCCGGCCGCAGCCCCCGCTCCCGCCTGTCCCTGAGGACACGGCTCGCGTCGCCCAAACCGCGTTCCGACGCGGCAACCCCTACCTGCTCCTACGCACCCGCCTCGGCACCATCTTCGCCGATGCCGCGTTCGCTGACCTCTATCCCACCCGCGGCCAGCCCGCCTACGCACCCTGGCGCCTCGCCCTCGTCACCCTCCTGCAGTTCCGCG
>NZ_LABY01000250.1 GCF_001043975.1 Methylobacterium variabile
GACGGCTCGATCCTCACGACCGGCGTGCACCGCAGCCGGCTCGTGCTCGCTCGTCAGCACCCATCCCGTGGCGACCTCCCGCGTTCCGCAGAACGGGCGAGTGTGCCATCCCGAGTTGGCTCAGGTGATACCCTCGCGCCTTGGCATCGACACGTCGATGCGAAGGCGTCCGGCGCATCAGCGCCGGCGCCCGTTCGGGCTTGCCTTGCGCCTCCGAACGGGTCCGTTCGAAGGCGCGGCGGTATGACGCCTCGGTAACGACGCCGGCGAACCGAGCCGGAGGCCCGCCACTTTCGGCGGCCTGAACCGTTGCCTCTCAGGCAAGCCGGCATCGCGCCGGCCCGACCTCGGAGAATCCTCCCATGAAGCTCAGGCTCATCGCCGCCCTCGCCGTCTCGACCCTGGCCCTCGCGGGCGCGGCCGAGGCGCAGGGCATCCCCGGCGGGATCGACCGCGGCGCCCGGGAGGGCAGCCGGGTCGGCGGGCCGATCGGCGGCATCGTCGGCGGCGCGGTCGGCGGGGCCGTCGGCGGCGTCAACGGGGTGCTCGGCATCGATCCGGGCCGGCGCGCCTACCGCACCGACCTGCCGGGCCGGCGGCATCACCACCGCCGTCACCGCCACCATCGCCACTACCGTTGAGGCGAGCCGCGCGGGCGAGGTTTCGCCGCCCGCCTGTCCTGCACTGCGCGGAGATCGATCTTGCGACTTCGCGCAGACCGGGAGACTTTGCTTCTCCGGCCGGCGGAAGAGCCAGGTCCGCGGGCCGATGATCCCCGCTCTACTGTGCGGACGGGCGGGCGAGGCCGCTTGACCCCCGGCGCCCGCGGGTCCTAAGCACGTCGGCTCGGGACCGGCGCCAAGACCGATGCTAAAGACCGGCGCCAAGACCGATGCGAAGACCGATGCCCCGAGACCGACGCCCGAGGACGCCATGACCGACCGCCTGCCCGGCTTCAACACCCTCGCGATCCATGCCGGCGCGGCGCCGGACGCCGCCACCGGCGCGCGGGCGACACCGATCTACCAGACCACCTCGTTCGTGTTCGACGACGTCGACCACGCCGCGTCGCTGTTCGGGCTGCAGGCCTTCGGCAACATCTACAGCCGCATCACCAACCCGACCAACGCGGTGCTGGAGGAGCGCATCGCGGCCCTCGAGGGCGGCACCGCCGCGGTGGCGGTGGCATCCGGCCACGCCGCCGAGTTCCTGGTGATGCACGCCCTGATGCAGCCGGGCGACGAGTTCGTGGCGGCCAACAAGCTCTACGGCGGCTCGATCAACCAGTTCAACCACTCCTACAAGAACTTCGGCTGGAACGTGGTCTGGGCCGACACCGACGACCCGGCCTCGTTCGAGGCGGCGATCACCCCGCGCACCAAGGCGATCTTCATCGAGTCGATCGCCAATCCGGGCGGCGTCATCACCGACATCGCGGCGATTGCCCAGGTCGCCAAGCGCCACAACATCCCGCTCGTCGTCGACAACACCATGGCGACGCCGTACCTGATCCGGCCGTTCGAGCACGGCGCCGACATCGTGGTCCACTCGGCCACCAAGTTCCTGGGCGGCCACGGCAACTCGATCGGCGGCCTGATCGTCGACGGCGGCAGCTTCAACTGGGCCGGCGACGCCCGCTACCCGATGCTGTCGCAGCCGCGGCCGGAATATGCCGGCATGGTCCTGTCCGAGACGTTCGGGAATTTCGGCTTCGCCATCGCCGTGCGGGTGCTCGGCCTGCGCGACCTCGGGCCGGCCCTGTCGCCGTTCAACGCGTTCCTCATCATCAACGGCATCGAGACCCTGCCGCTGCGCATGCAGCGCCACTCCGACAACGCCAAGACGGTGGCCGAGCACCTGAGCCGCCACCCGGCGGTGGCGTGGGTGAGCTATCCGGGCCTGGAGAGCGACCGCTACCACCAGCTCCACCGCAAGTACTGCCCGCACGGCGCCGGCGCGGTGTTCACCTTCGGCCTCAAGGGCGGCTACGAGGCCGGCATCGCCCTGGTGTCTAACCTCAAGCTGTTCTCGCATCTGGCCAATATCGGCGACACCCGCTCGCTGGTGATCCACCCGGCCTCGACCACCCACCGCCAGCTCACCGACGAGCAGAAGACCCGGGCCGGCGCCGGCCCGGAGGTGGTGCGCCTCTCCGTCGGGATCGAGGATCCGGGCGACCTGATCGCCGACCTCGACCAGGCCCTCGCCTGAGGCCTCGGACCGGGGTGCGGTCGCGTCGCGATCGCGCCCCGCCGTGGCGGGTGCCCCTGGGGCGGGGGACCTGCCGTTGTGACACCATCTCCGGTCGAAAAATTCCCGCAAGCATTGCGGCCAAGCCTGGTCCCGTGATCTACTGAGGATGTCCAGGTTCGGTGAGGGGTGAGCCGTACGCGCGGCCGGTGGGATCCGGCTGCCGGTCGCTCTGCGCCGGGCGGGCGGTCAGGAGGCTGGTGCGATGGTCGCCCCCGACACCGACGCCGAACACGATTCCCGCATGGAGACCGCGCGCCAGCGCGCGATCCGCGAGGAGACGGCCCGCCTGCGCGCCCTGCTCCGCGACGCGCGCACGCCGGCCAGACGCGTCCCGGCGGCGGGCGGTTTTCCCGGCTCCACCGCCGAGTGGGAGGCGCGCCTCGCCACCGCCGAGGAGCTCAATGCCCGTCTCCGGGCGAGCGAGGCCTTCACCGCCCGGCTGCTGGCGGCGAGCCGCGACACGATCCAGGTCCTCGCCCTCGACGGCACGGTGCAGTGGCTGAGCGAGGGCGACCGCGCCGCCCTGGAGACACCCGACGGGGCGGTGATCGGCACCGCCTGGGCCGCGTCCTGGCCGGAGCCCGGCGACCGCACCGCCGCCGAGGTGGCGCTCGCCGCCGCCCGGGCCGGCCGCACCGGCCGCTTCCGTGCGCCCTCCGGCCGCCGGGGGGGTCTGCGCTGGTGGGACGTGGTGGTCTCGCCGATCCAGGGACCCGATGGCGGGCCCGAGCGGCTGCTCGCGGTCGCCCGCGACGTGACCGACGCCCACCGGGCCGAGGAGCAGCAGGCGCTGCTGATGCAGGAGATGGCCCACCGGGTGAAGAACACCCTGGCCTTGGTGCAGGCGATCGCCGCCCAGACCCTGCGCAGCGCCTCGTCCCTGGACGGGGCCATGGCGTCCTTCAACGGCCGCCTGATGGCGCTCTCCGACGCCCACGACGTCCTGATCCGCGGCGCCTGGGCGGCGGCCGACCTCGCCGCCGTCGTCGAGGGGGCGATGGCGCCGCACGTCGACGCGGTGGCCGGCCGCTTCACCGCGGCGGGGCCGGCCGTCAGCCTCGGGCCCCGCTCGGTCCTCACCCTCTCGCTGATGCTGCACGAGCTCGCCACCAACGCGGCAAAGTACGGTGCCCTGTCGAGCCCGGCCGGGCGGGTCGCCGTCGCCTGGGAACTCGCCGGGACCGACGACCCCGTGCTGCACCTGCGCTGGCAGGAGACCGGCGGCCCGGCCGTGGCGCCCCCGGCCCGCGAGGGCTTCGGCTCGCGGCTGATCGCGCGCAGCCTGGTGCACAGCTTCGGCGGCAGCGTCAGCCTGAGCTTCCCGCCGGAGGGCGTCGTGATGGAGCTTGAGGCGCCGCTCGCGGCGATGCAGGACGGGACGGCTTGACGCTCCGGGCATTTCCCCGGCCACGCTTGACCCTGGGGATGCAGACCCATAGGCAGCAACCTTTCGTTCCCGCCCGCATTGCCCGCGATGACATCTGATCCGGATCGACACCCCCAGGACCCGCGTCAGGAGGGGACGGACCCCGCCTGCGACTCGAACCCCGTCGTGCTCCTGGTGGAGGATGACGGCCTGCTGCTGATGGAGGCCTCCGACACCCTGGCCGAGGCCGGCTTCACCGTGCTGGAGGCGCCCCATGCCGACGAGGCGCTGCAGGTGCTGGAGAGCCGCTCCGACGTCGGGATCCTGATGACGGACGTCGACATGCCGCTCGGCTCGATGAACGGCTTCGCCCTCGCCCGCCTGGTCTCCCGACGCTGGCCGCGCATCCCGGTGCTGGTGGTCTCCGGCATGGGCAGCCCCGGCCCGCACGACATGCCGCCGGGCGCCCGCTTCATCCCCAAGCCCTACGCGCCCTCCGCCCTGGTGCGGACGCTGCACGACACGGTGCGCCGCGCCGCCTGAGCGGGTTGCGCACCGATAGCTGCCCCGGTTCTGCGACGAGAACCTGCGGACACCAGAATCCCAAGCGAACGAAGCTTCGGCAGGCCAACGCTTCGCTGAGACCCGCCTCCCCCGGACTTTTCCCGATGCCCGATCCGACCAAGCTCCACTTCGCCACCCGGGCAGTCCATGCCGGCACCGCGCCCGACCCGGCCACCGGCGCCCGGGCGCAGCCGATCTACTTCACCAACGGCTTCGTGTTCGAATCGAACGAGCAGGCCGCCGACATCTTCGCCATGCGGGCGACGGGCTTCTCGTATTCCCGCGGCTCGAACCCGACGGTGGCGGCGCTCGAGCGGCGCGTCGCCTCGCTCGAGGGCGCCAAGGCGGCGGTCGCGGTCGCCTCGGGCCAGTCGGCGATGCTGCTGGTGCTGATGACGCTGATGCAGTCGGGCGACGCCTACGTCGCCTCGTCGCGGCTGTTCGGCGGCTCCCTCGGCCTGATGCGCCGGCTCGAGGGCCGCTACGACCTCGTGCCGCAATTCACCCGCGGCCTGACGCCGGACGATTTCGAGGCGGCGATCACGGACAAGACCCGGGCGATCGTCTGCGAGTCGATCGTCAACCCGTGCGGCACGGTGATCGACCTCGAGGGCGTCGCCGCGGTGGCGCACCGGCACGGGCTGCCGCTCGTCGTCGACAACACCCTCGCCTCGCCAGCCCTGATCCGGCCGATCGAGCACGGCGCCGACATCGTGGTCCACTCGACCTCGAAGTTCCTGTCGGGCTCCGGCACGGTGATCGGCGGCATCGTCTGCGACGGCGGCCGCTTCGACTGGAAGGGATCGGGGCGCTACAACCTGATCAACGAGCCCTGGCCGGACTATGACGGCCTCGTGGTCTCCGAGCGCTTCCCCGAGACTGCCTTCGCCACCGCCTGCCGTCTGTTCGGCCTGCGCGACCTCGGCCCCGGCCTGTCGCCGATGAACGCCTTCCTGACGCTGACCGGCACCGAGACCCTGCCGCTGCGCATGGAGCGCCACTGCGCCAATGCCAAGGCGGTGGCGGCTTTCCTCAAGGACCACCCGAAGGTGGCCTGGGTGAGCTACCCCTCCCTCCCCGGTCAGCCCGGCGAGGCAATGGCGAACCGCTACGCGCCGCTGGGCGCCGGCGCCATCTTCACGGTCGCCCTGAAGGGCGGCGAGGCGGCGGCCCAGAAATTCATCACCGGGCTTAACCTGATCTCCCACCTCGTCAACATCGGCGAGATCAAGTCCCTGGCGATCCACCCGGCGACCACCACCCACCGGCAGCTCCCCGCCGCCGACAAGGAGGCGGCCCGGGTCGGCCCGGACACGGTGCGCCTCTCGATCGGCCTCGAATCGGTCGAGGACCTGATCGCCGACGTGGCGCAGTCCCTCGAGGCCCTCGACTGAGGGACCGGCCCGGGGACCATCCCGGGTCAGGGCCGTGGGCCCGCCGGGCTCGCGGCCCTGGAGAGGCACGGCATCCGCCCCTCGATCGGGTTGACAGGCCGCCGTCTCATGCAACATGTCTTGTTGCATGAGACGAGACAGCCGATTGTCGGGCGTGCTCCACGTCCTCCTGCACATGGCCGAGGTCGAGGGACCGGTGACCTCCGAGTTCCTGGCCACCGTGATGCAGACCAACCCCGTTGTCGTCCGCCGCATCATGGCGGGCCTGCGGGACCACGGATACGTCCGGTCCGAGAAGGGGCATGGCGGCGGCTGGACGATCGCGTGCGACTTCCGGGCCGTCACCCTGCGCGACGTCTACCAGGCCCTCGGCGCCCCGGCGCTGTTCGCGATGGGAAACCGGACCGAGGCGCCGGGCTGCCTCGTCGAGCAGGCCGTCAACGCCGCGATGGACGACGCCTTCTGCGAGGCCGAGACCCTGCTGCTGGCGCAGCTCGGCCGCGTGACCCTCGCGGCCCTCAGCGCCGACTTCCACGCCCGCGTGGCGGCACGGGGCGGACACTTCAGCCTGGAGACGGCCCATGCGGTATGACGCCCTCGTCGTCGGCGGCAGCTTCGCGGGCCTGTCGGCCGCCACCTACATCGCCCGGGCCCGCCGGTCGGTCTGCGTGATCGACGCCGGCGCGCCGCGCAACCGCTTCGCCGCCGCCTCGCACGGGTTCTTCGGCCAGGATGGGCAGGACCCCCGGGCGATGATCGCGACCGCCCGGGCGCAGCTCTCGGCCTACCCGAGCGCCACGCTGGTCGCGGGCGAGGTGACCGGAGCGCAGGCCTCCGGCGACGGCTTCGCGCTGGCGCTCGTCGGCGGCGCGCGGCTGGAGGGCGCGAGGCTGGTGCTGGCCTTCGGCATCGCCGACGTGCTGCCGGACCTGCCAGGGCTGGCGGAACGGTGGGGGACGAGCGTGCTGCACTGCCCCTACTGCCACGGCTTCGAGTTCGCCGGGCGGCCCCTCGGCGTCCTGCACGCGGGGCCGCTCTCCGCGCATCAGGCGCAGCTCATCGCCGAGTGGGGACCGACCACGCTCTTCCTGAACGGGAGCGGGCCGCTCGACGACGACACGAGCGCGACGCTCAAGGAGCGCGGCATCCGCGTCGAGCCGGCGCCGGTCCGTGCTCTCTCGGGCGAGGGCCGCGCCCTGTCGGCGGTGGTCCTGTCCGATGGCCGGGCGGTGACCCTCGACGCCCTCTACGTCGCCCCCCGCACGCGCCTGAACAGCCCGATCGCCGGAGAGCTCGGCTGCGCGGTGGACGAGGGCCCGCTCGGGCCGGTGATCCGCACCGACGCGGCGAAGCGGACGACGGTGCCCGGAATCTACGCGGCCGGCGACGCGGCCCGGGCGCCGCACAGCGCGACCTGGGCCGCGGCGGACGGAGTGACCGCCGGCGTGTCGCTGCACCAGTCGCTGGTGTTCCGAACCCTCGCCGCGTGATGGGTGTGCCCGGACGATTCGGGCCTGCTTCCCGGGCTCGACCGTGCCCCGAGCATCGGGAAGGCCGCGCTCACGACTCGAAGCGCGCCAGGTACGCGTCGATCTCGTCGTCCGAGGCCTGCCAGGACTCGCCCCGCACTTCCACCAGCGCGATCAGGCCGAGCAGCTGGAGCGGTCCTTCCGCGAGAAAGCGATGCTCGCCATTCTCGGCGATCATGAAACGGCCGCTCCGGTGCACGGCGTACCCTTTCCGGGATATGGCGAGGTAGGCGGGCACCGTGACGTTCCCCGCATCGGCAAGGTCCACTCCGTTTCTCCCCGCTCCCAGGCCTGTCCTCGATATGGATCACGCGTGGCAGCCCGCAACGAGTGGCGATCCCGCCCGGCTCTTGCCCCTTGACCGAACCCTTGCCTCCATGTCCGAACAAATGTAGAACAAGCTCCGGCCTCCGGCATGTGTGTAGCGGGCACAAGGCGCCGCCCACCCTTGCCGGTCCCGGCCGGTTCGGCCCAACTCGCGAGACCGAAGCGGTGGTCCGCGGCGTCGGCCGGGCGTGCGCCCGAGTGAGATGGAACGAGAGGAGAGCGTGATGGCGGGCAGCGTGAACAAGGTGATCCTGGTGGGCAATCTCGGGCGCGACCCCGAGACCCGTCGGCTGGCCTCCGGTGATCCGGTGGTCAACCTGCGCCTGGCCACGTCCGAGTCCTGGAAGGACAAGGCGTCGGGCGAGCGCAAGGAGAAGACCGAGTGGCACTCGGTCGTGATCTACAACGAGAACCTGGCCCGCGTCGCCGAGCAGTACCTGCGCAAGGGCTCGAAGGTCTACGTCGAGGGCCAGCTCCAGACCCGCAAGTGGCAGGACCAGTCCGGCCAGGAGAAGTACACGACCGAGATCGTGCTCCAGCGCTTCCGCGGCGAACTGACGATCCTCGACGGCCGCGGCGGCGGGGCCGAGGGCGGCATGTCCGAGATGGGCGGCGGCGACGAGATGGGCGGCGGCCAGATCAGCCGCGGCGGCGATTACGGCGGCGGTGGTCGCAGCAGCAGCGGCGGACGTTCGTCCTCCGGCGGCGAGCGGCGCCCGGCCCCGTCCGGCGGCGGCAACCAGAAGCGCTACGACGACCTGGACGACGATATCCCGTTCTAGGATCCTGGCGTCGAGCTTGATGCGGTGATCGCGGCCCGGATCGAATGATCCGGGCCGCAAGTCGTTTGAAAGACCATCACATGAAATGAGCGTAGCTGATAGCGGGACCATGGAGATCGGTCTTCGCGGTTGCGCCTCTCTGCCCTTGCGTCATGATTCTGGCGGCCGGACCCCGCAGGGGCGGGATGTGACGAGTCGGACCAGCAGGGACCTTCGCGAAGTCATCTTCGTCAACAAGGCAGCCCACACAGCCTATACGGGGCTTCCGAAGCCGGTCCGAGAGATGGCCGATGCCCTCACGACGGCCCTGCAGAATGGATCCACGCTGCCGGCAGGCCGCTATCGACAGCGCGAAGGATCGCTCATAGGGGCGAGCGAGTTCCGCATCCCGCACGATGGCGATACCTATCGCTGCTATCAGGTCGTCGCGTACGAGGAGGTGATCTACATTCTCGACGCAGGAATGAAGAAATCTTCGCGCGGCGGCGAGATGCCGAAGCATGACAAGGAACGCTTGGAGCGCAGGCTCAGCTTGGCCAAGGAAGCCTACAAATCTGACGCGAGGGGCATCAAGGACGAGTACGCGGCTCGGGCGGCGTCACATCGCACGGGGAGCGTCCCGGATCGAGGGGAGATTGAGGTGGTGGACGAGGAGAATTCGGGCCCAATCCGCGGAAGCGGCAACTTCCTGCTGGATCGAGGCTACGCCGAACCCGATGAGATGCGGATCAAGTTCCTGCTCGCCAACGAGATCGCACTCGCCATCGAGGGCCGCGGGCTCACGGAGCAGCGAGCCGCCGAACTCACCGGGCTGGATGAGCCTGCCTTGTCGCGGATTGCGCGCGGGCAGGTGACGGATTGCTCGTTGTTCCTCCTGATGCGTCCACTCGCCTCGCTCGGAAAGGACGTTCGCCTCGAATGGTCGGACGCGTCGGATGGCGAAGGTCACATCATGGCAGATGCTCACGCAACACCCGAGGCGGCGTAGACGACACGGGGGCTCGCGCGAGAGCCCCAGGAAAGCGCCCGGTCCCTGCCGGGCGCCCTCCCCTTCCTTCGCCTCAGGCCGGCGCGCCGCCGGCCTTCGCCTCACGGCGCCGCGCGTGCAGCACGTACTCGGTGTAGCCGTTGGGCTGGACGCGGCCCTTGAACACCAGGTCGCAGGCGGCCTGGAAGGCGGGTCCGTCGAAGCCCGGCGCCATCGGGCGATAGAGCGGGTCGCCGGCGTTCTGGCGGTCCACCACCTGGGCCATGCGCTTCATCGTCTCCATCACCTGCGCCTCCGACACCACGCCGTGGTGCAGCCAGTTCGCGATGTGCTGGGACGAGATGCGCAGGGTCGCCCGGTCCTCCATGAGCGCCACGTCGTGGATGTCCGGGACCTTGGAGCAGCCGACACCCTGGTCGATCCAGCGCACGACATACCCTAAGATGCTCTGGACGTTGTTGTCGATCTCCTGCTGCACGTCGTCGGGGGCGAAGTTCGAGCGGGCGAGCGGGATCTGCAGGATCTCGTCGAGGGCCTGGCGCGGCCGGCGCGCCAGCTCCTGCTGGCGGGCCTTCACGTCGGTCTCGTGGTAGTGCAGCGCGTGCAGGGTCGCGGCGGTCGGCGAGGGCACCCAGGCGGTGCTGGCGCCGGCCTTCGGGTGGGCGCCCTTCTGCATCAGCATGTCGGCCATGGCGTCCGGCGCCGCCCACATGCCCTTGCCGATCTGCGCCCGGCCGAGGAGCCCGCAGGCGAGGCCGACGTCGACGTTGTTCTCCTCGTAGCCCTTGATCCAGGGCGTGCTCTTCATGTCGTTCTTGCGGATGACCGGCCCGGCCTCCATCGAGGTGTGGATCTCGTCGCCGGTGCGGTCGAGGAAGCCGGTGTTGATGAACACCACCCGCTCGGCGGCCGCCTTGATGCAGGCCGCGAGGTTCACCGTCGTGCGGCGCTCCTCGTCCATGATGCCCATCTTGAGGGTGTTGGGCGCCAGACCCAGCATCGCCTCGACCCGGGTGAACAGCTCGACCGCGAAGGCGACCTCCTCGGGCCCGTGCATCTTCGGCTTGACGATGTAGACCGAGCCCCGGCGGCTGTTGCGCAGGCCCGACGTGCCCTTGAGGTCGTGGATGGCGATCAGCGCCGTCACCGCGGCGTCGAGCATGCCCTCCGGAATCTCGGCGCCGGTCTCGTCGAGCACCGCGTCGGTGAACATGTGGTGGCCGACGTTGCGCACCAGCATCAGGGAGCGCCCGGGCACCGTCACCTCGCCCTCGCCGGAGGGGGCGGTGTAGGTCCGGTCGGGGTTGAGCTTGCGCTCGAAATGACGCCCGTCCTTCTCGATCGAGGCCGAGAGCGTGCCCTTCATCAGGCCGAGCCAGTTGCGGTAGACCACGACCTTGTCGTCGGCATCGACCGCCGCGACCGAGTCCTCGAGGTCCATGATGGTCGAGACCGCCGACTCGGCCAGGATGTCGGCGACGCCCGAGGCGTCGAACCGGCCGATCCGGTGGGTGCGGTCGAGGACGATCTCGACGTGCAGGCCGTTGTGGCGCAGGAGCAGGGCCGTCGGCGAGCGCGCCGGCCCGCGGTAGCCGGCGAAGGCCTCCGGCCGGGCGAGCGGAATCGTGTCGCCGGTGTTCATGTTGCCGACGAGCTGCCCGCCCTCCACCGCGTAGGTCACCACGTCGGCGTGGCGGCCGCCGGCCAGCGGCAGGTTGCGGTCGAGGAAGGCCCGGGCCCGGGCCACCACCCGGGCGCCCCGGGTGCGGTTGTAGCCGCCGCCGCGGGTCGCGCCGCCCTCCTCCGACACCGCATCGGTGCCGTAGAGCGCGTCGTAGAGCGAGCCCCAGCGGGCATTGGCGGCGTTCAGCGCGTAGCGGGCGTTCGAGACCGGCACCACGAGCTGCGGGCCGGCGATGGTGGCGATCTCGTCGTCGACGTTGTCGGTGCGCACCTGGACCGGACCGGGATCGGGCAGCAGGTAGCCGATCTCGGTGAGGAACGCCTTGTAGGCCGCATCGTCCACCGGCTTGCCGACCCGGTCGCGGTGCCAGGCGTCGATCTTCGCCTGGATCGCGTCGCGGGTCTCGAGCAGGGCGCGATTGCGCGGGCTCAGGTCGCGCACGATGGCGGCGAGGCCGTTCCAGAACGCCTCCGGGGCGATCCCGG
>NZ_LABY01000251.1 GCF_001043975.1 Methylobacterium variabile
CAGGGCAATCGGGTGAATGAGGGAGGTGACAAGGGCCTGAAGGTCTGAATCGGTTGTCCGCCATGACGTGGCTTGGGGGGCGGGCGATGGACGAGGCGAGCGAGCCGGTAGCGGCCGTGTTCGAGGCGACGGTGTTCCTCGATCATTTCGCGGACCTGCCTGACCCGCGCCAGCCCGGCAAAGTTGCCTATCGCCTGGACGAGGTTCTGCTCCTGGCGTTGCTCGCCATCCTGGCAGGGGCTGAAGGCTTCACCGATATCGCCCGGTTCGGTCACAAGAAGCGAGACCTTCTGCGCCGGTTCCTGCCGTTCCAGAACGGTACGCCGAGCCACGATCATCTCGGGGACATCTTCGCGGCGCTCGATCCGGTCGCGTTCCGGCGCTGCTTTGCGGCCTGGGCCGCGACGCTGACCCAAACGCCGCTCGAGGTGATTGCGATCGACGGCAAGACCTCGCGGCGCTCGGGCCGGGCCGGCGCGCGGGATGCCCTTCACGTCGTCTCCGCCTTCGCCGCACGCCAGCGGCTGGTGCTGGCCCAGGCCAAGGTGAGCGGGAAGTCCAACGAGATCGCGGCGATCCCAGCCCTGCTCGACCTGCTGACGATCGAGGGTGCGATCGTCACCATCGATGCGATGGGCTGCCAGCGTGCCATCGCCCGCAAGATCCTCGACAAGAAGGCCGACTATGTCCTGGCGCTCAAGGGCAACCAGGGCACGCTGCACGAGGACGTCGCGCTCTTCGTCGAGGAGCAAAGGCCAAGGGACTTTGCCGATTGCACCGTCAGCACGCACGAGACCGTGGAGGGCGATCATGGGCGCATCGAGACCCGGCGCGTGACAGTCATCCATCGCGTCGCTTGGCTCCAGGAGCGCCACGCTTGGCCGGGGCTGAAGAGCCTCATCGTCGTCGACAGCACCCGTGACGCGGCAACCAGGATCGAGCGTGAGACGCGCTGCTACCTGACCTCGTCACCGCTCGGAGCCGACCGCCTCGGGCCTGCCATCCGACAGCACTGGGCGATCGAGAACGGACTGCACTGGATCCTCGACGTCACCTTCCACGACGATCAGTCCCGCATCCGCACCGCTCATGCTCCGGAGAACATGCTGACGGTCCGCCACATCGCGGTGAACGTCGCAGCCCGCAAAAAAGGAAAGGATTCCATGCGCCTCGCCCTCAAAACCGCAGGCTGGGACGACGACTACCTCGTCAGGCTCGTTGCCCCATGACACTTCACCCGATTGCCCTGGCCCGCGACGCCCAGTGAACCCGT
>NZ_LABY01000252.1 GCF_001043975.1 Methylobacterium variabile
ATGGCCAAGGAAAAGTTTTCGCGGACGAAGCCGCACTGCAACATTGGGACGATCGGTCACGTCGATCACGGCAAGACGTCGCTGACGGCGGCGATCACGAAGGTTCTGGCTGAGACGGGCGGGGCCACGTTCACGGCCTACGACCAGATCGACAAGGCGCCGGAGGAGAAGGCGCGCGGGATCACGATCTCGACGGCGCACGTCGAGTACGAGACCCAGAACCGGCACTACGCGCACGTCGACTGCCCCGGGCACGCCGACTACGTGAAGAACATGATCACGGGCGCCGCGCAGATGGACGGCGCGATCCTGGTGGTGTCGGCCGCCGACGGCCCGATGCCGCAGACCCGCGAGCACATCCTGCTGGCGCGCCAGGTCGGCGTGCCGGCGCTGGTGGTGTTCATGAACAAGGTCGACATGGTCGACGATCCGGAGCTGCTGGACCTGGTCGAGCTCGAGGTGCGCGAGCTGCTCTCGAAGTACGACTTCCCGGGCGACGACATCCCGATCACCAAGGGCTCGGCGCTGTGCGCGCTGGAGAACCGCGAGCCGAAGATCGGGCACGACGCGATCCTCGAGCTGATGACGCACGTCGATGCCTACATCCCGCAGCCGGAGCGTCCGGTCGACCTGCCGTTCCTGATGCCGATCGAGGACGTGTTCTCGATCTCAGGGAGAGGCACGGTGGTGACGGGCCGCGTCGAGCGCGGGATCATCAAGGTGGGTGAGACGGTGGAGATCGTCGGCATCCGGGCGACGCAGACGACGACGGTGACCGGCGTCGAGATGTTCCGCAAGCTGCTCGACCAGGGCCAGGCCGGCGACAACGTCGGCGTGCTGCTGCGCGGGACCAAGCGCGAGGACGTGGAGCGCGGCCAGGTGGTGTGCAAGCCGGGTTCGGTGAAGCCGCACACGAAGTTCAAGGCGGAAGCCTACATCCTGACCAAGGAGGAGGGCGGTCGCCACACGCCGTTCTTCACCAACTACCGGCCGCAGTTCTACTTCCGGACCACGGACGTGACCGGGGTGTGCCAGCTGCCGGAAGGCACCGAGATGGTGATGCCGGGCGACAACGTGACGATGGACGTCACCCTGATCGTGCCCGTCGCCATGGAGGAGAAGCTGCGCTTCGCCATCCGCGAGGGCGGCCGCACCGTCGGAGCCGGCGTCGTCGCCTCCATCACCGAGTAAGACGAGACGCATCGGTCCGGAGCCTCGAGGCTCCGGCCCTGAGACAAGGGGCGGATGCCGGGCGGCGTCCGCCCCTTTTTTCGTGTCCCCGTTTCTCATGTCCCGGTGCCCGCTCGCACCGCTCCGGAATCAACATCCGCCACATCATTCCGGGGCCGCGAAAGCAGAGCCCGAATCCAGACACGCAGGTGGTGCAAGACGAAGCGGATCGCTCGCCGCATTCCGGGCTCCGCTGCGCGGCCCCGGAATGACACGGCAGGTGTTAGCTGTGCCAGAGTCACTCACTGGTGGACCGAACGCCGGGCATGAACCGCCAGACCTTCGCATCGAGGCGGCGAGGGTGCCGCGGCAGCTTCCGGGCCGCAGCCGGATGCCGGCACGCTCTCGCCTCTGGACACGGCCTCCCCGGTCACCTGGACAGTGTCGCCAGGCGGGGACCCGTCCGGTTCCCCGGCCCGTCGCGACATTCCGCTTGCATCCGGACCGGCGATGCGGCTAAGGAGCGGTCGCGCCGCGGCGCTGCAGGAGTGTAGCTCAACTGGTCAGAGCACCGGTCTCCAAAACCGGGGGTTGGGGGTTCGAGTCCCTCCACTCCTGCCAGGGACCGCGCCGACCGGAGCCTCCGCCACCGCCGGCAGATCTCCGAAACAATCCGCCCGGGCCAGTCGACAAGCGCACGCAACTGCGCTAGACGCTGCGCCCATCCCAGATCGAACAGGCGGCGGTGCGGGCCGGGGGTGATCCTTCAGCTCGCGCGCCGCCGTTGGTTTCGAGCGCATCGGTTGTCCGAGCCATGGCATCGAACGAAGCGACGAAGAAGATGGACCTCGGGCGCAACGCCTCCCGCAGCACCCCGCCGACGCCGCCCTCGCGGCCGGCGCAGAAGCGCGTCGGGCCGTTCGAGTTCCTGCAGCAGGTTCGCGACGAGGGCCGGAAGGTCACTTGGCCGACCCGCAAGGAGACCCTCGTCACCACCCTGATGGTGTTCGTCATGGTGGTGGTGGCCAGCATCTTCTTCACCGTCGTCGACCAGGTCCTGCGTTACGCCGTGACGCTGGTTCTGGGCATCGGGGCCTGATCGAGCAGAAGACCCGGCTCCCTGCTGGCCCGACGTGAAGGGCCGCGCGCCGGATTGGAGTGAACGCCGTGTCGAAGCGCTGGTACATCGTCCACGCCTATTCGAACTTCGAGAACAAGGTCGCGCAGTCGATCAAGGACCAGGCGGCGCAGCGCGGCCTGACGGAGAAGTTCGACGAGGTCATGGTTCCGACCGAGAAGGTCGTGGAGGTGCGCCGCGGCCGCAAGGTCGATGCCGAGCGCAAGTTCTACCCGGGCTACGTGCTGGTGAAGTGCGACCTCACCGACGAGGTCTATCACCTCATCAAGAACACACCGAAGGTCACGGGCTTCCTCGGGGCCGACAAGTCGAAGCCGGTGCCAATCTCCGACGCCGAGGCCGAGCGCGTGAAGGGCCAGGTGCAGGAAGGCACCGAGCGCCCGAAGGCCTCGATCTCCTACGAGGTCGGCGAGCAGGTCCGCGTCGCCGACGGGCCGTTCGCGTCCTTCAACGGCATCGTCGAGGAAGTCGACGAGAGCCGCTCCCGCCTCAAGGTGGCGGTCTCCATCTTCGGCCGGGCCACCCCGGTCGAGCTCGAATACGGTCAGGTCGAGAAGCTCTGATCGTACCCGGCGGATCCTGGGACTACGCACCGGCGGGGCGCTCCGGCCCCCGCGCGGTCTTCGCGTTCTCCCGGTCCGCCCCTCACCCGCGGAAGGCCCGCCCGGCACGCCTCCGGGAGCCCGGGCCGCACCGCGACCTGCAACCGCCCTCATGCAGTAGGGCTACTCTGGGAGCAGTCCCATGGCGAAGAAGATCACGGGCTACGTGAAGCTTCAGGTCCCGGCCGGCGCCGCCAACCCGTCGCCGCCCATCGGTCCCGCGCTCGGTCAGCGCGGCCTCAACATCATGGAATTCTGCAAGGCCTTCAACGCGAAGACCGCGCAGATCGAGAAGGGCACCCCGATCCCGGTGATCATCACCGCGTATCAGGACCGCTCCTTCACCTTCGAGATGAAGCAGCCCCCGGTCTCCTTCTTCCTCAAGAAGGCCGCCGGCCTGAAGATCGGCAAGAAGCCGGCCTCCGGCTCGAAGACCCCCGGCAAGGGCGCGCCCGCCGGCAAGGTCTCCGAGGCGCAGATCCGCGAGATCGCCGAGAAGAAGATGCCCGACCTGAACTGCGATTCGGTCGATTCCGCCGTCGCCATGATCCGCGGCTCCGCCCGCGCCATGGGCCTCGAGATCACCGCGTAAGGGGAGGGCGACATGGCACAGACAGGCAAGCGCATCCGCTCCGCCCGCGAGGGCATCGAGGTCACCAAGCTCTATCCGCTCGCCGACGCGGTGAAGCTGATCAAGGAGCGGGCCACCGCCAAGTTCGACGAGACCTTCGAGGTCTCGATGAACCTCGGCGTCGACCCGCGCCACGCTGACCAGATGGTCCGCGGCGTCTGCAACCTGCCGAACGGCTCCGGCCGGACCGTGCGGGTGGCGGTGTTCGCCCGCGGCCCGAAGGCCGACGAGGCCCGGGCCGCCGGTGCCGACATCGTCGGGGCCGAGGACCTGCTCGAGACGATCCAGGGCGGCACGATCGACTTCGATCGCTGCATCGCCACCCCGGACATGATGCCGCTGGTCGGCCGCCTCGGTAAGGTGCTGGGCCCGCGCGGCCTGATGCCGAACCCGAAGGTCGGCACCGTCACCATGGACGTGAAGGGCGCCGTCGCCGGCGCCAAGGGCGGCTCGGTCGAGTTCCGCGTCGAGAAGGCGGGCATCGTCCACGCCGGCATCGGCAAGGTCTCGTTCGACGAGCAGAAGATCGTCGAGAACATCCGCGCCTTCGCGGACGCGGTCGCCAAGGCGAAGCCCGCCGGCGCCAAGGGCACCTACATCCAGCGCATCGCCGTCTCCTCGACGATGGGCCCGGGCGTGAAGGTGGATCCTTCGAGCGTTCTGGTCGCCGCTGGCGCGTAACCGCCGCGAGCCTCGCGAACCATCAGGCGCCCGGTCCGGCAACGGACCGGGCGCTTCGCGTTCCGGGCAATCCCTCGCGATGCCGCGGTGCGATGAGAAAGCTGAGGCGGCGGGGCAGCCTTCCGGCGCCGCTGTGCTACATACGTGGCCATGCGCAGCTCCGTCCCGGTCTCCTCCTCGCGACGCATCCTCTGCGTCTTCCCCGCCTACACGCCCTCGTTCGGCACCTTCTCGCACGCCTATCCGCTGATGGGCGGCGTGAAGGCCTTCATGCCGCCGCAGGGCCTGCTCGTGATCGCCGCCTACCTGCCCGAGGCATGGGAGGTCCGGTTCATCGACGAGAACATCGCTCGGGCGGCGCCCGAGGACTTCGCCTGGGCCGACGCGGTGTTCGTGTCGGGCATGCACATCCAGGAGGGGCAGATCCACGAGATCGGCCGGCGGGCGCATGCCGTCGGCAAGGTCGCGGTGCTGGGCGGTCCCTCGGTCTCCGGCGCGCCCGAGAAGTACCCGGATTTCGACTACCTCCACGTCGGCGAGATCGGCGACGCCACCGACGCGCTGATCCGGCGCCTCGACGAGACGGTCGCGGTTCCCGACGAGCCGGTGCGGTTCGAGACCACGGACCGCCTCGGCCTCTCCGACTTCCCGGCCCCGGCCTACGAGCGGGTGCCGCTCAGGCGCTACCTGATCGGTTCGCTGCAATTCTCCTCCGGCTGCCCCTATCGCTGCGAGTTCTGCGACATCCCGCAGCTCTACGGGCGCCAGCCGCGGCTCAAGACCCCCGAGCAGCTCTGCGCCGAGCTCGACGCCATCGTCGCCCAGCCGGCCCACCCGGCCGTGGTCTACTTCGTCGACGACAACTTCATCGGCAACCGGAAGGCGACGCGGGAGATGCTGCCCCACCTGGTGGAGTGGCAGAAGCGGAACAACTACCCGCTGCAATTCGCCTGCGAGGCGACGCTCAACATGGCCAAGCAGCCCGAGATCCTCGAGCTGATGCGCCAGGCGAACTTCATGACCGTGTTCGTCGGCATCGAGACCCCGGAGGCCGACGCGCTCAAGGGCATCGACAAGACCCACAATGCCGCCGTGCCGATGTACGAGGCGATCGAGACGCTGAACTCCTACGGCCTGGAGGTCACCTCCGGCATCATCCTGGGCCTCGACACCGACACCGACCGCTCCGAGCAGAACCTGATCGACTTCATCGACAAGTCGGCGATTCCGGTGCTCACCATCAACCTGCTCCAGGCCCTGCCCAAGACCCCGCTCTGGGACCGGCTCGAGCGGGAGGGGCGGCTCGTGCACGACGCCAGCCTCGAATCGAACGTGCTGTTCAAGCGCCCGCACGACGACGTGGTGAAGTCCTGGCGCCAGGCCATCGCCCATGCCTACGCGCCCGAGCAGCTGTTCGAGCGCTTCAAGCGCCAGTGCGACGTCACCTACCCGAACCGGATCACCACCCCCACCGCCGGCAAGCTGACCCTGACCAACCTGCGCCGCGGCCTGATCCTCGGCTTCAACATCCTCACCCGGGTCGGCCTGTTCTCCGACTACCGCCGACCGTTCTGGCGCGCGGCCGCTTATGCCCTCAAGCGCGGGCAGATCGAGGCGGTGTTCAACATGGGCTTCGTCGCCCACCACCTGATCCGCTTCACCCGCGAGGCCCTGCGCGGCGAGCACAATGCCTCGTTCTACGCGGCGCAGGACAAGGCGAAGGCGGAGGCCGCGGGGAGGGCGGGGGCCCGGCAGGCGGCGTGAACCGGCGGCGCCGACGAGAAATCGGGCCTGCGACCGAATTTCCTCCTCCCGGGCACTTGGCAGGCCGCTTGCACGCCGCTATAGACCCGGCTCCACGTTTCCGAGATCGAAAGGATTCGGCCAGGCGGCCGGTCCTTGAGAGAGGTCCCCGGGCAACCGGGTGACTTGAGTGGCCGGAAGGGCTCAGGGGACAACCCCTCGCGCCCCGTCCGGCCATGTCCTGTCCGAGACTGCAGGCGCCGGCCCGCCGGCTTAATCCGCAAAGCCTGCACAGACGGGGAAGACCGAGTTTCACCGCCCCAGCGGTCCCGGGCATCCGGGTCGGTGGGGCGTCGGTTTGAACCATCTCGCCCGAGGCGAGGGACGTCACCGTCCTTGGCATCGGGGGCAGGGCCGTGAAGCGTCGTTCAGGACGTCGCGGTCTTTTCACGAAGGCCCCGGCTCATCCTGGGCGGCAACTGCAACCGGCGGGGCCCACCCGGGTTCCGCCAACCGGAGAGAGCCAAGGTGGACAGAGCAGCAAAAGCTGATCTCGTCTCGACGCTCAACGGGGTGTTCTCGAACACCGCCGTCGTCGTCGTGGCCCACTACAAGGGCCTCACGGTCGCCGACATGCAGAACCTGCGCAGGCAGATGAAGCAGGCCGGCGCCACCGTGAAGGTCGCGAAGAACCGCCTCGCCAACATCGCTCTCGAAGGCACGGACGTCGCCTCCATCCAGCCCCTCCTGAAGGGCCCGACCCTGCTCGCCTATTCGAGTGATCCGGTCGCGGCCGCGAAGGTGGCGGTGGACTTCGCCAAGGCCAACGAGAAGCTGGTCATCCTCGGCGGAGCCATGGGGACGACTGCCCTGAACCCGGACGGCGTGAAGGCCCTGGCCTCGCTGCCGTCCCTGGATGAGCTGCGCGCCAAGCTCGTGGGCCTCGTGCAGGCTCCCGCGACGAAGATCGCTCAGGTCGTCAACGCGCCGGCCGCCAAGCTCGCGCGCGTGTTCGGAGCCTATGCCAAGACCGGCGATGCCCAGACCGACGAAGCGGCCTAACGGGCTGTTCGAGACCAAACCGTTCAAACCGACAACACAGGAAGTGAAAAATGGCTGATCTTGCCAAGCTCGTCGACGACCTGTCCTCGCTGACCGTCCTCGAGGCCGCTGAGCTCGCGAAGATGCTCGAGGAGAAGTGGGGCGTGTCGGCGGCCGCCGCCGTCGCCGTCGCCGCCGGCCCGGCCGGTGGCGCCGCTGCCGCCCCGGTCGAGGAGCAGACCGAGTTCACGGTCGTGCTCGCCGCCGCCGGCGACAAGAAGATCGAGGTCATCAAGGAGGTCCGCGCGATCACCGGCCTCGGCCTCAAGGAGGCCAAGGACCTGGTCGAGGGCGCTCCGAAGCCGGTCAAGGAGGGCGTGTCCAAGGACGACGCCGCCAAGCTCAAGGCCCAGCTCGAGAAGGCCGGCGCCAAGGTCGAGCTCAAGTAAGGCGATGGCGGGCCTCCCGGCCCGCCCCGCGTCCCGGATCCGGCCTCGCGGCCGGTCCGGGGCCACCAGCCCGCGGGCCTCGCGCCCGCGGGCTATGGTCGCTTCGGCGCACCCCCTCGGGATCCAGGGCAAGGATCCCCATATGTCTTCGAGGATTGCGGGCAGCCGGCGCACGGGCGGCCCGCTCGGCCACGGCAGGTTGATGCGGGCGACGAGCCTTAAGCGTCCCACCGGGGCCGTATAAGCGGTGGATGAGGAGCGAGGTCAACCCATGGCCAACACGCTGGTCGGTCGCAAGCGCATTCGCAAGTTCTTCGGCAAAATTCGGGAAGTCGCCGAGATGCCGAACCTCATCGAGGTCCAGAAGGCGTCATACGACCAGTTCCTGATGGTGGACGAGCCCGAGGGCGGCCGCGCCGACGAGGGCCTGCAATCCGTCTTCAAGTCCGTCTTTCCGATTTCCGACTTCTCCTCGACCGCGCTCCTCGAGTTCGTCAAGTACACCTTCGAGCAGCCGAAGTACGATGTCGACGAGTGCCGCCAGCGCGGCATCACCTTCGCGGCCCCGCTGAAGGTGACCCTGCGGCTGATCGTGTTCGACGTCGATCCCGATACCGGCGCCAAGTCGGTCAAGGACATCAAGGAGCAGGACGTCTACATGGGCGACATGCCCCTGATGACGGAGAACGGCACCTTTATCGTCAACGGCACCGAGCGCGTCATCGTCTCGCAGATGCACCGCTCGCCGGGCGTGTTCTTCGACCACGACAAGGGCAAGACCCACTCCTCGGGCAAGCTCCTGTTCGCGGCGCGCATCATCCCCTATCGCGGCTCCTGGCTCGACGTCGAGTTCGACGCCAAGGACATCGTGCACGCGCGCATCGACCGCAAGCGCAAGATCCCGGTCACCTCGCTGCTGTTCGCGCTCGGCCTCGACGGCGAGGAGATCCTGTCGACCTTCTACAACCGCGTCACCTACGTGCGTGACGGGCGCGACTGGCGCGTGCCCTACGACGCGGAGCGCCTGAAGGGCTTCAAGGCCTCGACCGACTTGATCGACGCCGATTCGGGCGAGGTGGTGCTGGAGGCCGGCAAGAAGCTGACCGCCCGCGCCGCGCGCCAGATCGCCGAGAAGGGCGTGAAGGCCCTGCGCGCCACCGACGAGGACCTGATCGGCCAGTACATCGCCGAGGACATGGTCAACTACAAGACCGGCGAGATCTACGCCGAGGCCGGCGACGAGATCAGCGAGAAGGTCCTCAAGGGCCTCTCCGACGTCGGCATCGAGGAGATTCCGGTCCTCGACATCGACCACGTCAACGTCGGTCCCTACATCCGCAACACCCTCGCGGTCGACAAGAACTCGGCCCGGGAGGGCGCGCTGTTCGACATCTACCGGGTGATGCGCCCGGGCGAGCCGCCGACCCTCGAGACCGCCGAGGCGATGTTCCACTCGCTGTTCTTCGACGCGGAGCGCTACGACCTCTCGGCCGTCGGCCGGGTGAAGATGAACATGCGCCTCGACCTCGACGCCGCCGACACCGTGCGCACCCTGCGCAAGGAGGACATGCTGGCGGTCGTCAAGGCGCTGGTGGACCTGCGCGACGGCAAGGGCGAGATCGACGACATCGACCACCTCGGCAACCGCCGGGTGCGCTCGGTCGGCGAGCTGATGGAGAACCAGTACCGCCTGGGTCTCCTGCGCATGGAGCGCGCCATCAAGGAGCGGATGTCGTCCGTCGACATCGACACCGTGATGCCGCAGGACCTGATCAACGCGAAGCCCGCGGCGGCGGCGGTGCGCGAGTTCTTCGGCTCGTCGCAGCTGTCGCAGTTCATGGACCAGACCAACCCGCTCTCCGAGGTGACGCACAAGCGCCGCCTGTCGGCCCTCGGCCCGGGCGGCCTGACCCGCGAGCGCGCCGGCTTCGAGGTGCGCGACGTGCACCCGACCCATTACGGCCGGATCTGCCCGATCGAGACGCCGGAAGGCCCGAACATCGGCCTGATCAACTCGCTCGCCACCTTCGCCCGGGTGAACAAGTACGGCTTCATCGAGACCCCGTTCCGGCGCGTGCGCGACGGCGTGGTCACGGACGAGGTCGCCTACCTCTCGGCCATGGAGGAGGCGAAGTACTACGTCGCCCAGGCGAACGCGGTGATGGACGAGAACCGCAAGCTCACGGAGGACCTGGTGGTCTGCCGGCGGGCGGGCGAGGTCATCGTCGTCGGCCCCGAGCGCGTCGACCTGATGGACGTGTCGCCGAAGCAGCTCGTCTCGGTCGCCGCGGCGCTGATCCCGTTCCTCGAGAACGACGACGCCAACCGCGCGCTGATGGGCTCAAACATGCAGCGCCAGGCGGTGCCGCTCGTTCGCGCCGACGCGCCCTTCGTCGGCACCGGCATGGAGGCGGTGGTCGCGCGTGACTCGGGCGCGGCGATCGGCGCCCGGCGCGCGGGCGTCATCGACCAGGTCGACGCAACCCGCATCGTCATCCGCGCCACCGACGAGGCCGATGCCTCGAAGCCCGGCGTCGACATCTACCGGCTGCAGAAGTTCCAGCGCTCGAATCAGTCGACCTGCATCACCCAGAAGCCGCTCGTGCGCGTCGGCGACGTGGTGAAGAAGGGCGACATCATCGCCGACGGTCCCTCGACCGAGTTCGGCGAGCTGGCGCTCGGCCGCAACGTGCTCGTCGCGTTCATGCCGTGGAACGGCTACAACTTCGAGGACTCGATCCTGCTCTCCGAGCGGATCGTGAAGGATGACGTGTTCACCTCGATCCACATCGAGGAGTTCGAGGTGATGGCCCGCGACACCAAGCTCGGGCCGGAGGAGATCACCCGCGACATCCCGAACGTCTCGGAGGAGGCGCTCAAGAACCTCGACGAGGCCGGCATCGTCTATATCGGCGCCGAGGTCCACGCGGGCGACATCCTGGTCGGCAAGATCACCCCGAAGGGCGAGAGCCCGATGACGCCGGAGGAGAAGCTTCTCCGCGCCATCTTCGGCGAGAAGGCCTCGGACGTGCGCGACACCTCGCTGCGGGTGCCGCCGGGCGTCACCGGCACGATCGTCGAGGTCCGGGTGTTCAACCGCCACGGCGTCGACAAGGACGAGCGCGCCCAGGCGATCGAGCGCGAGGAGATCGAGCGCCTCGCCAAGGACCGCGACGACGAGCAGGCGATCCTCGACCGCAACACTTACGCGCGGCTCGGCGACCTCCTGGTCGGCCAGTCGCCGGTGGCCGGCCCGAAGGGCTTCAAGAAGGACACCACGCTCACCCGCGAGCTGCTGGCGGATTATCCCCGCTCGCAGTGGTGGCAGTTCGCCGTCGTCGACGACCGTCTCATGACCGAGATGGAGGCGATGCAGAAGCAGTACGACGAGTCGAAGAAGCGCCTCGAGCAGCGCTTCCTCGACAAGGTCGAGAAGCTTCAGCGCGGCGACGAGCTGCCCCCGGGCGTCATGAAGATGGTCAAGGTCTTCGTGGCGGTGAAGCGCAAGATCCAGCCCGGCGACAAGATGGCGGGCCGCCACGGCAACAAGGGCGTGGTCTCGCGCATCGTGCCGATCGAGGACATGCCGTTCCTGGAGGACGGCACCCATGCCGACATCGTGCTCAACCCGCTCGGCGTGCCGAGCCGGATGAATGTCGGCCAGATCCTCGAGACGCATCTGGGCTGGGCCGCCGCCGGCCTCGGCCGGCAGGTCTCGCAGGCCGTGGACGCGTATCTGCGCACCCACGACGTCGAGCCCCTGCGCGAGCGCATGAAGGCGATCTACAGCGAGTCCGAGCTGGCCGGCCTGTCCGACCAGGAGCTCGCCGAGGTCGGCAACAACCTGCGCCGCGGCGTGCCGATGGCCACCCCGGTGTTCAACGGCGCCAAGGAGGCCGACATCGAGGCGATGCTGGAGATGGCGGGCCTCGACCGTTCGGGCCAGTCGACGCTCTACGACGGGCGCACCGGCGAGCCCTTCGACCGCAAGGTCACGGTCGGCTACATCTACATGCTGAAGCTGCACCACCTGGTGGACGACAAGATCCACGCGCGCTCGATCGGTCCGTACTCGCTCGTCACCCAGCAGCCCCTGGGCGGCAAGGCGCAGTTCGGCGGCCAGCGCTTCGGCGAGATGGAGGTGTGGGCCCTCGAGGCCTACGGCGCCGCCTACACGCTGCAGGAGATGCTGACGGTGAAGTCCGACGACGTCGCCGGCCGCACCAAGGTCTACGAGGCCATCGTGCGCGGCGACGACACCTTCGAGGCGGGCATCCCGGAGAGCTTCAACGTGCTGGTGAAGGAGATGCGGTCGCTCGGCCTCAACGTCGAGCTCCTGTCCTCCAAGCGCGCCGCCAACGACCAGCTGGAGGCGCCCCCGGAAGCGGCCGAGTAGGCCGCTCTCACGGAACGCCCATCGCGAGAGGCGGCGGGGCCCCGACCGGGGTCCGGCCGCCGCACCCGTTTCCCTTAGACGGCGGCCGCCGGCCCGGCCCTTCACGGCGCCCCGTCAGCCAAGGAGCAGATCATGAACCAAGAGGTCATGAATCTTTTCAACCAGCAGGCTCAGCCTCAGAGCTTCGACCAGATCAAGATCTCGATCTCGTCGCCTGAGAAGATCCTGTCCTGGTCCTACGGCGAGATCAAGAAGCCTGAGACCATCAACTACCGCACGTTCAAGCCGGAGCGTGACGGCCTGTTCTGCGCCCGGATCTTCGGGCCGATCAAGGATTACGAGTGCTTGTGCGGCAAGTACAAGCGCATGAAGTACAAGGGCGTGATCTGCGAGAAGTGCGGCGTCGAGGTCACCCTCGCGCGCGTGCGGCGCGACCGCATGGGCCACATCGAGCTCGCCGCGCCCGTCGCCCACATCTGGTTCCTGAAGTCGCTGCCGAGCCGCATCGGCCTGCTGCTCGACATGGCGCTCAAGGACCTTGAGCGCATCCTGTACTTCGAGTCCTACGTCGTCATCGAGCCGGGCCTCACCCCCTTGAAGGAGCGTCAGCTCCTCTCGGAGGAGGAGTACCTGCGCGCACAGGAGGAGTACGGCGAGGATTCGTTCACCGCGATGATCGGCGCGGAGGCGATCCGGCGCATCCTGCAGGAGCTCGACCTCGACAAGATCGCGGCCGACCTGCGCGAGGAGATCGCCACCACCACCTCCGAGCTGAAGCCCAAGAAGCTGCTCAAGCGCCTCAAGATCATCGAGGCGTTCCAGCTCTCGGGCAACCGGCCCGAGTGGATGATCCTGACCGTCGTGCCGGTGATCCCGCCGGACCTGCGCCCGCTCGTGCCCCTCGACGGCGGCCGCTTCGCGACCTCGGACCTCAACGACCTCTACCGCCGCGTCATCAACCGCAACAACCGCCTCAAGCGGCTGATCGAGCTGCGCGCGCCGGACATCATCATCCGCAACGAGAAGCGGATGCTGCAGGAGGCGGTCGACGCGCTGTTCGACAACGGCCGGCGCGGCCGCGTCATCACCGGCGCCAACAAGCGCCCGCTGAAGTCGCTCGCCGATATGCTGAAGGGCAAGCAGGGCCGGTTCCGCCAGAACCTGCTCGGCAAGCGCGTGGACTATTCCGGCCGCTCGGTCATCGTGGTCGGCCCGGAGCTGAAGCTGCACCAGTGCGGGCTGCCGAAGAAGATGGCGCTCGAGCTGTTCAAGCCGTTCATCTACGCGCGCCTCGACGCCAAGGGCTTCTCGGCCACGGTGAAGCAGGCCAAGAAGCTCGTCGAGAAGGAGAAGCCTGAGGTCTGGGACATCCTGGACGAGGTGATCCGCGAGCACCCGGTGATGCTGAACCGGGCGCCGACGCTGCACCGGCTCGGCATCCAGGCCTTCGAGCCGAAGCTGATCGAGGGCAAGGCGATCCAGCTGCACCCGCTGGTCTGCGCCGCGTTCAACGCCGACTTCGACGGCGACCAGATGGCCGTGCACGTCCCCCTGAGCCTTGAGGCTCAGCTGGAAGCGCGCGTCCTGATGATGTCGACGAACAACATCCTGCACCCGGCGAACGGCGCGCCGATCATCGTGCCGTCGCAGGACATCGTGCTCGGCCTGTACTACCTGTCGATCGTCGCCGACGGCGCGCCGGGCGAGCACAAGCCGAACGATCCGCAGAACCCGATGCGCGGCGTGTTCGGCAACATCGGCGAGCTCGAGCACGCGCTCGCGGCCCGCACGGTGACGCTGCACTCGAAGATCAAGTGGCGCTGGAAGGGCCTCGGCCCCGACGGCAACGAGGTCGTGCGCATCTACGACACCACGCCGGGCCGCGTGATCCTGTCGAGCGTGCTGCCGCGCCACCCCAAGGTCCCCTTCGACGTCGTCAACAAGCTGATGACCAAGAAGGAGATCTCGGCGATGATCGACACCGTCTACCGCCACTGCGGTCAGAAGGAGTCGGTGATCTTCTGCGACCGCATCATGGGCCTCGGCTTCAGCCACGCCTTCCGCGCCGGCATCTCGTTCGGCAAGGACGACATGGTGGTGCCGGACAACAAGTGGTCGATCGTCGACGAGACCCGCGCGCTCGTGAAGGACTACGAGCAGCAGTACCAGGACGGCCTGATCACCCAGGGCGAGAAGTACAACAAGGTCGTTGACGCCTGGGCCAAGTGCTCGGACCGTCTCGCCGGCGAGATGATGAACCGCATCTCGTCCGTGCAGAAGGACGAGCACGGCGCCGATCGCCAGGTCAACTCGATCTACATGATGAGCCACTCCGGCGCCCGCGGCTCGCCGGCCCAGATGAAGCAGCTCGCGGCGATGCGCGGTCTGATGGCCAAGCCCTCGGGCGAGATCATCGAGACCCCGATCATCTCGAACTTCAAGGAAGGCCTGGACGTGCTCGAGTACTTCAACTCGACGCACGGCGCCCGCAAGGGCCTCGCCGACACCGCGCTCAAGACCGCCAACTCCGGCTACCTGACCCGCCGCCTCGTCGACGTGGCCCAGGACGCGGTGATCCGCGAGACGGATTGCGGCACCGAGAGCGGCATCCGGATGCGCGCGATCATCGACGCCGGCCAGGTCGTGGCCTCGCTGGCGACCCGCATCCTCGGCCGCGCCACGGCCGAGGACCTGGTCGCCAATGACGGCTCGATCATCGTCGCCAAGGGCCAGACCATCGAGGAGAAGCACCTCGAGCCGATCACCAAGGCCGGCATCCAGGAGGTGAAGATCCGCTCGGTCCTGGTCTGCGCGACCAAGAACGGCGTCTGCGCCACCTGCTACGGGCGCGACCTCGCCCGCGGCACGCCCGTCAACATGGGCGAAGCCGTCGGCGTGATCGCGGCGCAGTCGATCGGCGAGCCGGGCACCCAGCTCACGATGCGCACCTTCCACATCGGCGGCGCGGCCCAGATCGCCGACTCGTCCTTCATCGAGTCGAGCTTCGAGGGCACGGTGAAGATCCGCAACCGCGGTCTCGCCCGCAACTCGGACGGCGACCTGATCGCCACCGGCCGCAACGTGGCGGTGGTCATCGTCGGGCCGGACGGCACCGAGCGGGCGGTCCACCGCCTGCAGTACGGCGCCCGCGTCCGCGTCGACGAGGGCGACGCCATCAAGCGCGGCCAGCGCATCGCCGAGTGGGACCCCTACACCCGGCCGATCCTGACCGAGATCGACGGCATCGTGGCCTACGAGGACCTGATCGACGGCCAGTCGATCACCGAGACGACCGACGAGTCGACGGGCATCGCCAAGCGCGTCGTCATCGACTGGCGCGGCTCGGCGCGGACGGCGGACCTGCGTCCGGCGATCGCGATCCACGACCAGAACGGTCGGGTGCAGAAGCTGCCGCGCGGCTCGGACGCGCGCTCGCTGCTGCCGGTCGAGGCGATCATCGGCGTCGATCCCGGCACCCGGGTGAAGGCCGGCGACATCCTCGCCCGCGTCTCGACCGAGAGCGCCAAGACCCGCGACATCACCGGCGGTCTGCCGCGGGTGGCGGAGCTGTTCGAGGCGCGCCGGCCGAAGGACGCGGCGATCATCGCCGAGAAGTCCGGCATGATCTCGTTCGGGCGCGACTACAAGAACAAGCGCCGCCTGAGCCTGACCCCGCATGACGGCTCCGAGCCGGTGGAGTACCTGATCCCGAAAGGCAAGCACATCCACCTGCAGGACGGCGACGTGGTCGAGATCGGCGACTTCATCGTCGACGGCAACCCGGCGCCGCACGACATCCTGGCGATCAAGGGCGTGGAGGAACTCGCCGCCTACCTCGTCAACGAGATCCAGGAGGTCTACCGGCTGCAGGGCGTGTCGATCAACGACAAGCACATCGAGGTCATCGTCCGGCAGATGCTGCAGAAGGTGGAGATCACCGACGGCGGCGATTCCGAGATCCTGACCGGCGACCAGATCGACCGGACGGAGCTCGCGGAGATCAACGAGCAGCTGACCGCCGAGGGCAAGAAGCCGGTGCAGGGCGTCCCCGTCCTGCTCGGCATCACCAAGGCCTCGCTGCAGACCCGCTCGTTCATCTCGGCGGCCTCGTTCCAGGAGACCACCCGCGTCCTCACCGAGGCGGCGGTCAACGGCAAGGTCGACAACCTCGAGGGCCTGAAGGAGAACGTCATCGTCGGCTCGCTCATCCCCGCGGGCACCGGCGCGATGATCGCCGACATCAAGTCGATCGCGCGCCGCCGCGACAACCTGATCATGGCCCAGAAGTCCGCCGAGAGCGGCGCGGCGGTCGCCGAGCAGCTCCCGGCCGCCGAGTAGGCGAGGGGGACCTTCCACCCGGCGGGCCCGCGCCCGCCGGCCCGCCACACCAGGCCGAGATCTTGGGCCGGCGCTCCCCCGGGAGCGCCGGCCTTCTCGCGTAAGCAGCCAAGCTTTAAGGGAAAGTTTCCGCTTGACGGGCGGGGGCTCAGCCCGTAATAGGCCCTCCTACTGAACGGCTGGCCGTAGGCGACAGCTGATCGACGTGCCCTTCGTGCCTCGATCCAAGTCTCCTAAACGCGACCGAACTTCAAACCGACTGACACGTGTCAGACCGGCATGATCGCTGGGGCTTCTGCTCCGGTGGTCCTCTGCTCGCATGGCGCGCCAAAGGCTGGTTTCAGCCTGGGGCGCGATTTGCGTTGTGCTCCCTCACGGGAGCGACGGTCGTTCAGACGAGATTTTGGGAAACGACGGTCGCCCGGACGGCGACGCGTTGCGAGAGGAATGGCATGCCGACGATCAACCAGCTGATCGCCAATCCGCGGAAGGCGCAGAAGGCCCGCAACAAGGTGCCGGCTCTCGACGCCTGCCCGCAGAAGCGCGGCGTCTGCACCCGCGTCTACACCACGACCCCGAAGAAGCCGAACTCGGCGCTCCGGAAGGTCGCCAAGGTTCGCCTGACCAACGGCTTCGAGGTCATCGGCTACATCCCGGGCGAGGGCCACAACCTTCAGGAGCACTCCGTGGTGATGATCCGCGGCGGCCGCGTGAAGGACCTTCCGGGCGTGCGCTACCACATCCTGCGCGGCGTGCTCGACACCCAGGGCGTCAAGAACCGCAAGCAGCGGCGCTCGAAGTACGGCGCCAAGCGGCCGAAGTAAGTCGCGGACCGGTACCCTATCGCCTGTCCCGCAAGGATGCCGCCGGCGTGATGCTCGAGGCGGCCTGCGCGGGGCACAACAGTTGATTTTTAGAGCTTAAGAACGGAGCGAGCGATGTCCCGCCGCCACAGTGCCGAGAAGCGCGAGATCATCCCGGACGCCAAGTACGGCGACGTCGTCCTCACCAAGTTCATGAACTCGGTGATGTACGAGGGCAAGAAGTCGGTCGCCGAGAGCATCGTCTACGGCGCGTTCGACATCATCGAAGCCCGGGCGAAGGCGAACCCGATCGAGGTGTTCCGCGCCGCCCTCGACAACGTCGCCCCGGCGATCGAGGTCCGCTCGCGGCGCGTCGGCGGCGCCACCTACCAGGTGCCCGTCGAGGTCCGCACCGAGCGCCGCCAGGCGCTGGCGATCCGCTGGCTGATCCAGGCCGCCCGCTCGCGCAACGACCGCACCATGGTCGAGCGCCTCTCCGCCGAGCTGCTCGACGCCGCCAACAACCGCGGCAACGCCGTGAAGAAGCGCGAGGACACCCACCGGATGGCCGAGGCCAACCGCGCGTTCTCGCACTATCGCTGGTAAACGCTGCCTCGCCGCCGCCCTTCGGATGCGGCGGCCCCCTTCTTCAGGAGCCCCCCGATGCCCCGCACGCACGCGATCGAGGACTACCGCAACTTCGGCATCATGGCCCACATCGATGCCGGCAAGACCACGACGACCGAGCGGATCCTCTACTACACCGGCAAGTCCCACAAGATCGGCGAGGTCCATGAGGGCGCCGCCACCATGGACTGGATGGAGCAGGAGCAGGAGCGTGGCATCACGATCACCTCGGCTGCGACCACCTGCTTCTGGCGCGACAAGCGCCTGAACATCATCGACACCCCCGGGCACGTCGACTTCACCATCGAGGTGGAGCGGTCCCTGCGCGTGCTCGACGGCGCAGTGTGCGTGCTCGACGGCAACCAGGGCGTGGAGCCGCAGACCGAGACGGTGTGGCGCCAGGCCGACAAGTACGACGTGCCGCGCGTCGTGTTCGTCAACAAGATGGACAAGATCGGCGCCGACTTCTTCAAGTGCGTTGCCGACATCATCGACCGCGTTGCCGGCAAGCCGGTCTGCCTGCAGCTGCCGATCGGCGCCGAGAGCTCGTTCAAGGGCGTCGTCGACCTGATCAAGATGAAGGCGATCGTGTGGTCGGGTGAGGCGCTCGGCGCCAACTTCTCCGAGGAGGAGATCCCGGCCGACCTCGCCGACCAGGCCGCGGAGTACCGCACCAAGCTGGTCGAGGCCTGCGTCGAGATGGACGACGATGCCATGACCGCCTACCTCGAGGGCAACGAGCCCGACGAGGCGACCATGCGCAGGCTCGTGCGCACGGCGGTGCAGCGTCGCGCCTTCCACCCGGTGCTGTGCGGCTCGGCCTTCAAGAACAAGGGCGTGCAGCCCCTGCTCGACGCGGTCGTCGACTACCTGCCGTCTCCCGCCGACCGCGGCGAGATCAAGGGCATCGACTTCAAGACCGAGGAAGAGGTGGTGCGCCGTCCGTCGGACACCGACCCCTTCTCCATGCTCGCCTTCAAGATCATGGACGACCCCCACGTCGGCACGATCACCTTCTGCCGCGTGTACTCGGGCAAGGTCGAGTCGGGCGCGAACGTCATCAACTCGACCCGTGACAAGAAGGAGCGGGTCGGCCGCATGCTCCTGATGCACGCGAACAACCGCGAGGACATCAAGGAGGCGTTCGCCGGTGACATCGTGGCGCTCGCGGGCCTGAAGGACACCCGCACCGGCGACACGCTGTGCGACCCGAACAAGGCCGTGATCCTCGAGAAGATGGAGTTCCCGGAGCCGGTCATCGAGATCGCCGTCGAGCCCAAGTCCAAGGCGGACCAGGAGAAGCTCGGCATCGCGCTCTCGAAGCTCGCTGCCGAGGATCCGTCCTTCCGGGTCTCGACCGACCAGGAGTCGGGCCAGACCATCCTGAAGGGGATGGGCGAACTCCACCTCGACATCAAGGTCGACATCCTGAAGCGCACCTACAAGGTCGAGGCCAATATCGGCCAGCCGCAGGTCGCGTACCGGGAGAAGCTGACCAAGCGCACCGAGATCGACTACACCCACAAGAAGCAGACCGGGGGCACCGGTCAGTTCGCGCGGGTGAAGTTCGTGGTCGAGCCGAACGAGCCGGGTGCCGGCTACGCGTTCGAGTCGAAGATCGTCGGTGGTTCGGTGCCCAAGGAGTACATCCCGGGCGTCGAGAAGGGCCTCAACAGCGTCCTGACCGCCGGCATCCTGGCGGGCTTCCCGGTGGTCGACATCAAGGTGGAGCTGATCGACGGCGCCTACCACGAGGTCGACTCCTCGGCTCTGGCCTTCGAGATCGCCTCGCGGGCGGCGCTCCGCGAGGCCCTGCAGAAGGGTGGCTCGGTCCTGCTCGAGCCGGTGATGAAGGTCGAGGTCGTGACCCCGGAGGACTACACCGGCTCGGTCATCGGCGACCTGAACTCCCGGCGCGGCCAGATCCAGGGCCAGGACATGCGCGGCAACGCCAACGTCATCAACGCGATGGTGCCGCTGGCCAACATGTTCGGCTACGTGAACCAGCTGCGCTCCTTCACCCAGGGGCGCGCGAACTTCACGATGCAGTTCGACCACTACGAGGAGGTCCCGCGCGGCGAGGCCGAGAAGGTGGTGGCGAAGTACGCCTAACGGTCTCGGCCCGCTGAGGGGCCGGATCACGGTTCCGGCGCCCGCCCGGGTGGGCGCCGCTCAACTCTTCTACGCACGCATTCGATCGACGGAGTTTTGGCGATGGCCAAGGAAAAGTTTTCG
>NZ_LABY01000253.1 GCF_001043975.1 Methylobacterium variabile
CTGCCACCTTGGACCGCGGCGAAGAGCGGTCCGCTGCCGATCGCGCCGCCCCTGCGCCTCGCTGGTGCCCAGAAGGGCGGGAAGGACGACGCGAAGGGGCAGGGCCACCGGCCCGGCATGCCGCCGCGGTCCAAGGTGGCAGGGATGTACTGAGAGCCTGCCGGGCCCTCGGGCGCGCGATCGCGGATGTGCCCGGCCGTGGCCTCGTCCCGAGGCGGCCGGCGAGTGAGCCTCGCCGGGCCTCGAAGGCGGGATCGAGACGTCCCGGCGATGCCCGGGGATCGCCTTCGGGGCGGCGCGATCGTCTGCTCGCAGGTGGGATGAACCACGGATGCGCCTGAACGGCCCGGGGCCCGACCGGGCCCGCCTCGACAAGGGTTCCGTGTCCCGCACTGCGGCACAGGCGCGGTTGCGCGGGCCCGGGCGGGACGGCAGAGTGCGGCGTCTCCCGGACGGCCGGGGCTTCGAGCGATGAGGGTATGCGTGTGAGAGCGACCACCGGAGCGGGCAGGGCGCTCGCGCGCCTCGCCGCGGGCCTGGCCCTGGCGACCGCCTTGGCGGCCGGCCTCGGGGCGACGGGCGCGCGCGCGCAGGCCTTCCAGACCCTGGCGCCGCACGCGATCCTGATCGACGCCGATACCGGCGCGGTGCTGTTCGAGAAGGCCGCCGACGAGCCGTTCTCGCCCGCCAGCATGGCCAAGCTGATGACCGTCGAGGTGCTCTTCGACGAGATGCGCAAGGGCAAGCTCACCCCCGACACCGAGTTCACGATCAGCGAGAACGCCTGGCGCCGCGGCGGCGCCGGGGGCGGCGGGTCGTCGATGTTCGCCCAGCTCAACAGCAAGGTGAAGCTGCCCGACCTCCTGCGCGGCATCGTCGTGCAGTCCGGCAACGACGCGGCGATCGCGGCGGCCGAGGGCGTCGCCGGCACCGAGGACAACTTTTCCCAGATCATGAACCGGCACGCGAAGGAGATCGGCCTCGAGCGCTCGACCTTCCGCAACGCCACCGGCTACTCGGCTCCCGACCAGAAGGTGACGGCCCGCGACCTCGCCAAGCTCTCCATCCACCTGATCGAGACCTACCCGGAGCAGTACAAGCTCTTCGCCGAGCGCGAGTTCACCTGGAACAAGATCCGCCAGCAGAACCGCAACCCGCTGCTCGCCCTCGACATCGGCGCCGACGGGCTGAAGACCGGCTACCTGGAGGAGTCCGGCTACGGCCTGACCGGCTCGGCGGTGCAGAACGGCCAGCGCCTGGTGCTGGTGGTGAGCGGCCTCAAGACCGCCCGCGACCGCGCCGCGGAATCGCGCAAGCTCCTCGAATGGGGTTTCCGGGCGTTCGAGGCGCGCCAGGTCTTCGCCGCCGGCGAGACCGTGGCGGAGGCCGAGACCTACGGGGCCGAGAAGGGCCGGGTGCCGCTGGTGACGAAGAAGCCGGTGCGGCTCATGCTGCCGCGGGGCAACAGCGACCGCCTGGTGGCGCGCGCGACCTACCAGGGCCCGCTGACCGCGCCGGTGGAGGAGGGGCGCGAGGTCGGCCGGCTGAAGGTCACCCGCGGCGAGCAGGTGGTGCTCGACATGCCGCTCTACACCGCCGAAGCCGTGCCGGCCGGCACCATGACCCAGCGCGCCCTCGACGCGGCGCTCGAGGTCGGCACCGGCTGGTTCCGCCAGGCCCTCAGCCGGATCACCAGCAAGTCGTGACCGGCGCCATCGCAGCGGCGGAGGCCGGGGCCTCCGCACGCCCCGGCTGCTTCATCACCTTCGAGGGCGGCGAGGGCGCCGGCAAGTCGACCCAGATCGCCCGCCTGGCCGCCTGGCTGCGCGCCGGCGCGGACGGCCTGGCCGACGCGAGCCAAGGGGCTCTGAACCAAGGGTCCCTGACCTGGGAGGTGGTGACGACCCGCGAGCCCGGCGGCTCGCCCCGGGCCGAGCGGATCCGCGCCGCCGTGCTCGCCGGGGCGGCCAAGCCCTACGGCCCCTTCGCCGAGGCCCTGCTCTTCGCCGCCGCCCGCCTCGACCACCTCGCCACCCTGATCCGCCCGGCCCTGGAGCGTGGCGCCGTCGTCCTGTGCGACCGCTTCAGCGATTCCACCCGGGCCTACCAGGGCGCGGCGGGCGGGGTCGATGCCGGCACGCTGGCCGCCCTCGAGCGGGTGGTGGTCGGCGCGACCCGGCCGGACCTGACCCTGATCCTCGACCTGCCGCCGGAGATCGGCCTCGCCCGGGCGCGCCAGCGCGACCGCGCCGCCGCCCGCGGCCCCGACCGGTTCGAGGCGGAGGCCCTGGGGTTCCACGAGCGCCTGCGGGCGGCCTACCGGGCCATCGCCGAGGCCGAGCCGGGACGCTGCGCCGTCATCGACGCGCAGGGCTCGCCCGAGGCGGTGGCGCAGGCGGTCCGCGCCGCCGTCGCGGCGCGGCTGCCGCACCTGGTCCGGGGCAAGTCCGATGCCGCCTGAGCGGGACGACGACGCCCTCGAGCCCGGCGAGATCGCGGGCGTGCCGCGCCCGCGGGAGCGCCAGGACCTCCTCGGCCAGGAGGCGGCCGAGCGCGCCTTCCGCGAGGCGATCGGCGCCGGACGGCTGCATCACGCCTGGCTCCTCGGCGGGCCTCGGGGCATCGGCAAGGCCACGCTCGCCTTCCGGGTCGCCCGCCACCTGCTCGCCCGCGGCGACGGCGCGGGCGTGCCCGAGCGCCTGGACCTGCCGCCCGGCCACCCGGTGGCCCGGCAGGTCGCCGGCCTGTCGCACCCGAACCTCGTCCTGCTGCGGCGCCAGAAGGCGCCCGGCGCCAAGACGGTGCCGACCCAGATCGGCGTCGACGCCGCCCGGCGGGCGCTGCACCTCTTCGCCGAGACCGCGGCGGATGCGGGTTACCGGATCTGCATCGTCGACTGCGCCGACGAGCTCAACCTCGCCAGCGCCAACGCGCTCCTGAAGGTGATCGAGGAGCCGCCGCCGCGCTCGCTGTTCCTGATCGTCAGCCACGCCCCCGGCCGCCTCCTGCCGACCATCCGCTCGCGCTGCCGCCGGCTCAACCTGACGCCGCTGGCGGCCGGGGAGTTGGCGCAGGTGCTGCGCGGCCTCGGGCCCCCGCACGCCGACAGGCCGCCGGAGCTGATCGGGCGGGCGGCGGCGTTGAGCGAGGGCTCGGTCGCCCGCGCCCTCGAGTTCCTCGACCCGGACACCCTCGGGGTGGTCGACGAGGTCGAGGCGCTGATGGCGCAGGGCGACCGGCCGGACTGGCGCCGGGCCCTGCGGCTGGCCGAGCGCCTCGCCGGCCGGGACGCCGACGCGCTCTACGCCGTCGCCCTCGACACGGTGCAGCGCCGCCTCGCGGCCGAGATCGAGCGCCGCCAGGGCGAGCCGCCGGCCCGCCTCGCGGCCCTGGCGGAGGCGGCCGAGCGCGCCGGCCGGGCGGCCCGGGAGGCGCAGGTCTACAACCTCGACCGGCGTCCGGTGGTGCTGTCGCTGTTCGGCGCCGGACCGTGAGCGGCCGCGGATGCGGATCTTTCCCCTCTCCGACCTGCACCTCGAGCGCCGCCCCCTCGCGGCGGTGCCGGCCCCGACGCGCGCCTTCGACCTCCTGGTCTGCGCCGGCGACGTCTGGGAGGGCGAGCCGGAGCGGGGCCTCGCGGCGCTCACGCATCTCGCCGGCGACAACCCGGTGGTGCTGGTGCCGGGCAACCACGAGCGCTACGGGCCGCCGGGCGATCCCCGCACCGCCCCGGAGCTGCTGGCGGCGCTCGCGGCCGGGGCCGAGGCGATCAACCGCGAGGCCGGCCGCGAGCGGGTCGTGCTGCTCGCGAGCGGCGGGACCCGCGTGATCGGCGGCGTGCGCTTCGTCGGCGCCACCCTGTGGAGCGACTGGCGCCTCGCCGGACGCTGGCTCGCCGCGGACGCAGCCGACCGCCCCGCCGACCCGGTCGCGTTCGCGGCCGCCCGCATGACCGACCCGGCGACCGGCTCGCGGGAGTACCGGGCGATCCGCCAGGGCGACGGCACGCCGTGGACGCCGAAGGCCGCCATGGCCGCCCACGCCGCCGACCGGGCGGCGCTCGCGGCCGCGCTCGCCCGGCCGCATCCGGGCCCGACCGTCGCGGTCACCCACCACCCGCCGATACCTGAGGCCGCCGACCGCTACCGCGACGCGCCCGGCGTGCCCTGGTGGGTGCCGGCCTTCTACGCTACCACGCTGCTCGCCGACCTGCCGGAGGCCCATCGGCCGGCCCTCTGGGTCTCGGGCCACTTCCACGCCGGCCACGACCTCGTGCTCCACGCCACCCGCTGCCTGGCGAACCCGGTCGAGGGCCGGACCTTCGACCCCGGGCTGGTGGCGGAGGTGGCGGGCTGCGGAACGCCGCGCGCCTGAGGCGACCGAGCCGGACCGGAAGCGGTCCGGCTGCATCCGGGCTGCCGGGCCGCCCAGCCAGATGCTTCGGGGACAGAAGCCTGGCGACACGTCGAGAACCGAGGGCTGCTTTCAAGGATCTCGGGTCTTCTACCGCAATGCCGTCGAACGGAATGTTCGAGGGCGCCGGCCAAGCTCGAACGGACGCCGCCGAAAGAGTCCGCTCGACGGCGCCGCGGTCTTATTGACGCCCCTCGAGCACCTGCTTCAACGTCGCCAGATCTCTTCTGACGAGCTCCGCATCGTGCTCGAAGTCGGCATCACTCATCTCGGGTTGTCGATAGAGGATCAGCTCGACTTCGGTGCCGTCGCCATTCGCGATCATCCGCAGCGGAACATAGATCTCGGGCCTGCCCGCCACGCGCACCCAGTGGTCGAGCACGCCATGCTCGTTGGGGGCGCTGAATCGCACGACGGCCTCACCGGCCGGCGTGTCGGCAATCCAGCCTCTCTCCGTCCTGCGCAGCGAGCGCGCCAAGCCCGCCGCCCATTGCGAAAAATTCTCAGGCTCTTGCGCAAAGGCCAATGCCGACGCCAAAGGAACAGTGATCGTCGTATGGACGATGATGACTTGATGCGTCCGCATTCGCTCCACCCTCGATCGGTTACCGCCTCGAACGGTCCCGCGGTCGTTCCTTGCCGGGTCGCTGGCTGATCTCGACGATCGCCTCCCGTGCCGCTTGCAGACTGAGCGTCATGAAGTTCGCCACCGTCTGAAGCTGCTCGGCGCCGTGCCGCTCGACCACCGCGGACTGGAGGCGCCGCATGGGCTCGAACAGGGGCACCACCTCGGCCAGGAACGCGTCCGTCGTGCTGATCAGCACCTTGCGGCGATCCGCCTCCGGCCGGACGCGTCGAACGAACCCCGCCGTCTCGAGCCTGTCGACGACCCCCGTGATGGCACCGGTCGTCAGGCCCGTCGCAGCGGCCAGGGCGCCTGCCGTGACGGGCTGCTGGGCGGCGATGACGTCGAGGCATTCGAGGTCGCTGCTGCTGATGCCGAGGGCACGCGCCGCCGCGGCACTGTAGAGGATGCCGAGAGCGCTCGCCTCGCGCATCGCGGACATGACGATGCCGGCAACATCGCCGGGACCCGCCTGCGGCTCGCCGGTCATGGCGTGGAGCCTGCCCGCACCGACCACCCCAGCACCGCGAGCACGCCGAGCACCTCGGTGGCGAGAATGCGCTGGAGCAGCCCGGCGACGCCGCGTCCCTGGCCGGACGCCTCCGGGTCGAAGCTCCGGAACCAGCAGGTCAGCAGGGCCAGCGTGACGGGCGCAGCGGCAACCAGCAGGTGTCCGAGGGTCTCGAAGCGCGGCTCTCGCCCGAGCTGCCAGCCCAGCGCGAGGAAGCCGACGATGGGCGCTCCCATCGCGAGCAGGAACCCGGCAGCGTGGGGCATGATCCTCTCGAGCGTGAACAGGCCGCACATGGCCGTGCCGAGGGGGCTGAGAAGCAGGACGGCGCCGACCGACATCCGCTCGGTGCCGGAGAGCGCGGGCACGCCGGCCAGGACGCCGACGAGGCCGAGTGCCATGAGCACCCCGGTCAGGACGAACACCGTGTTCATCGCGACTGCCGTCTTGCCGAGGCCGAGCCCGCTGATCGGCTGAGCGATCAAGTCATAGGGTTCGACGCGCGTGCCGAACACCGTGAAGCCCGGGCTCAACCGGTCGAGGACCAGCCACCCGCCGGTGAACAGCGCCGCCGCGACGACGGTCAGGGGCGCGAGGTCCGGCAGCGATGCGGGGATTGAACTCATGCGCGCTCCCTGGCCGGGCCCGGCTGGCACCGGGCAATGACCGGCCCGCACCGACTCCGGGCCTTGACGGGCATCGTCTTATATCTTAGCAAATAAGATATCAAGACGACGAGATGATGCTCGGGAGGCCGGCATGGCGCAGCTCCGGTGGAAGCATGTCGGAACCCTTCTTCTCGGGATGGTCACGCTGTTCCTGGCGCTCGATGCCGGCATGAAGCTCATCGGCGCGCAGCCGGCCGTCGCGACCACGGGCGAGCTCGGCTTCTCGGAAGCCGCCACCCGGCTGCTCGGCCTGGTGCTGGGCATCAGCACGCTCCTTTACCTCGTGCCCAAAACCAGGATTCTCGGAGCGATCCTTCTCACGGGCTACCTTGGCGGAGCCGTCGCCGTCCAGGCGCGGAACGGCGCTTCGGTGCTGACCCACGTGCTCTTCGGCGTCTACCTCGGCATGGCCGCCTGGGGGGCGCTCTGGCTTCGCGACGAGGATCTCCGCCGGCAGCTCCCGTTCGACCGGAATTCCGGCACCTGAACACGAAGGCGCCGTCTCGCTCGATGAACGAGAGGCGGGTGAGGCAGGATCCCCTGGTCCGGCTGCCCTCATCCGCAGGTGCGCCGCGGGCTCCTCGAGCATCGGCCGCCCCTCGTGAGGCGAAGCCGGCCGGGCCCTGCCGCTACCGGTCGTGCTTGATGTAGGCGAAGCGCGGGTCGCTCGGCGTGCCCTCGAGGGCGCCGCCCTCCAGCCCCGGCTGCCAGCCGACCACCTCCTCGATCTTCTTCGCCAGGGCGAAGTCCTTCTCGGTCAGGCCCTTGGCCGAGTGGGTGGTGAGGCGCACCTCGACCCAGGCGTAGGAGGCGGTGAGGTCCGGATGGTGCCAGGCCGCCTCGGCGAGGTGCCCGACCGTGTTGATCACCATCAGGGTGCCCTTCCAGCTGTTCGTCCGGTAGGTGCGGGTGATCCAGCCGTCGGCGTGCGTCCAGGCGGGCAGGTCGGCGAGATGCGCGGCGATCGCGTCGGGGGCGAGAAGTGGGTCCTTGGCCATGGCGTCTCCCTCCGGCCGGGCCGCCCGACGATAGTACAAGTGACCGCGGCGGCGGGTCCGCCCAGGGTGCGGCCTCGCGCCCCCATGCGCAAGCGGTGGACGCTGCCGGTGGCGCCGCCTACCTCTCGGGGGCAACGGCCGGCGACGCGGCCGGGCAGATTCGGAGGAGCGCCCATGCTCTCACGGCGCGGATTGATGGCGGCCGCCGGGCTGTGGCCGCTCGCGCAGCAGCTGCAGCTCCGTGCAGCCCGGGCGCAACCGGCTTCCGCGCAAGCCGTCCCCCTGCGGGTCGGGCTCCTGCCCTTCGGCACGGTCTCGTGGGAGGCGGCGGTCATCACGGCCGAAGGGCTCGACCGCGCGGAGGGGTTCTCCCTCGAGGGCGTGCGCCTCGCCGGCAGCGACGCCGCCCGCATCGCCTTCCAGGGCGGGCAGGTCGACACCATCGTGTCGGACCTGCTCTGGGCCGCGCGCCTGCGGGCCGAGGGGCGGGCGGTGAAGTTCCTGCCCTACTCCTCCACCGAGGGCGCCCTGATGGTGCCGGGCGACAGCGCCCTGCGCAGCGTCGCCGACCTCGCCGGCAAGCGCATCGGGGTGGCGGGGGGCGCGCTCGACAAGAACTGGCTGCTGCTGCGGGCCCGGGCCCGCGAGAAGGACGGGCTCGACCTCGAGCGCGAGGCGCGGCCGGCCTTCGGCGCGCCGCCGCTCCTGATGCAGAAGCTCGAGGCGGGCGAGCTCGACGCGGCCCTCCTGTACTGGACCTTCTGCGCCAGGCTCGAGGCCAGGGGCTTCCGCCGCCTGATCGGCGCCGACGGCATCGCCGAGGCCTTCGGGGTCACGGGGCCAATCGCGCTCCTCGGCTACGTCTTCGACGAGGCGCTGCTGGCGCGCGCGCCGGAGGCCGTCGCCGGCCTCGCCCGCGCCTCGTCCCGGGCCAAGCGGGCCCTCGCCGCCGGGGAGGCCGCCTGGGCGCCGGTGCGGCCCCTGATGGCGGCGGAGGACGAGGCGACCTTCGCCACGCTCAGGCGCGCCTTCCTGGAGGGCATCCCGCGCCGGAACGCGGCGGCGGAGCGGGCCGACGCGGAGCGCCTCTACGCGGTGCTGGCGCGGCTCGGCGGCGAGCGCCTGGTCGGGCGCGCCGCGTCCCTGCCGGAGGGGCTGTACTGGGACGGCGGGCCGAATGGCTGAGCGGCCCGCGCGCGCGACGATCGCCTGATGGCCCTTCTCGCCCGCCTGCTCTCGGGAGCGCTGCTCATCGCCTGCTGGTGGCTGGCGAGCCGCGCCACCGACCCGCGCACCCTGCCGTCACCGGAGGCAGTGGCGGCCTTCCTGGTGCGGGAGGCCGGCTCCGGCGACCTGCTTCGCAACATCGGCATCACCCTGTGGCGGGTCGCGGCCTCGTTCTGCCTCGCCATGGCGACGGGGGCGGTGCTGGGCATCGCCCTCGGACGCTCGCGGAGGGCGGACCGGCTCCTCGACACGCCGCTCCTCGTGCTGCTCAACACCCCGGCCCTCGTCATCACCGTGCTGGCCTACATCTGGCTCGGCCTGACCGAGACCGCCGCGATCCTGGCGGTGGCCCTCAACAAGATGCCGAACGTCGCGGTGATCCTGCGCGAGGGCGCCCGCGGGCTCGACCCCGGCCTGGAGGAGATGGCCCAGGCCTTCCGGTACGACCGCCGCACCTGGATCCGTCACGTGCTCCTGCCCCAGCTCGAGCCCTTCGCGGTGGCCGCCGCCCGCTCCGGGATCTCGCTCGCCTGGAAGATCGTGCTGGTGGTCGAGCTGCTCGGGCGTCCCAACGGCGTCGGCTACGCCATCTCCTACTACTTCCAGCTCTTCGACGTCGCGGCGCTGATCGGCTACAGCCTCGTGTTCAGCGCCGTGATGCTGGCGGTCGACGCCGTGCTGCTCCAGCCCCTTGACGCCCATGCCCGCCGCTGGCGCTGAGCCGCCCGCGGTCGCCGCCGCGGCCGCCCCGATCCTGACCCTGACGGTCCGGCGCAAGGTCTACCGCCCGGTGGGCGCGGAGCCGGTCGAGGCGGTGCGCGACCTCGTCGTGTCGGTGCGGGCCGGCGAGACCCTCTGCCTGATCGGCCCGTCGGGGGCGGGCAAGACCACGACCCTGCGCATCCTGCTCGGCCTCGACCGCGACTTCGAGGGCGGCCTGACCACGCGGCCCGGCCTGCGCATCGGCATGGTCTTCCAGGAGCCGCGGCTCCTGCCGTGGCGCAGCGTCGAGGAGAACGTGCGCCTGTCCCTGCCGCGGGCCGAGCGCGGCCAGTCCCTCGACGCGCTGTTCGACGAGCTCGGCCTGACCGAGTGGCGCGGGCGCTACCCGCGGGCGCTCTCCCTCGGCATGGCCCGCCGGGTGGCGCTCGCCCGGGCGCTCGCCCTCGCGCCCGGCCTCCTCGTCCTCGACGAGCCCTTCGTCTCCCTCGACGACGCGGCCGCGGCGTCGCTGCGGGCGGCGGTGTTCGGCAGCGCCGCGTCGCGGGGCGCGGCGGTGCTGATGGTGACCCACAACGTGCCCGAGGCCCTGGCGGTGGCCGACAGGCTGCTGCTGCTCTCCGGCCGGCCGGCGAGCCTCGCGGCGGAGGTGCCGATCCCGACGCCGCGGGCGGAGCGCGGCCGCGGCTGGGCCGAGGCGATGCGCCGGGACCTCGCGGCGCGCCATCCCGGGACGGTCGCGGAGGGGTAACCGACCATCTGGGAGAAGGTCCGGGCAGGTCGGTGCAGGTCTGTGCTTCCGATGCACGTCCTCGCGCGGAGGATCGAAACGGCAGGATCGAAACGGCGGGCTCGGTCCTCGGAATAACCCATCGCGTGCAGGATTTGGAGCGAAGTCGCTTAACGTTCGGATGCTCTGATACGGAGTCTGAGAAGGGATGCAGCCTCCGTGGATGATCGCCGAATCTTGCTGAGAAAGATTGCCAGCGATACGGCAAGGTTCCTTCTGATCGGGGTTGCGATGTCGTTAGGCAACATGACGACCCATCCTCCCGGGTCGAGCACGTTCTGTCTCCACTGGGACGCTACGAAGTTCGGCTTCTCGCTTGGAGCATCCGCCGCAATCGCCGTGTTGATCGGGATCATCAGGTGGTGGATGTGGATTCGCGCTCATCCTGACGCTTTGCGCTGATGGCCGGCACCGGTCTGCATCGGTTGAAATCCCCGCTTTTGCCTCTGAGAGCCTGCTCAAGGCGGCACACTCACCTCCCGCAGCGAGGCAGGGGGTTGCACGCGGATCGCTCCTCGCCGGCCGTCCCGGCTGCTACAGCACCGGCAAAGCCATAAACGATCCGAGGACACGCCCGTGCCGACCCCTGCGATGCCCGCCGACGGGCTCGATTCCGCCGCTGCCTGGCGCCGCCTCGTCGTCTCCGTGCTGCTGACCACCATCGGGGGCGTCGGCATGTGGTCGGTGGTGGTGGTGCTGCCCGCCGTGCAGGCGGAGTTCGGCGCCGCCCGCGGCGCGGCCGCCTTGCCCTACACCCTGACCATGGTCGGCTTTGCCTTCGGCGGCGTGCTGATGGGCCGGCTCGCCGACCGCTTCGGCATCCTGGCGCCGCTGGCGCTCGGCGGGATCTGCCTCTTCCTCGGCTACGGCGCGACCGCGCTGTCGACGAACCTGTGGCAGTTCGCCCTGGCGCACGGGCTGCTGATCGGGCTCCTGGGATCCAGCGCCGCCTTCGGGCCGCTGATGGCCGACATCTCGCTGTGGTTCGCCCGCCGGCGCGGCATCGCGGTCTCGATCTGCGCCGCGGGCAACTACCTCGCCGGCACCCTGTGGCCGCCGCTCGTCCAGCACGCGGTGACGACCTACGGCTGGCGCGCCACGCAGGGCGGCATCGGGCTGTTCTGCCTCGCCACCATGCTGCCGCTGGCGCTCCTGATGCGGCCGCGCCCGCCGGTCGCACCGGTGGAGCGGGCCGGGGGCGCAGGGGCGGGCGGGACGACGCCCGGACTGCCGCCGCACCTGGACCACGGGCTCCTCGCGGTCGCGGGGCTGGCCTCATTCGTCGCCATGGCGGGTCCGCAGGGCCACTGCGTCCCGCT
>NZ_LABY01000254.1 GCF_001043975.1 Methylobacterium variabile
GGACTCGGGGGGGAGGGACATGGGCAGGCGTGGTCCGGTCAGGCGGGCATGGGCGAGAAGGAGGGGTGCTTCGCCGCGACGGCGTCGAAGGTGAAGGTCGTCCTCAGGCCGCGCTCCTGGTTGAGGCAGCCGATCAGGTAATCCTGAAAGCCCGCCTTGCCGGTGCGCCACGCCTCGACCGCCGCGGCGACCGCGGACCTGTCGGCGAGCATGATGACGCGGGATGCCAGCAGCGCGTCGAGCATGGCGATGACGTCGGCCTTCCGGAAGCCGTCCTGACGCGTCAACGTCCAGACGAATTCGATCAGGACGACCAGGTTGACGAAGGCCGGCTCGGCCGAGCGGTCCTGGCTCTCCAGCAGGGTCTCCGCTCGCGGCGATTGTCCGGTATCGTCGTCGAGCGCGTAGCGAAGCAGGACGTTCGTATCGATCCCGATCATCGGCCCGACTTCGTGCGCTCGTCCTCGGCCAGGAGGTAATCGCCGATCGGGTCGTCGCTGGGTGTGGTCCGCCGGACGCGGGCGCGTGCCCGGCGGGCGATGCTCCTCAGGCGGTGCAGGGCGTCGGGCTTCTCCAGGGTCGCGCGTCCCTCGTCGTCCACGACGAGCGAGAGTTGCTCGCCCGGCGCGACGCCAAGAGCGTCGCGGGCCTCGGCCGGAAGGGTGACTTGCCCCTCCGGCGTCAGCGTGAGTGCGAAGTGCCGCATTCTGCCTCCCGCTTCATCTGCCGCTCGCTCGAGTGACCGATCCCAGGAACTTGGTCGGGTGAAGGAGCAACCGCCAGGACAACCTTGCTCAGAGGCTGCCCATCACGTCGCCGCGGAATCCGTACACCGCCCGCCCGCCGCCCATCGGGATCAGCGCGACCTCCCGGGTCGAGCCCGGCTCGAAGCGCACTGCGGTGCCCGGCGCGATGTCGAGGCGCTGACCGCGGGCCTTGTCGCGGTCGAAGCGGAGCGCCGGGTTCGTCTCGAAGAAGTGGTAGTGCGAGCCGACCTGGATCGGCCGGTCGCCGGTGTTGGCGACCTCGATCACCGTGCGGGGCAGGCCTTCGTTGAACACGATCTCGCCGTCGGGCGTGGTCACGGCGCCCGGCACGTCGGCGGCCGGCGTGCCGCGGATCGGGTGGTGGACGGTGACGAGCTTGGTGCCGTCCGGGAAGGTCGCCTCGACCTGGATGTCGTGGATCATCTCCGGCACCCCTTCCATCACCTGGTCGGCGGTGAGCACCTGGGCGCCGAGGCGCATCAGTTCGGCCACGGTGCGGCCGTCCCGGGCGCCCTCGACCACGAAGTCGGTGATCAGCGCCACCGCCTCCGGGTGGTTGAGCTTCACGCCCCGGCCCAGGCGGTTGCGGGCCACCATGGCCGCCATGGCGACGAGGAGCTTGTCCTTCTCGCGGGGTGTCAGCAGCACGGGCGGGTCCTCTGTGTCAGGGTTGGCCTCCATCCTTCACAAGGCTCAGCTCGGAGGCAAGAACCGAGCCGCCGGCGTCACGTCTGCCACACCCGCGGCAGGGGGCGGCCGCGGAACCCCTCAAGGATCCGCGCCGCGGCGAGGCGCAGGGTCCCGATCTCGGATCCGAGGAGGCGCAGCACCATGAGGCCGTTCCAGGCGCTGGCCCCGGCCTCGACCGCGAGAGCGGCGCAGCCCGCCGCCTCGATCAGCGCCCGCGCCTGGTCGAGCCGGCTCTCGGCATCGGGAGCGACGTGGAGGAGCGTCGCCATCGCGCGGGCGCCGCCCGCGATCGCCGGCCGGGCGAGCCGGCCGGCGATGTCCCCATCGAGGCGGAGCGTGTCGGCGTAGGCGAGCCGTCCGGCCCGGCGGATGCGCCAGCGGTCGCCGAGCGCGCCTTCCCGCACCACCTCGCCGCGGGCGGCGCGGCCGAACACCAGGGCCTCGAACAGGGTGAGCTGGGCGTCCGCGGCGATCTCCGCGTCGAAGCTGCGGGCGAGGCGGGCGCCGTCGAACAGGATCGTCTCCTGCGGCAGCCAGGCCAGGGCGGCGCCGGATTCGAGGGCAAGCGTCACGTCGAGCCGCGTCACCGGCCCGTCCGAGCGGTAGATCTTTTCCGCAGCCGTGGTGGTGAGGACGAGGTCGGCCCGGTCCGCCAGCCGCGCCTCGACCGTGAACTGGTCGCCGCAGGCGATGCCGCCGGCGCTGTTGAGCAGCACCGCCTCCATCGGCCCCGGCTCCGGCCGCGGCAGGCGCAGGCGCAGGGGGCCGGACTCGGCGAGGTCGGTGATCCGGGTGGCGCCGCCGGGCATCCGGGCGACCGCGAGCGCGACCCGCCCCTGCGAGCGCTGGCGGCGGAGAGCGTCGGAAGCGGGTGGCTGGTGCATCGGGAAGCCGGGGCGGGCGCGGACGGCCCTCTCGGCCACGCTTAGACCGCGGCGGCGGCCCCGCAGGCAAGCCCCGCGGGCCCGATCAAGCCCCCGCGGGCATGATCCGGCGCGGCGATCCCCTACGACCGCGAACCGTGCCGCCCGGCCCGGGCCCCGCGGGGGCCTGGCCGGACCGTCCGGCTTCCGGCGACGGCGTGTGATCGATGCAGGCGTGGGTGGGGACCTTCGCCCTCCCGGCGGGCCCGCGCGGATAACGCGCGCCCGCAGCGCCGAATCCGCCTAGGATGGCGGCTCTCGCGGAGGACGCGCCATGGACGAGTTGTCAGCGCCGAACACCTGCCGGGTCGTGCGCCCGGGGCCCGATTTCGTCGGCAAGCAGGCCCTCACCTACGCGCCGGCGGTCTCGGCCGAGTCGGTCGGTTCGAAGGGGCTGCACATGCAGCTCGTCACCCTGCCGCCGGGGGCGCGGGCCAGGGCCCACCTGCACGAGGCGCACGAGACGGCGCTCCACGTGCTCTCGGGCGTCGCCGGCATGTGGTACGGCCCGCGGCTCGAGCACCACCTATGGAGCCGGACCGGCGACTTCGTCTACATCCCGGCCGGGGTGCCGCACCTGCCCTACAACGCCAGCCGGACCGAGACCTGCACGGCGGTGATCGCCCGCACCGACCCGAACGAGCAGGAGAGCGTGGTGCTGCTGCCGGAGCTCGACTCCTTACGGCCGGCGGAAGGGGACGTGATGGCGTCGGAGGGTGCTTAGAACGCCCGGTCTCCCGGACGACTGACGCGTCAGCCGTCCGGGGAAGGGGCGAGAGTGCCTTCGAGGATCGGTCCCGTCCTCGAACGCCGCCTCACATCGCCGTCGGCCGCCCGGCCGCCACCACCAAGAGCTTGCCGTCGCCCAGGGTGCGGGCGGCCGCACGGCGGATGTCGGCTTGGGTCACCGCGCCGATCAGGCCGTTGCGGCGCGCGATGTAGTCGATGCCGAGGCCCTCGAAGGCGATCTGCACCAGCTGGTGGGCGATCTTGGTCGAGGTGTCGAAGCCGAGCGCGTAGGAGCCGGTGAGGTAGTCCTTGGCTTTCTGCAACTCGTCGTCGGACGGGCCGTCGCTGGTCAGGCGGGCGATCTCGTCGGCGATCACCGTCAGGCACTCGGCGACGCGCTCGTTCTTGGTCGCGGTGTAGCCCCAGGTCATCGAGGCGGCCCGATGGCTCACCAGGGAGGTGCCGACCGAGTAGGCGAGGCCGCGCTTCTCGCGCACCTCCTGGAAGAGCCGCGACGTGAAGGCGCCGCCACCCAGGATGTGGTTGAGCACGTAGGCCGGGATGAAGTCGGGGTCGCGCCACGGCACGCCGTCGGTGCCGAAGCGCAGCACCGATTGCGGCACGTCGAGGTCGACGACGATGCGCCGCCCCAAGCCCGTGATCGACGTCGCCGGCACCGCCGTCAGGGCGCCACCCTCCGGCAGGGCGCCGAAGGCGGCGTCGAGGGCCCGCACCAGCGCCTCCTCATTGATCGCGCCGACCGCCGCGACCTTGACCCGGCCGCGGGCGAGGAGCCGCCGGTGCATCGCCACGAGATCGTCGCGGGTGATCGACGACACGCTCTCGACGGTGCCCGACGAGGGCCGGCCGTACGGATGGCCCGGATAGGCCTCGGCGAAGAAGCGGCGCGAGGCCATCACGCCGGGGTCGTTCTGCTGGTAGCGCAGCCCAGCCAGCATCTGGGCCCGCACCCGCTCGATCGCCGCCTGGTCGAAGCGGGGCTGGGCGAGGGCGAGGGCCAGGAGCTCGATCGCCTCGTCGGCGTGCTTGACCAGCATCTTGAGCGAGCCGCCGATGGCGTCGGGCCCGGCGTGGAAGCTCAGCTCGATGGCGCGGGCGGCCAGGCGCTCCTGGAAGGCGTCGGAATCGTGCGGGCCGGCGCCCTCGTCGAGGAGGCGGGCGAGCATCTGCGCGGTGCCCGCCTTGCCCTCCGGGTCCTGCGCGGCGCCGCCCTCGAAGGTGAAGGCGAGGGCGATCAGCGGGACGACCGGGGATTCGACGTGCCAGGCCTCGATGCCGCGGGCGGAGAGGACGGGGCGCGCCTGGGCGGGGGAGGAGGACGCCGTGGCGGCGGCAGTGCGGGTGACGGCGTCGGCCGGGGTCATGAGGACCTCTTGTTGGCTTTCAGTGCGGTGCGGGTCCGCCCGGCGGCGCGCTTGCCCCGGGCGGTGGCGTGGATGCGGGCTCAGGCGGCCGCCGCCGCGGCCTCCCGGCCCTTGGTCAGGTAGCCGGTCACCGAGCGCGCCGGCACCAGGTAGCGCTCGGCCACCGCGGCGAGGCGGGGTGCCTGCACGGCCTCGATCTCCGCCGGCCAGCGGCGCACCTCCTCGATGCTCTCGCCAATGGCCAGCGCCGAGCCGAAGATGCGGGCGAGCGACGATTGGCTGTCGGAGGAGTAGATCGTCTCGGCGACGAGGCGGGTCTTCGCCCGCTCGATGGCATCGGCGGAGAGCGCCTCGGACGAGGCCCGGGCCAGCGCCCGGTCGAGGGCCTCCTCCAGCTTCTCCAGGCTCACGCCCTCCGCCGGCACGGCGTAGACCGAGAAGCGGGTGTCGTCGATGGCCGAGCCCATGTACCAGGCGCCGGCATTCACCGCGACGCCCTGCTCCAGCACCAGGCTGCGGTAGAGGTAGGAGGTCGGCCCGCCGCCCAGCACCTCGGCGAGCAGCTCGAGGGCGTGGCTCTCGCCGTCCCGGGCCGTCATGCAGGAAGGGGTGAGGTAGAGCCGCTGGAGGGTCGGCTGCTCCACCTTCGGGTCGGCCACGCTGAGGCGCCGCGCCGCCCGCGGCTCCGGCTCCCGCGGCCGCAGGCGCTGCGGCCGGGCGCCCCGCGGCGCCACCGCGCCGTAGGTGGTCTCGGCGAGGCGGCGCACCTCGTCGGCGGTGACGTCGCCGGCCACCACCAGGATGGCGTTCTCCGGGGTGTAGAAGCGGCGGTAGTAGTCGAGGGCGTGGGTGCGGTTCAGCTCCTCGATCTCGTGCATCCAGCCGATGATCGGGATGCCGTAGGGGTGGTGCACGAACAGCGAGGCCGCCATCGCCTCCGAGAGCTGGGCCGAGGGGTCGGTCTCGACCCGCATCCGGCGCTCCTCCAGCACCACGTCGCGCTCCGGCGCCACCACGGCGTCGTCGAGGATCAGGCCGGTCATCCGGTCCGCCTCGAAGCTCATCATGGTCTTCAGGTTGTCGCGCGCGACGCGCTGGAAGTAGGCGGTGTAGTCGAACGACGTGAAGGCGTTCTCCTGGCCGCCCAAGCTCGACACCGCCTTCGAGAAGGCGCCGACCGGGTGGGTCTCGGTGCCCTTGAACATCAGGTGCTCGAGGAAGTGGGCGATGCCCGACTGGCCGAGCGGATCATCCGCCGAGCCGTTGCGGTACCAGACCATGTGGGTGACGACGGGGGCGCGGTGATCGGGCACCACCACGACGTCGAGGCCGTTGTCGAGCACGAAGGACGCCACCTCGGGACCGCCCGCCTCCGCTCGGCCGAAGGGCGCCGCGTCGGTGCGCAGGGTGGCGCTGACGGGGCAGACGAGGCCGGGGGCGGGGCGCATCCTGTATGGGGGCATCCTGATCTACCTTAGCCGAGCGGCCGAAGGGGCCGCCCGTGTTGGATCGTGAACCGGCTCACTTAAGCGAGGCTTGCGGCTCATGCGAGTCACGGGCCAGCGGGGGGTGAGGCAGCTCGTCGGCCGACCACCCTGGTCACCGACCGTTAGAGACCCTGTTCTAGAGCATTTTGTGGCAGCGTGGACCCGAAGACTGCGGAGAAATGCACGGCACGCAGATCGGACCCGAGTTCCACCAGATGAAGCGTGGCCGGCGGTTCTGCGGAAGCTTGACGCTCGGTCCGCCAGATCGGCCCTAGCGTCAGCGGCCGGCCCAGTCCTGCGTCTGGAGCGGGTCTCGTCATGGGAAAAACCCCGGGCCGCTCGCGCGACCCGGGGTGCCGGACTGAGTCGAATCTCGGAAACGTTACTGGCGCGAGCGCAGGTAGACGCCGGGATCGGCCTGCTCGCGGTCGCTGATCATGCCCTTCGGGCCGCTCTCGGTGCGGGCCAGCTTGCCGTTCGGCGGCTTGCGATAGCCGGTCGGCGGCTCAGTCAGCGAGTCGCGGGAGGGCTCGACGTCGGAAGCCTCCGCGTCGTCGTCCTTCTTGCCGGCGAACAGCTGCATCGGGTTGAGCCAGAACGACTCCTTGACGTTGTCGCCCGGCTTGTAGGTCGGCTCGGTCTGCAGGCCCGCGCCCTCGCGCCGGCCGGCCCGCATCTCCTGGATCGGCAGCGTCGCGTTGTTGTCGCTCATCCGGCCGCCGTAGCCGCGGGTGATCGGCTTGCGGTCATCGGCGGCGCGGCGGTCGCGGGCGACGGTCTCGGGATCGGTCGGCCATTGCGGGTTGGCCTCGCGCACGGCGCGGCGGTCGACCGGCGGCGGCAGGGCGGCCTTGTCCATCTTCGGCGGCAGCACCAGGGGCGCGCGCTCGCGATAGGTGATCGTCGGCCGCTCGGGCTCGATGAGCCCGATCGACGAGAGGGCGTTCTTCATGGCGACGCCCTCCTGGGCCTCGGCCCCGGCCGAGGCGGCGAGCCCCGCGGCAATCGCTACGGCGAATATCGTGCGCTTGTCGAGCATGCTGGCCCCTGCCTGTTCCGCCCCCTCGTTGAGAGACTGGGTGGTGGCGGTTTCGGGCGAAGGTATGGCGTGGCCGTAGGCGGGCGCAACGCCGGGATCGGGCGTGGCGCCGGCGACACACAGCTCGTTTCAGGTCGGACCGCGGGTTGCCAGGTCGCGGCGGCGCTCCAGCACCAGCCCGTCATAGACGAGCCCGACCACCCCGAAGACGATGCCGGCATCCGCCACGTTGAACACGTACCAGGACCAGCCGCCGGCATGGAGGTGGACGAAGTCGAACACCGCGCCGTAGGCGGCGCGGTCGATGGCGTTGCCGATCGCCCCGCCGACAATCAGGCCGAGGGAGCCGGCGAGCCAGCGGCTGCCGGCCCGGGCCATCCACACCCCGAGCGCCACCGAGGCCACCAGCGAGACTCCCACCAGGATCCAGCGACCGAGGGCGCTGTCCTGCTGGAACAGCCCGTAGGAGACACCCCGGTTCCACACCACGATGAGCTGCGCGAAGGGCGCGAGCACCACGGGCTCGCGCACCGGCAGGTCGGCGAGGAACAGCAGGCCGAGCTTGCTCGCCTGATCCAGGACCAGGGTCGCGAGCGCGGTCAGCGCGCCGAAGGCGAAGGGGCGCATCCTCGGCTACTCGGCCGCGGCGGCGTGCAGGGCGTCCCACTCCCGCAGGGCCTGCGCGTCCCGGGGCGTCACGTCCGGGTAGTCCGGATCGCTGCCGACGCTCTCCAGAACCTTCCACGAGCGGGCGCATTTGCGGCCCTCCGCCAGCGCTGGCACCACCGCGACGCCCCGGACCTCGTCGAGCCGGAAGGCGTCGGCCGGGCCCTCGCCCGCCTCGACCGCGATGTCTGAGGTGATGCAGACCTCCGCGAAGTCGATGCCCTCGAGGCTGGCGAGCAACTCCGGATCGGCGACGAAGACCCGCGGCGCGGCCTCCAGGCTCGCGCCGATGCGCTTGGCGGCGCGCTCGATCTCGAGCGCCCCGGTCACCACCCGGCGCACCCGGCGGATCTTGGCCCAGCGCTTGGCCAAGGCCTCGTCGCGCCACGCGGCGGGGGTCTCCGGCAGGGTCTCGGTGTGGACCGAGCCGGTCTCGGACGGGGTGCGCGCGAGCCAGGCTTCTTCGGCCGTGAAGGCGAGGACCGGGGCGAGCCAGACCGTGACGCGCCGGAACACCTCGTCGACGACGGTCAGCGCCGCCCGCCGGGTCTGCGACGAGATCGGGTCGCAGTAGAGCGCATCCTTGCGCACGTCGAAGTAGAACGACGACAGGTCGCCGGTCATGAAGCCGTTGAGCAGCGCCACCACCCGCTTGGTGTCGAAGGTGCGGAAGGCGTCGCGGATCTCGGTATCCAGCTCGGCCAGCCGATGCAGGATGAAGCGCTCGAGCTCCGGCATCGCCTCGGGCGCCACCCGGTCCTCGGGCCGGTAATGGGCGAGGGTGCCGAGCATCCAGCGCAGCGAGTTGCGCAGCTTGCGGTAGGTCTCCGAGAACGTCTTGATGATCTCCGGGCCGATGCGCAGGTCGTCGGTGTAGTCCGAGGCCGCCACCCACAGGCGCAGGATGTCGGCGCCCGAGCCCTTGATGACGTCCTGGGGCGCGACGACGTTGCCCTTCGACTTCGACATCTTCTCCCCCTTGGGGTCGAGGACGAAGCCGTGGGTGAGCACCACGTCGTAGGGCGCGCGGTCGCGGGTGCCGCAGGATTCGAGCAGCGAGGAGTGGAACCAGCCGCGGTGCTGGTCCGAGCCCTCGAGGTACATCACCGTGTCGCCGCCGCCGTCGCGGCGGCGGCGGATGCCGGCAAGCCCCGGGAATTCCTGCGGATCGTCGAGCGTGAAGGCGTGGGTCGAGCCGGAATCGAACCAGACGTCGAGGACGTCGGTCACCTTCTCGTAGGCGGCCGGGTCGTGGTCGGGCGCGAGGAACCGGGCGCCGTCGGCATCGGTGAACCAGGCATCAGCGCCCTCCGCCGCGAAGGCGGCGTGGATGCGGGCGTTGACCGCCTCGTCGCGTAGGATCTCGCCGGTCTCGCGGTTCACGAAGACGGTGATCGGCACACCCCAGGCGCGCTGGCGCGACACCACCCAGTCGGGCCGGTTGGCGATCATGCCGGTGATGCGGTTCTGCCCCTGCGGCGGCACCCACTGGGTGACCGCGATCTCGCGCAGGGCCACGTCGCGCAAGGTCGCGTCGTGGAGCGTCGCCACCGGCTTGTCGAGGGCGATGAACCATTGCGGCGTGTTGCGGAAGATGACCGGCTTCTTCGAGCGCCAGGAATGCGGGTAGCTGTGCTTGAGCGTGCCGCGGCCGACGAGGGTGCCTGCCTGCGTCAGCGCCGCGATCACCGCCTTGTTGGCATCACCCTTCTGGCCCTTCTCGTCGAGGACGCGCTTGCCCGTCAGGCCGGGAGCGGCCTCGGTCAGCACGCCGTCGGCATCGACCGTGTAGGGGATCGCCGTGTCGATGCCGCGCTCGCGCAAGCCGCGGCCATTGGCCATCCAGACATCGAAGTCCTCGCGGCCGTGGCTCGGCGCCGTGTGGACGAAGCCGGTGCCGGCCTCGTCGGTGACGTGCTCGCCCTCCAGCATCGGCACGGCGTGGCCGTAGCCGGGATTCCAGCCCGCCAGGGGATGCGCCAGGGTCAGGCCGGCCAGCGCCTCAGGAGAAACGTCGCTCAGTCGCTCGTAGCTCTCGACCCGCGCTGCCTTGAAGACGTCGCCCGCCAGTTTGTCAGCAACAACGTAACGAACACCAGGTTGAGACCAGTTCTCTTGAGGAGCAGCAACGACACGATAAAGTCCGTAGGAAACCTTGCGGGAATAGGCGACGGCCCGGTTGGCGGGAATCGTCCAGGGTGTGGTGGTCCAGATGACGACGCGGGCGCCTTGCAGGTCCGGTGCCGCCTGGGAGTCGACGACCGGGAAGGCGGCCCAGATGGTGTCGCTGACGTGATCCTCGTACTCGACCTCGGCCTCGGCGAGCGCGGTCTTCTCGACCACCGACCACATCACCGGCTTCGAGCCGCGGTAGAGCTGGCCCGTCATCGCGAAGGTCATCAGCTCGCGGGCGATCGCGGCCTCGGCCGGATAGGCCATGGTCAGGTAGGGGTGGTCCCAGTCGCCGGTGACACCGAGGCGCTTGAACTCCTCGCGCTGCACCGAGAGCCAGTGCTCGGCGAAGGCCCGGCACTCGCGCCGGAACTCGACCACCGGCACCTCGTCCTTGTTGCGGCCGGCGGCGCGGTACTGCTCCTCGATCTTCCACTCGATCGGCAGGCCGTGGCAGTCCCAGCCCGGGACGTAGTTCGCGTCCTGGCCGAGCGCGCCCTGCGTGCGGACGACGATGTCCTTCAGGATCTTGTTGAGCGCCGTGCCGATGTGGATGTGGCCGTTGGCGTAGGGCGGGCCGTCATGCAGCACGAATTTCGGCCGGCCGGCCGCCGCCTCGCGGATCCGGGCGTAGAGGCCGATCCGCGCCCAGCGCTCCAGGATCTCCGGCTCGCGCTGCGGCAGGCCGGCCCGCATCGGGAAGTCGGTGACCGGCAGGAAGAGGGTCTCGGAGTAATCGCGCCCGGCGGCGGGCTTCGTCTCGGTCATGATGGTCGAGGCTCGTCTGGGGCGCGGGCGGGCGCGACACGGCCCGGGCGCCGAGGGAATCGCGGCGAAAGCGGCAGCAACCCGGCCTCCGCACGGCCGCGCGACGCGGCCCTCAGGCGGAAGCCGGGCTCGTAATTCGCCGGATGGCGGCGCAGCGCGGGTGCGATTCGGTCATCCGGCGCTTCTAGC
>NZ_LABY01000255.1 GCF_001043975.1 Methylobacterium variabile
GAGGCGCGCGAGCTTCTCTCGCGCCTCGCGATCTGCCTCGCACAGGCCAGGGAGGAGGCGGAGCCCTTCGCCCGCCTCGGCGCCCCCCGGGTGGATGCGGGCGGCAACCTGAAGTTCGACGCCGCGCCGCCGCCGGCGGATCCCGAGCAGCTGCGCCAGCTCGCCGGCGTGATCGCCGACCGCCACGATCGTGAGGAGGTCGGGGTGCTGCCGGGCGAGGGCCCGGTGGACCGCGGTGGCGGCGGCCTCCTCGCCCGGATGGGTCGAGGCGGCGAGCCAGACCGGGCGGTCGGCGATCACGCCGGCGAGCTGGCGCAGCTGCTCGGGATCCGCCGGCGGCGGCGCGGCGTCGAACTTCAGGTTGCCGCCCGCATCCACCCGGGGGGCACCGAGGCGGGCGAAGCGCTCCGCCTCCTCCTGGCTCTGGGCGAGGCAGAGCGCGATGCGCGAGAGCAGCGCCCGCGCCACCGCCGGGGTGCGAGACCAGGCCCGCGCCGAGCGCTCGGACATGCGCCCGTTCACCAGGATCAGCGGCACCTCGCGCGCGTGCAGGGCCAGGATGGTGTTGGGCCAGATCTCGGATTCGGCCACGAGCGCCAGGTCCGGCCGCCAGTGGTCGAGGAAGCGGGCGAGGTAGCGCGGCGCGTCGAGGGGCGCGAACTGGTGCAGCGCCCCGCGGGGTAGCCGCCGGGCCAGCAGCTCCGCCGAGGTGCGGGTGCCGGAGGTGACCAGCACCGTGAAGCCGCGCCGGGTCAGGCGATCGACGAGGCCGAGGAGCGACAGGGCCTCGCCGATGCTGGCGCCGTGGGCCCAGACCAGGGGGCCGCCGGGGCGCGGCCGGCCCGGGCGGCCGGTGCGCTCGGGCAGGCGCACCGGGTCCTCCTTGCCGCGGTTGCGCCGCCAGGCCAGCAGGCCGGCGAGCGCCGGCTCGAGGGCGATCAGGCCGAAATGGTAGGCGCGCAGCAGCGCCGGCACATCCCCGCCCCTCGTCGCCTCGCGCCTCATCGGGCGGCGTCTCCGGCGGGCGGCGCCTGCCCGGGATCCTTGCCGGGACCCTTGCCGGCAGACTTGCGCCCGTGGACCGGGTCGACCCGGCCGACCTGCGCGAAGGCCCGGGCGTGAACGGCGTTGAGGTCGGTCTCGATGCGCAGCCGGGCGGCCTCGATCCCCGCCGGATCGAGGTCGCGGGCGACCGTGATCGGCTCGCCGAAGGCCATCACGCCGCGGCCGAAGGGCAGGCCGAGGCTCGCCCGGTCCCAGCTGTTGAACTGCAGGTAGCGGCTCGTCACCACGGCGGTCGGCACCACCGGCCGGCCGGAGAGGCGGGCCAGCATCACGATGCCCTCGCCGCAGCGCCGCGACACTTTCGGCACGTCGGCGCTGAAGGCGACCGATTCGCCGTCCTCCAGCGCCTTGAGGCAGCCGCGCAGCGCCTGGATCCCGCCCTTGGCCCAGACGTCGCTCGACCGCCGCGCGCCCGAGCCGCGCATCACCCTGACCCCGAACCGCTCGAGCACCGCGGTGTTCACGCCGCCGTCGATGGAGCGCGACACCATGGTGGCGACGCGGTCCTGCGGCCGGCGCACGAAGGGCACCATCAGGTGCTGGCCGTGCCACATCGCGGCGATGAACGGCCGCAACGGCGTCAGCCAGTCGTAGGCGTCGGGCGGATCGAGGGTGAAGCGGTTCGTGCGCCGCACCAGCTTCAGGTAGCTCGCGCCAAGAAAGCCGAGGCTCTCCTGGGCAGCCCGGCTGCGGGCGATGCGGGTGACGACGCTCATGCGGGCACTTCGTGGAGGGGGACGCTCGAGGCGGGACGCGGCGATGCCGACCCGGGAAGGACCGGGCAGCCCGCCCGCGAATCCGGGCGCCGTCATGCTCCGTTCGGGCCCGCGAAGCAACCGCCGTCAGGTTGCAGACGCCTGACGCAGCGTGCGGTACCGCACCGCGAAGCGCTTCGGGGATCCCAGCGTGGGTGGTGGAGCCTGGTCGCTCCAGGGGCAGCACGAGACGGCGGTCTGTCGATCCCCGCGTAGGCGGGGAGCCCATCACATCGTGCTCGCGGCCCGTCTCGCCTCGGGTCGATCCCCATGTGGGCGGGGGAGCCTCGATGGCCGCGGCGCAAGGGGTCGCACCTGAGGGTCGATCCCCGCATAGGGCAGGGAGCCTCCGCCAGCTAAATAGCTGATACCATTCACAATGTCATAGACTGTCATTGATGGCAGGTGAGAAGCGGACTGTCGAGGTTCGCCAGGACGCCGGGCGCGGACCGAGGCGTCCGGGGTCGGCGGTGCCTCCGGCGCACGCCCCGGCAGGCCCGGGACGGTCCCGGTGCGTGCAGCGGCTTGTTTGGAACGCTTCCAATCTATAGATTGGAAGCGTTCCAAACAGGAGCAGGCGGATGAAGGCCCTGACCGATCTCACCGAGCGCGAGGTGCTGGCGCTCGCCATCGCCAGCGAGGAGGAGGATTCCCGCATCTATCGCAGCTTCGCCGAGAGCCTGCGGCCAGACCTGCCGGGCTCGGCGGGGCTGTTCGAGGCGATGGCCGACGAGGAGCGGAGCCACCGCGACGACCTCTACGCCGCCTACCGGGTGCGCTTCGGCGAGCACCTGCCGCCGTTGCGGCGCGAGGACGTGCGGGGCTTTCCCCGCCGCCGGGCCGTCTGGTGGCAGGGGCTCGATGCCGGGCGGATGCGGCGGGAGGCGGAAGCGATGGAGGCGCAGGCCGCCGGCTTCTACGAGCGGGCGGCGGAGCTCTCCCGCGACCTCGGGGTGCGCCAGCTCTTCACGCGGCTGGCCGAGGTCGAGCGCGGTCATGGCCGCCGGGCCGGGGCGCTGGCGGCGGAGCAGGAGGCCGGCGGGGCCGCCGCCGAGGAGGCTCGGGTCGCCCACCGCCTGTTCGTTTTGCGCTACGTGCAGCCCGGCCTCGCCGGGCTGATCGACGGCTCGGTCTCCACCCTGGCGCCGCTCTTCGCCGCCGCCTTCGCCACCCACAACAACTGGCAGACCTTCCTGGTCGGGCTCGCGGCCTCGATCGGCGCCGGGATCAGCATGGGCTTTACCGAGGCCCTGTCCGACGACGGCAGCATCACCGGGCGCGGCTCGCCCTGGCTGCGCGGCCTCGTCTGCGGGATCATGACGACGGTGGGGGGGCTGGGCCACACGCTGCCCTACCTGGTGCCGGATTCCTGGTCGAATGCCTTCACGGTGGCGACCGTGCTCGCCATCCTGGTGGTGGCGGTGGAGCTCCTCGCCATCTCGGCCATCCGCACCCGCTACATGGAGACGCCGTTCTGGCGCGCCGCCCTGCAGGTGGTGCTGGGCGGGGTGCTGGTGCTCGCCGCCGGCGCCGTCATCGGCAGCGCCTGAGGGTGTCCCCGTGCGGCACCGTGCGCGGGAGGCGGCGCCGAATGCCGCTCCCGCTACCTTGAAAATGGTCTAGAACACGGGGAAGCGAAGGCATTCAAGAAGCGCCCGCAAGAGCCCCCAAGAGCCCCTCCGAGGAACCGCCGTGCAGACCAGCTTCACCCCCGCGCAGCTCGCCGACCCGGCCATGGCCGCCTCGGAGAAGATCCTGCGCACCTGCGTGCATTGCGGCTTCTGCACCGCCACCTGCCCGACCTACCTGCTGCTCGGCGACGAGCTCGATTCGCCGCGCGGCCGCATCTACCTGATCAAGGACATGCTGGAGGGGGGCAAGCCCGCGAGCCCCGAGGTGGTCAAGCACGTCGACCGCTGCCTGTCGTGCCTGTCCTGCATGACCACCTGCCCGTCGGGGGTGCACTACATGCACCTCGTCGACCACGCCCGCGCCCACATCGAGAAGACCTACGCCCGCCCGGCGGAGGACCGTTTCCTGAGGGCGGTGCTGGCCCGCGTGCTGCCCTACCCGCACCGCTTCCGCCTGGCTTTGCTCGGCGCCACCCTCGGCCGGCCGTTCCGCGGACTGGCGGCGAGGATGCCGAAAGTGGGCAACCGGCTCGCCGCGATGCTCGACCTCGCCCCCACGGCGCTGCCGAACCGCTCGGCTAGCGACCGGCCCGGCCGCTTCCCGCCCGCCGGCCCGCGCCGGGGGCGGGTGGCGCTCCTGCGCGGCTGCGCCCAGAGCGTGCTGCGGCCGGACTTCAACGAGGCGGCGATCCGGCTCCTCAACCGCCACGGCGTCGAGGTGGTGCAGGCCAGGGGCGAGGGCTGCTGCGGCGCGCTCACCCACCACATGGGCCAGGAGGAGTCCTCGCACGCGCTGGCGAAACGCACCATCGACGCCTGGATCGCCGAGATGGACGGCGAGGGGCTCGACGCGATCGTGGTCACGGCCTCGGGCTGCGGCACCACGATCAAGGATTACGGCTTCATGTTCCGCGACGACCCGGCCTACGCGGAGAAGGCCGCGCGGGTCGCCGGCATCGCCCGCGACGTCACCGAGTACGTCACGTCGCTCGGCCTCTCCGAGCCGGTGGTCGAGACCGACCTCGTCGTCGCCTATCACTCCGCCTGCTCGATGCAGCACGGGCAGGGCCTGCGCACCGAGCCGAAGGCGCTGCTGTCCCGGGCCGGCTTCACCGTGAAGGACGTGCCGGAGGGCCACATCTGCTGCGGCTCGGCCGGCACCTACAACATCCTGCAGCCGGAGCTGGCCGCGCATCTGCGCGCCCGCAAGGTCGCCAACATCGAGCGCGTCCGGCCCGACGTGATCGCCACCGGCAACATCGGCTGCGCCACCCAGATCGGGAAGGGCACCGCGATCCCGATCGTCCACACGGTGGAGCTGCTCGACTGGGCCACCGGCGGTCCCCGTCCGGCCGCCCTCGACGGCGTCGCCGACAGGCGGCCGGCGCTGGCGGCGGCGGAGTAGGCGCACGCGGGCAGGGGGCTTGCGCGGCGGGCTGCGCCGGGCGAGGGGAGCCGCACCGGCATCCTCCTTCCCGTGAGCCCGCCTGTGACCCACCCTCCCTTCCGATCCGGAACCGTCCGCCGATGAGCCTCGCCTCCGTCAAGGCCGACCTCGCCGAGCGCGCCCCCGACCTCACGGTGCTCGAGACCGAGGCGAGCTCGGCCACCGTCGCGCTCGCGGCGGCCGCCCACGGCGTCGAGCCGGCCCGCATCGCCAAGACGCTGTCCCTGCGCCTCGGCGAGCGGGTGGTGCTGCTGGTCGCCCGCGGCGACGCCCGCCTCGACAACCGCAAGGCCAGGGCCGCCTTCGGGACGAAGCCCCGGATGCTGGGCCCGGAGGAGGTCGAGGCGATCACCGGCCATCCCGTCGGCGGGGTGTGCCCGTTCGGCCTCGCGAATCCGCTCCCGGTCTACTGCGACGTGAGCCTCCGTGCCTTCGACGAGGTGGTGCCGGCGGCGGGCTCACCCAACAGCGCCGTGCGGGTCGCGCCCGAGCGCCTCGCGGCACTGACCGGGGCGGAGTGGATCGACGTGTGCCAGCCGCCCGAGGCGTGAGGGCGGGCGAAAACGCCGCGCGGCTGTGGACCGGGCGTCATCGACAACCGGGGCGTCCGTGACCTAGCTGTCAGGGAGCCTCTGTCATGGAGCCTTCAAGGCGGCCGGCCACAAGGCCCCTCCCGCCGCGTCACTCCCGCCGCGCCTTGCCCGTCCGAGACCGCCCTTGATCTTCGTCCATCAGCCCAACGCCTGCGCCAGCACCGGGCAGCCGCTCCTCGAGCGGCGCCTGCTCGAGATGTCCGAGCCGATCCCGCCGGACGCGCTCTGGATCGACCTGATCGAGCCGACCCGCCAGGAGGACCACAAGGTCGAGGCGTTCCTCGGCATCTCGATCCCGACCCGGGAGGAGATGGAGGACATCGAGCCCTCGGAGCTGCTCTACGTCGAGAACGGCGCGCGCTACATGACCGGGCGCCTGCTCTGCCGGGTCGACACCGACGACGCGCGGCTCACCGGCGTCACCTTCATCCTGCGCGACAACAAGCTCGCCACGGTGCGCTACGACGATCCCCAGGCGTTCCGGATGTTCGTCCACCGGGCGGCGCGGCCGGCCGGCGTGATGCTGACCGGCGAGGCGATCCTGGCCGGCCTGATCGAGACCGTCATCGACCGCGCCGCCGACGTGCTCCAGGCACAAGGAGAGCGCATCGACCGGCTCTCGCGCCTGATCTTCGCCGAGCATTCCGACCCGAGCGCCCGCAATGCCGAATTGCAGGACACCCTGCGTGCGCTCGGGCGCCACAACGAACTCCTGTCGCAGCAGCGCGAGAGCCTGGTCTCGGTCGAGCGCATCCTGCTCTCGCTCTCGGCGAGCTACCGGGCCAGCAAGGCGCCGCGGGAGATCCGCGAGGAGATCCGCTCGACACTGCGCGACCTCCAGTCGCTCGAGGAGCACGCGACCTTCCTGTCGGGCAAGATCCAGTTCCTGCTCGACGCCACCCTCGGCCTCGTCAATCTCGAGCAGAACAACATCATCAAACTGTTTTCGGTCATGGCGGTGGTGTTCATGCCGCCGACCCTGATCGCCTCGATGTACGGCATGAACTTCAAGGTGATGCCGGAACTCGACTGGGGCTTCGGCTACCCGATGGCCGTGGTGATGATGGTGGTGGCGGCGATCCTGCCTTACGCCTTCTTCCGCTGGAAGCGCTGGCTGTGAGAGACTGAACGACAGGGGACATCGAACGGGATGTGCGGCCGCTTCTTCGTCACTTCCTCGCCCGAGATCTTCCGGGAGGCCTACGGCTACGCCGAGCAGCCGAACTTCCCGGCCCGCCACAACGTGGCGCCGACCCAGCCGGTGGCGGTCGTCACCGCCGAGCACGGGCGGCGGCGCTTCGTGCTGATGCGCTGGGGCTTCCTGCCCGCCTGGGTCAAGGACCCGGACGACTTCCCCCTCGTCATCAACGCCCGGATCGAGACCGCGGCCGAGAAGCCAAGCTTTCGCAACGCCCTGCGCTACCGGCGCTGCGTATTACTGGCCGACGGCTTCTACGAGTGGCGCCGCGGCGGACCGCGCGGCCAGGCGCCTTACGCCATCCGCCGCGCCGACGGCCGCCCGATGGCGCTCGCCGGCCTGTGGGAGACCTGGAGCAGCCGCGACGGCTCGGAGATCGACACCGCGGCGATCGTCACCTGCGACGCCAACGGGCTGCTCGCCGGCATCCACGAGCGCATGCCGGCGATCCTGTCGCCGGAGGGCGTCGACCACTGGCTCGACCTGCGGGAGGTCGATGCGGGGGCGGCGTCGGCTCTCTGCCGGCCGGCGCCCGAGGAATGGCTCGACCTCGCACCGGCGAGCCGGCGGGTCAACGACGTGCGCAACGACGATTCGGGCTTGCTGCGGCCGGACGAGGATGCTCCCGCGCCACCGCAGCCGGAGCGGAAGACGGAGGCGCAGGGCTCGCTGTTTTAGGACGGTCCGACGTTTCGACGCACGGTCGCATCGCTCTCCACGTCAATCCGGGGCCGCGCAGCGGAGCCCGGAATGGCACCACGATCATGTCGATCGTCGAGTCTCGTCGGGGCAGAGGCAATTCAGAATCCCGCCAACGTGGGGTATAGATCATCCCAAAGCGGATTGAAATCTTCGATCAATCGCGCCGCCACTTCTTGAGCATCTTCTCCCGCGCGATCGCTTCCTGCACCCGGTCGTACTCTTCGTACCAGACGAGTCCCGTGACATCATACCGAGCGGTAAAGCCATCTTGCCGCCGACTGCGATGTTCATAGGCACGACGAGCGAGATCGTTGGTGACGCCTAGGTAGAGAGTGCCGTTCTGCGCGCTCGCCATCATATAGACGTGGTAATACCAGCGCGCGTGCCGCTTCTCATCCGCTGTCGAGGCACCTTACCATTCTGAATCACTCCGCGTCATTCCAGGGCCGCGCAGCGGAACCCGGAATCCAGACACTCAAGTGTTTCAAGGCGATGCGAACAGCGTACCGCTCCGTTCTGCATCACCTGCGGTCCTGGATCCCGGGCTCCGCTGCGCGGCCCCGGGATGACGCGGAGAGTGGCATGAACGTCGAGGAAACGAACTCTTGCAACCGCGTCCCGCCCCCTCACTCCGCCGGCGGCTTGGCGCTCTCCCGGAACGGATGGGCCGGATACGTGCCGATGATCCGGATGGCGCTCGAGAAGTAGGCCAGCTCGTCCAGCGCTCGGCGCAGGCCCGGCTCCTCCGGGTGGCCGTCGACCTCGGCGTAGAACTGGGTCGCGGTGAACTGGCCCTCGACCATGTAGCTCTCGAGCTTGGTCATGTTGACGCCGTTCGTGGCGAAGCCGCCGAGGGCCTTGTAGAGCGCCGCCGGGATGTTGCGCACCCGGAACATGAAGCTCGTCACGGTCGGGCCCGCGCCGACCGGCGGCACCGCCGGCTCGCGGGACACGACGACGAAGCGGGTGGTGTTGTGCGCCTCGTCCTCGACGTCCTCCTCCAGGATGGCGAGGCCGTAGATCGCGGCGGCCAGCCGGGGCGAGAGGGAGGCGCGCGTCCGGTCGCCGCCCTCGGCGACCTGGCGGGCGGCGCCGGCGGTGTCGGGCGCCACGACGGCCTTGAGGCCGAGGCGGCGGATGATCTTGCGGCACTGGCCGAGCGCGTGGACGTGGCTGTGCACGGTGCGGATCTCCTCCAGGCTCACGCCCGGCAGGGCCATGAGCTGGAAGTGGATCGGCAGGAACTGCTCGCCGACGATGTGGAGGCCTGAGGCCGGCAGCAGGTGGTGGATGTCGGCGACGCGGCCGGCGATCGAGTTCTCGATCGGGATCATCCCGAGGGCGGCCGAGCCGTCCTGCACCGCCGTGAAGGCGTCCTCGAAGGTGGCGCAGGGCAGGGGCGTCCAGTCCGGATAGGCCTCCTGGATAATGATGTGCGAGTTGGCGCCGGGCTCGCCCTGGTAGGAGATCGTCGTGTTCATCGATGCGCTTTCGGGAGGCGGTCAGTTCAGGCGCCGGGCGGCCAGGATGGCCCGGGCGCGGGCGAGGTCGTGGGGTGTGTCGACCCCGAGGGGCACGTCGTCCACCACCACGGCGTCGATCCGCATCCCGGCCTC
>NZ_LABY01000256.1 GCF_001043975.1 Methylobacterium variabile
TGATGGAGTTCGAGCACGAGACGCCCCGGGCGCTGAGCCGCCGCCGGACCGGCGAGCCGCTGTTCTTCGACCGGGTCGCCCACGCGATCGAGACGGTGGCGGAGGCCTACGACGTCGTCGTCATCGACTGCCCGCCCCAGCTCGGCTACCTGACGCTCTCGGCGCTGTGCGCCGCGACCTCGCTCCTGATCACCGTGCATCCGCAGATGCTTGACGTCGCCTCGATGAGCCAGTTCCTGGCGATGACCGAGGACCTGCTCGGCGTGGTGGCGGAATCCGGCGGGCGGCTGCAATACGATTGGCTGCGCTACCTCGTGACCCGCTACGAGCAGCAGGATGCGCCGCAGACCCGCATCGTCGGCATGCTGCGCACCCTGTTCGAGGATGCGGTGCTGACCGCGCCGATGCTCAAGTCGTCCGCCGTGTCGGATGCCGGCCTGTCGAAGCAGACCCTCTACGAGATCGGCCGCGAGAGCGTGACCCGCTCGACCTACGACCGGGCCCTCGAATCCCTCGAGGCGGTCAACGGCGAGATCGAGGGCCTGATCCGCCGCGCCTGGGGCCGGCCATGAGCCGGAAGTCGAACCTCGACGCGCTGTTCGGCGCCCGTCCGGCGGCGAAGCCTCCCCAGCCCGCCTCCCCGCCGTCTCCCGAGCCCGAGGCGTTTGCAGCTGCAAACGCGGCTCCCGCCGAGCCCGAGTTCGCAGCTGCAAACCCGCGCGGCCCGGATCGCGGCCGCAGCGGCCCGGTGCGGGCGATGAGCAGCACGCTCCGCGGCCTCGCCGCCCGGGCCGATGCCGCAGCGGACATCGAGGCCGGCACGGTCGTGGTCGAGATCGCGCCCGAGCGGATCGACGATTCCTTCATCGCCGACCGGGTCGCGGACGCCCACGATCCCGGGCTCGCCGCCCTGGTCGAGAGCATCCGCGAGAGCGGCCAGCAGGTGCCGATCCTGGTGCGGCCGCACCCGGAGGCCGCCGACCGATTCCAGGTCGCCTACGGGCGCCGCCGGATCCAGGCCGCCCGCAGCCTCGCGCGTCCGGTCCGGGCGGTGGTGCGTCCCTTGAGCGATGCCGAGCTGGTGGTGGCGCAGGGCAAGGAGAACCTGGAGCGCCAGGACCTGAGCTACATCGAGCGGGCCTTCTTCGCCCTCCGGCTCGAGGAGCACGGCTTTCCCCGCGCCACGATCACCGCCGCGATGGGCGTCGGCAAGGGCGACCTCTCGACCCTGATCTCGGTGGCCCGCACGGTGCCGGCGGAGGTCGTCCGGGCGATCGGCCCGGCTCCCGCCGCCGGGCGGCCGCGCTGGATGCTGCTCGCCGAGCGGATCAAGGCGGCGCGTCCTGGCCGGGTCGCGGGGATCCTCGCCGATCCCGGCTTCCAGGCGAAGCCGACCAACGAGCGCTTCGCCGCGGTGCTCACCGCCCTCGCGCCGCCCGCCGCCCCGCGGCCGGCGCCGCAGGTCTGGAGCGACGAGGCGGGGCGCGGGATCGCCCGGATCGAGCGCACGCCCGATCGGGTCGCGCTGTCCTTCGACGAGACCCTGGAGCCCGGCCTCGCCGACTACGTCCTCGACCGGATGCCGGAGCTCCTTGCCGCCTACCGGGCGGGCCGCTCGCGGCCGTGAGGCCGGCTCATTCCGGCTCGAAGGCGGAGAGGATCGGACAGGGGCCGCTCGCCGTGGCGCCGCAGGCGGCGGCGAGGCGGCCGAGGGCGTCGCGGGCCGCCGTCAGCTCGGCGATCCGTGCGTCCAGGGCCGCGATGCGCGCCTGCGCGAGCTCCCGCGCCCGGGCCCGGTCCTCGCCGGCATCGAGCGCCAGCAGCTCGGCGATCTCCTCGAGGGTGAAGCCCGCTCCCTGCGCCGAGCGGATGAAGCGCAGGCGCCTGACCGCGTCGGGCCCGTAGCGCCGGATGCCGCCCGCCCGGGCCGGCACCGGCAGCAGCCCGCGCCGCTGGTAGTAGCGGATCGTCTCGACCCCGACCGTGCCGGCGCGGGCGAGGCCGGCGATCGTCAGGTCGGCCGTCATCGCGGGGGACATGGCTTGACTCCGTAGCATGGTACGGATGGTAGCCGATCGGCCTCCTGGCGACACCCGACGAGGCTGCCCGATGAGCACCACACCCACCCGCACGGCCACGCTCTACCGCATGGAGACGGACGCCCATGTCTGCCCCTACGGCCTGAAGGCCCGCCACCTGCTCGTCCAGGCCGGCTACGCCGTCGAGGACCATCTGCTGACCACCCGCGCGGAGACCGACCGCTTCAAGGCCGATCACGGGGTGAAGACGACGCCGCAGGTGTTCATCGCGGGCGAGCGCGTCGGCGGCTACGACGACCTGCGCCGCCATCTCGGCCGGGCAGTGCGCGACCCGAACGCGGTGAGCTACCGCCCGGTCGCGGCGTTGTTCGGCATGACCGCGCTGATGGCGCTGGCGGCGAGCCAGGCCGCCTACGACACGCCGCTCACCCTGCGGGCGGCCGAGTGGTTCGTCGGCTTCAGCATGTGCGTGCTGGCGATCCTCAAGCTCCAGAACGTCGAGAGCTTCGCGACGATGTTCCTGGGCTACGACCTGCTCGCCCGGCGCTGGGTGCCCTACGCCTCCCTCTATCCCTATGCCGAGGCGCTCGCCGGCATCCTGATGGTCGCCGGCGTGCTGACCTGGATCTCGGTCCCGGTGGCCTTGCTCATCGGCGGCATCGGGGCGGTCTCGGTGTTCAAGGCGGTCTACCTCGACCGGCGCGCGCTCCGATGCGCCTGCGTCGGCGGCGGCAGCAACGTGCCGCTCGGCTTCGTCTCGCTGACCGAGAACCTGATGATGGTCGCGATGGCGGTCTGGATGGCGGCGACAGCCCACTGAGCCGGGCGCCCGGGGGCCCGGAACCATCCGGCGCCGCCGGCGATGGCCCTCCATTAAACCCCGCCCGCATCGAGGCCCGCCATGCGCCACGCTCTCCTGATCGCCGCCGCCCTCGTGCCGACGGCCGTACTGGCTGAAGACGCACCCGCCGCTGCCCCGTCGGAGGAGCGCCGGGTCTGCGAGGCCCAGGCCGACCGGACCGGGATCACCGGCGAGGGCAGGGCGACCTTCCTGCGCGAGTGCGAGGCGGGCGAGCGCCTGAGGCGCGGCACCGCGCCCCGCTGAGCGAACGCTTGCGGAGCCGGAGCGTTGGTTCCCCGACGCACGCGCCGCGGAGTCCCCGATGCCCGACTGGAGGACCATCGATCGCGCCCCCCAGGATGGCCGCTGGATCATCGCCATCCACCAGGACGAGCCGGACCGGCGCGCCGTGATCCGCTGGGATCCCGGGCGGGCCGGGGACGGCCGTCCTTGGCACGTCGCCACCACGGAGTATGGCTACGCGGCGGACGCGTTCACCCACTGGATGCCGTTCCCGGAGCCGCCGCAGCCGGGGAGGGAGGAGGGCTGAGGGAGCAGGGGCGATGCTGCCTGACGCGACAGCCTTCACCCTCGAGGAGATCGTCTGGCGCCTCGGGGCCGCCGCCGTCTGCGGCCTGGCCCTCGGCATCGAGCGTGAGTGGCGTGGCAAGGATGCGGGCCTGCGCACCCACGCCCTGGTCAGCCTCAGCTCGGCCCTCATCACGACCTCGGCGCTCAGCCTCTATGCCGTGGTGCGCCAGCAGGGCGGGGACGCCGATCCCCTGCGGGTCATCCAGGGACTCGCCAGGCGATCGGCTTCATCTCCGCTGGAATGATCGTCGTCGCCCGCCGCGCGGTAAAGAACCTGACCAAAGCGGTGAGCATCTGGTTCGCGGCCTCCGCCGGCATCGTCGCCGGGGCCGCGCAGTTCGCGCTGCTCGCAGTCGCGATGGGGTTCGGCTTGACGATCCTGATCGTGCTCACGCTGCTCGACAGCGTCGGTCTGCCCAGCCGCGAGGAGCGAGAGGAGGGCTGATGACCGCAGCGCTGCCGGCGATCTTGCCCATTTGGCCGGGTTGCGCCGCCGGTCACGGCGTGGAACACAGCAGGATGTGGGACAAAAACGGAAAGCACCGCCGCGATGGCGTCGCGACGGTGCTTGCCCTCCTCGAGGGCTTTCCTCCCCAGACTTCGGGCCGCTCTCGAGGGCGGCCTTATTCGTGTCTGTGATCACAGTCGTAGCCGGCGATTCACGTCCGCACAAGCACAATTGTGCGTCATTCGCAGCGGTCTGGCACTTTCTTGCTCAAGCGCACCGGCCCGACGGGGGAGGGGGCTCGTCTCCCCGTGCCCGCCGGGCCGGCTGTCAGGCCGGGTGCGCCGCGTGACCCGTGGGCTCGAGCCGGTCGGCCTTCGGCCCGCCGCCGGGCCTGATCCGCACGGGCACGGACTTCGCCGCCGGCGTCTTCGACTGCACGTCGTGGTGCGAGAGCGCCATCAGGGGATTCATCTCGGGATAGTAGGCGCCCAGGCACCCGTCCGGCAGGGCGAACGGCGTCACCGTGAGGCCGGTCACCTCCCGCTCGATCCCGTCGCCGGCATCGCCGATCAGGGCGACGACCTGGCCCTCGCGCAGGCCCGCCCGGCGGATCTCTCCCGGGTTCATCAGCAGCACGTCGCGGGTGCCCTCGATCCCGCGCAGGCGGTCGCTGTAGCCGTAGATCGTGGTGTTGAACTGATCGTTCGACCGCATGGTGATGAGGCGGTAGCGGCCGGGCTCGTCGGGGAAGCCCGTGGCCGACAGGACCGCGGGGGCGGTGAACTCGGCCTTGCCGCTCTCGGTCTTCCAGATCCGCTCGCGGGCCGAGTTGCCGCGGTAGAAGCCGCCGGGGATCCAGAGCCGGTCGTTGAAGTCGTGGAACTCCTCCGGGTAGGTCCGGGCGATCTCCTCGCGGATCAGCCCGTAATCGCCGACCCACGCGTCCCACGTCACCCTCGGGTTGGGCGCGAGCGTCGCCTTGGCGATGCCGGCCACGATGGCGACCTCGGACTTCAGGAAGTCGCTCGCCGGGGTGCGGCGACCGAGCGAGCCGTAGATGCAGCTGAACGTGTCCTCCATGGTGACCGCCTGCGGCCCGCTCGCCTGGCGGTCCTCCTCGGTGCGGCCGCGGCAGGGCAGCAGGTAGGCGATCTCGCCGTTGACGAGGTGCGAGCGGTTGAGCTTGGTCGCGACCTGCACGGTCAGGCGCATCCGCGTCCAGGCCTTCTCCATCCGGTCGTGGTCGGGGATCGCCCGCACGAAGTTGCCGCCGAGCCCGAAGAAGCTGCGGACCTTGCCCGACAGGATGCCCTCGCTCGCCTCGATGGTGTTCATCCCCTTGTCCCGCGGCGGCTCGAAGCCGAACTGCGCGGCGATCCGGTCGAGGGGCACCAGTTCGGGCTTCTCCGAGATGCCGACGGTGCGCTGGCCCTGAACGTTGGAATGGCCGCGCACGGGCGACACGCCGGTGCCCTCGCGCCCGATATTGCCCTTGAGCAGCAGCAGGTTGACGACCATCGCGACGTTCTCGAAGCCGTTCACGTGCTGCGTCAGCCCCATGCCGTAGAAGGCGCAGACCCGCTCGGCCTCGACGTAGACCTGCCCTGCGGCCTCGATGTCGGCCCGCGAGAGGCCGGATTCGCGCTCGATCTCCGTCCAGGGCGTCGCCCTGACCTTGGCCTCGAACGTCTCGAACCCGGTGGTGTGCTGGGCGATGAAGTCGACGTCGAGGACGCGCTCGCCCGTCGCCTTGGCGGCGTCGTCGGCGGCGAAGACGTGCTTGCACAGGCCGAGCAGGACCGCGATGTCGCCACCGGGCCGGACCTGGTGGTACTGCGCGCTGATCCGGGTCTCCTTGCCGGCCAGCATCTCGACCGGGCTCTGCGGGTTGGTGAAGCTCTCGAGCCCGCGCTCGCGGACGGGGTTGAAGGTGATGATCTTCACGCCGCGCTTCGCGGCTTCCTGCAGCGGGTGCAGGAAGCGCGGCGAGTTGCTGCCGGTATTCTGGCCGAAGAAGAACATCGCGTCGCACTTCGACAGATCGTCGAACACGACGGTGCCGACGCTGGCGCCGATCACCTTCTTCAGCGCCACCGAGGTCGTCTCGTGGCACATGTTGGAGGAATCGGGCAGGTTGTTGTTGCCGTAGAGGCGCGCGAACAGGGCGTAGAGGTACGAGGTCTCGAGGCTCGCCCGCCCGGACGAGTAGAACACCACCGATTTCGGATCGAGCAGGCGCAGCTCCGAGCCGATCTCCCGGAACGCCTCGTCCCAGCCGCAGGGCACGTACTTGTCGCTCGCCCGATCGTAGCGCATCGGGTGGGTGAGGCGGCCCTGCTGCTCGAGGTCGTAGTCCTTCCAGCCGCGCAGCTCGGTGAGGGTGTGCTTGGCGAAGAAGTCCGGCGTGCAGCGCCGGGTGGTCAGCTCCCACAGGGTCGCCTTGGCGCCGTTCTCGCAGAACTCGAACGGATGGTAATTGGCGGGCTTCGCCCAGGAGCAGGACACGCACATGAAGCCGTGCGGCTTGTTCTGCCGAAACAAGGTCTCGGTGGCGAGCGGGGTCGCCCATTCCTTGCCGAAGATCTCGGCAATGCCGCGCACCGAGCCCCAGCCGCCGGCCGGGCTGTCGTAATGGACCGTCTTCTCCTCGACCGACATGCCGGTTCTCCCCTGCGGCAGGCGAAGGGAGGCCGCCGCGGACAGGGAACCCGCGGGGAGTAGGGAAGTTCGCGGGAGCCCGGCTCAGCTGCCGGAGGCGTTGCGCCGCAGCCGCATCACCGCCCGGTCGAGGGCGCCGAGGAAGGCGGAGCGGTCTCTGGCTGAGAAGGGCTTCGGGCCGCCGGTCACGGCGCCGGCCTCGCGCAGGGACTGCATCAGGTCGCGGGTGGCGAGCGCCATGCCGATCGAGGCGTCGGTGAAGCCCTTGCCGTTCGGGGCCAGCACGGTCGCCCCCGCCTTCACGCAGCGGCTCGCCAGGGGCACGTCGGCGGTGACCACGATCGATCGGGGACCGGCCCGCTCGGCGATCCAGTCGTCGGCCGCGTCGAGGTTGCCCGACACCACCACGCGCTCGATCCAGGGCTCGCGGGGCAGGTTCAGGACGGCGTTCGCCACCACCACGACGTGGACGCCGTGCCGGCCGGCGACGCGGTAGACCTCGTCCTTCACCGGGCAGGCATCGGCGTCGACGTAGATCGTCAGCGGATCCATCGGCTCAGGTGCCGGGATTGAGGAAGAGGCTGTCGAATTCCGGCGGCGCGTAGTCGCGGCCGGTGATGTCGGTGATCACGACGCGGTCGTGGCCCTCGGCCTCGAGTTCCTGCGCCTTCTCCAGGGCGCCCTCGGGCGAGGTGCGCTGGTGCGAGAGCGGGCCGTTGGTGGTGTGGGCGGTCACGACGAGGTGCATCGGCATCCTTTGCGAGCGAGTGTCGCGCAGGTCTCGCACGAACGCGTGCGCCGTGGCGAGCACCCGGGAAGGGGAGGGGAGTGCGACGGCCCGGCGCGTGGTGGATGGGGGCTTCTGGCCGAACCGCCGCTCTCGCCGCCCGGCGGGCCGAGCGGCGCCGGCAGGGTCGCGGAAGAGGGTTAACGGTGTGTGACTAGTGCTCCCCGGGTAGGGCCGAGGCCTCCAGGCGCCGGGCCGCCCGGCCGAACAGGGCCACCCGCAGCCGCGGGGCGTCGCCCCGGCCCAGCATCCCGGCGAGGCGGCGGCGCAGGTCGGCGCAGCCCTGCGCGGGGCCGGGCCGGGACGCGTCCACCACGGGCAGGATCGGCGCCGGCCCGGCGAGCGTCCGGTCGAGGAGCGCCCGCATCCGCGCCACACCGTGGCCGGCCAGCGCTTCGGCCGCGGTCACGAGGTCGCCGCCCTGGCCGATGGCGCGGCACGCCTCCTCGCTCCCGCTCGCCGCCATGGCGTCGAGGAGGAGCTGGCCGAGGGCCGCGACGGTGGCGTCGTCGGCGCCCGCGAAGGCCGCCCGCATCGCGCCTCCCGCCTCGGCCCGCAGGAGGTCGAGGCCCTCGCTCTCGCTGCGGCCCTGGCGATAGCCGTCGCGGTAGCGCGCGGCGATCCGGTCGAGCACCTGGGGCCGGTGCGCCGCGAAGGCGGCGAGGAGGTCGACCGCCCGGAGCGCCGCGGCCCGGGCGCCGCTCTGGCTGTCGTCGTCGTCGAGGGTCGAGTCCGGCAGCTCGCCGGGCCCGACCACCCGGGTGACGACCCCGGCGGTGCGCAGGCGGCCCGGATCGGGGATCCAGATCTCGCGGGAGGGGGTGGCGAGGGCCTGGTCGACGAAGGCGGGTTCGAGGCCGGCGGCGAGGTAGCGCCCGCGCTCGTCGCTCGAATCGACCTGGACCATCTCCCCGAACCTGCCGGGCTCGTAGGGGGCGTGGAAGCCGATCCGGCTGTCGTCCATGATCACCCGCTCGCGCCCGCGCACGAAGGCAAGGGTGCAGGCCGAGACGCAGTAATCCGGCACGTAGGTGACAAGGCCCCGCTCCGCCACGAGCTCGCCGACCGCCACGCCCTCGTCGACGAGGCCGCCGTCGCTGGTCAGGTGCAGGCGCACCACGCCCGGATTCGCATCGAGCAGGCGGCGCAGGCGCGCCGCCGCGCCGTCGTTGAGGTCGCCCCACAGCCGCACGTCCTTGCCGCCGGGGCCGAGGGTGAGGCGGGTCGGCGGCCCGTTGCCGTCGATGTGCAGGACCGTCTCGAGGTTGCGCGACAGCCCTCCGAAGGCCGGCGTCTGGGCGCCCGTCACCGCGGCGAGGCCGAGGCAGGCCAGCACGATCCCCGCGCCGGCCAGCACCCGGCCCCGCCGCACACCCGATCCCGCCATCACGGTCCCCCATGCCCCTTTGTGCTTGACCCCAGTCAGCCACATCGGCGCGGCGATGCGAAGATCCCGAGGTATGAGGCATGGTCAGCAAGATCCGGGCCGAACTTAGGCCGGAGCGTGGTTCGTTCCGCCAACGGCATCCTGGGGCGGATACTGTTCTCCGGAAGGCGGCGGCGCGGGAGAAACTTGAGCGCTGGTCCGCGCCACCATGTCGCTGTGGCCGAGTTGCCTCAATCCTTCAGCGGATCGTGCCCCCAGTTCATGAGGGAGTAGCGCCAGCGCGAGGTCTTCGCGTCCTCCTTCGGCCCGCCCTGGGCGAGGTGTCGCTTGACGTAGGCGACGACCTTGCGCATGTCGGCGTAGTCGTCGTCGGTGAGATCGGCCTTCCTGGTGTGCTTGATCTCGACGATCCGGCGCCCCTGGTGGTGCCCGACCGACTCGCCGCCCTCCGGCCCCTCCTTCTTGCTCCCGCCGCTCCAGCCGACCGACCGGCTCTCCTCGGTGTCGAGCCATTTCTCCAGCTCGCCCGGCGTCATGTTCACGGCCTCGCGGAAGGCCGTCCACGTGTCGTCTCGCCGAGTGTCGTCTCGCCGAGTGTCGTCTCGCCGAGTGTCGTCTTGCGAGTTGTCGTGCGTCTCTCCGGTCTGCGCCTGCTTGCTCACGGCTCGTCTCCGTCGCGGATGGTGCGCATCAACGTCACGGCGGCGGGTGCGCTCCGGCGGTTGGGCCGCGGCGGCCGGTCGCCGGCGGGACATCGGGGTGGGAGACGGCCCCGCACACGCAGGCTACGTTTGGGTCTCGACGCAGCCGGACACCCGATCACCGCCATGACCGACACCGACGAACTGCTCTACGCGGTCGATGCCGAAGGCATCGCCCGCATCACCCTCAACCGGCCCCAGGCGCGCAACGCCCTGACCTTCGCGATGTACGAGGGCCTGCACGGCCTCAGCCGGGAGATCGACGCCGATCCGGCCATCCGCGCGGTGGTGATCCAGGGGGCGGGCGACAAGGCCTTCGCGGCCGGCACCGACATCGCGCAGTTCCGCGCCTTCGCCACCGCCGAGGACGCGCTGGGCTACGAGCGCTTCATGGACCGGGTGCTCGGCGCGCTGGAACGCTGCCGCAAGCCGACGATCGCGGCGATCGCCGGGGCCTGCACCGGCGGCGGGGCGGCGATCGCCGCGTCCTGCGACCTTCGCATCGCCACCCGCGACGCCCGCTTCGGCTTCCCCATCGCCCGTACCCTCGGCAACTGCCTCTCGGTCGCCAACCTGCGCCGGCTCTCGACCCTGATCGGCGCCGCGCGGGTGAAGGAGATGATCTTCACCGCCCGCCTGGTCGCGGCCGAGGAGGCGCGGGCGATCGGCCTGGTGAGCGAGGTGGTGGAGGATGCCGAGGCCCTGCGCGAGCGGGCGACCGATCTCGCCCGCCTGGTCGCCGGCCACGCGCCGCTGACGCTCGCCGCCACCAAGGAGGGGCTGCGCCGCGTCCGCGACGAGGCTCCCTCCGAGGCCGGCGACGACCTGATCCTGCAATGCTACACGAGCGACGATTTTCGCGAGGGCATGGAGGCGTTCCTCGGCAAGCGCCCGCCGCGCTGGACCGGGCGCTGACGAGGGCAGGGCCCGTCTGCTCCGGCCGGGCAAATCCCTGCTACGGGCGAACGGACCGCAGGCTACGCCCAGCTCGCCGGGCTGCCGTGCGGGGCTCGGCGGGTCACCTCAAGCGACCGCGGCGTTGGCGTTCTGCAGCATGAGGCCGGCGCGGGCTTCGAGATCGCTCACGTGCCGGGTTTGATCGGCCTGCCTGACCGGGGCCGTCGATCGAAGCGGCTCGACATCTCCGACACCGTTGCGCTTTCGCCCTGACGCGAAAGCGTTCGGCGCATCAGCGCCTGGCGCCTTCGACGCAGGCTTATACCGCCGCGCCTTCGAACGGACCCGTTCGGAGGCGCAAGGCAAGCCCGAACGGGCGCCGGCGCTGATGCCCCGGACGCCTTCGCATCGACGTGTCGATGCGAAGGCGCGAGGGTATTATTCGCTTGGTGTGCCCCGTCGAACGAGGCCGTTCGACGGCGCGGCGCCGGATGACAGGGGAGGGTGTCAATGCCGTTCCGAGAGGGGAGCAGGCTCCGACGCAAGAAAGCCCAGCGTCATCGCCGGATCTCTCGCGTCGGGGCGTGTTGATCGGCCCGGCCGA
>NZ_LABY01000257.1 GCF_001043975.1 Methylobacterium variabile
GCGGCGGCACGTTCTGCAGGTTCGGCTGGCCGCCGCAGCTGCGCGAGTTCTTCCGCCGCTTCGGCGAGGGCGGTCCGAACATGCAGCGCCCGCAGCGCCACGGCGGCGGCGCGGCGCAAGGCTCGGGCTTCTTCATCTCGGGCGACGGCTACGTGGTGACCAACAACCACGTGGTGAGCAACGCCAAGGCGGTCGAGGTCACCCTCGACGACGGCCGCACGCTGTCCGCCAAGGTCATCGGCACCGACCCGAAGACGGACCTCGCGCTGCTCAAGGTCAACGAGGGCGGTCCGTTCCCCTACGTGAAGCTCGCCCACGGCGCGCCGCAGGTCGGCGACTGGGTGGTGGCGATCGGCAACCCGTTCGGCTTAGGCGGCACCGTCACCGCCGGCATCGTCTCGGCCCGCGGCCGCGACATCGGCGCCGGCCCCTACGACGACTTCCTGCAGATCGACGCGCCGATCAACAAGGGCAACTCGGGCGGGCCGACCTTCAACGTCAACGGCGAGGTGGTGGGCGTGAACACCGCCATCGCGTCGCCCTCGGGCGGCAACGTGGGCCTCGCCTTCGCGATCCCGTCCGAGACCGTGCAGGCGGTGGTCGACCAGCTGCGCGCCGACGGCAAGGTCGCCCGCGGCTATCTCGGCCTGCAGATCCAGCCGGTCACGAAGGACATCGCCGACAGCCTCAGCCTCGACAAGGCCAAGGGCGCCCTGGTGACCAGCGCCCAGGACGGCACGCCCGCCGCCAAGGCGGGGCTGAAGTCCGGCGACGTGGTCCAGGCGGTCAACGGCGAGGCGGTGAGCGACGCCCGCGAGCTGTCGCGCAAGATCGCCTCGCTGAAGCCCGGCACCAAGGTCGACCTCGCCTACCTGCGCGGCGGCAAGGCCGAGACCGCCCAGGTCACCCTCGGCACGCTGCCGAACGACACCAAGGTGGCGAGCCTCGACGACCGCGGCGGGCGCCGCGGCGACAGCCAGCCGCGGCTCGGCCTCGGACTCGCCCCGGCGGACGCGGTCGGGGCCGGCCGCGAGGGCGTCGCGGTGGTGAGCGTCGACCCGGACGGCCCGGCGGCGGCCAAGGGCATCCAGGAGGGCGACATCATCCTGGACGTCGGCGGCCAGCCGGTCTCGAGCCTCTCCGACGTCGCCGCCCGCATCCGCGCCGCGGAGAGCGACGGCCGCAAGGCGGTGCTGATGCGGATCAAGAACGACAAGGGCACCCGCTTCGTGGCGATCGGCCTGCAGAGCAAGAACGGCTGATCCCGCTCCGGCACCGACGAGAGAGCCGGCCCCGCGAGGGGCCGGCGTTCTCGCGTGGTGCTCACACCCGGCAGAGGCGGGCGAGGCGCCGTCCCGAGACCCGGCCGCGGGCCGTGCCGTCGCCGTGCAGGGCCTCGCCCGACAGCGCGATCCGGGTCGGGTTCTCGATGAGGGTGTAGCGGGTGTGCCGGAGGGGCAGGCCGAACTGGGTCGCCCAGCGCCGCAGGGCGTCGCAGAAGCCGCGCAGGGTCTCGGGGCCGAAGCGCAGGGGGTCGAGCACCGGGGCGACCTCGGAGGCGCCGAAGGGCAGGGCGCGGAAGCCCGCGAGCAGGTCCGGCCGGCCCTCCGCGACGGCGAAGGCCGCACTCGACTCGACGCCCAGGGCCCCGGCCCGGTCGGGCGGCCGGGTCGACAGCGTGACGGTCACGGGTTGCTCGGCCAGCACGACGACGGCGCGGTCGGGCGCCCCGGAGAGGGCGAGGGCGAGGGGACGGTATCCGGCCCCGGGCTCGCGCGGCACGGTGAAGACGAGGCCGATCAGGTCCAGGGCGGCGGCCGAGCCCGCGACCCGGTCGGGATGGGCGGTCCAGCCGATGAGCCGCTCGCGCTGGGCGGCGCGCTCGGCCGCCACGTCCGGAACCTGGATGTCCGGCCCAGGAAGCGTGCCGCGGATCTGGAGCGTGCCGCGGAGCGGGGCCGGCGCCTCCACGCGCGGGCAGACGGGGCAGGGCGTCGCGGCGGCCTGAGGCGAGGCCGGGGCTTGGACCGGTGCCGCCGCCGGCTGGTCCGGCAGCCGGGCCGGCAGCTGGGTCGCCTCGCGGGCCGGGCGCGGGCGCAGCAGGCCGATGCGCGGATCGAGGACCGCGATCACGGAGACCGGGATCGCGACGGCCGCCAGCGCCGCCAGGCCGAGCCCGTATCGCCCGCTTCCGTCCCGCACGCCCACCCGCCTCGCTGCGCGCACCGACGGCGCGATCCGGACAGTATGCACCGGATCTGGCAGAAAGTGCGTCCGCGACAAAGACTTAGATGAAAAAACCTGGGGATGGCGGCCAAGTTCCCCTTGCCAATTGACCCAGCGGCACAGGTGGCGCACGCCCCCGACGGAGTCGGTCCGCGAAACGGGTGTCCAACCCGCCCAGCGATACCCTATTGTGGCGGCATGCCGACGCCCGCACCCGACCCCACGGACGGCCTCGCGCGCCGGCTGCGCCTGGAGCGCGAGGCGCGGGGCTGGTCGCTCGCCGATCTCGCGGCCCGCTCCGGCGTCTCGAAGGCGATGATCAGCAAGGTCGAGCGCGCCGAGGCGAGCCCGACCGCCGCCCTGCTCGGCCGCCTCTCGGGCGCCTTCGGGCTCACCCTCTCGACCCTGCTGGCGCGGGCGGAGGGGGAGACGGGACAGCTCCGGCGGCACGCGGCGCAGCCGGTCTGGATCGATCCGGCCACCGGCTACCGCCGCCGGCAGGTCTCGCCGCACCTGTCGCCCGCGGCGGACAACCCCCTCGACCTGACGGAGGTGGAGCTGCCGGCCGGCGCCGCGATCTCCTACCCGGCGGCCTCCTACGCCTTCATGCGCCAGACGATCTGGATGCTCGACGGCACCCTGACGTTCCAGGAGGGCGAGGCCACCCACGTGCTTGAGGCCGGCGACTGCCTCGCCCTCGGCGCTCCCGCCGACTGCACCTTCGCCAACCGGGGCGAGCGCCCCTGCCGCTACCTCGTCGCCGTGGTGCGGCAGCGCTGAGAGCCGCGGCCGCGCCCGACGCTCCGGCGGAGGCTCAGGCCGCCCGCCGGCCGAGCAGGGCCCGGGCCTCGGCGCCGCCGCGCAGGAACCCGTAGACGAGCACCGGCCAGCAGAACAGCAGCACCGCCGCCGGCACCGGCATCTGCCAGCCGACGATGGCCCCGACGATGCCCGCCGCCGAGCCGACGAAGCGGAAGTAGAACACCGGCACCGCGACCACGAGGGCCAGCAGCACCGGCACGCCCAGCACGGCGGTCAGCCCGGCCTGCACCGCCAGGAGGTTGGTCACGCCCATGACCAGGAACACCAGGAAGGCGGCAATCTGCATCATCCGGTTGGTCTCGCCCCACGATTCGCTCGGGCACAGACAACAGTCGAGCATGGCTTTTTGTGGGACGCCGGCGTCGCGGACTCCGCATCGGGCCCGCCATGCCGGCATAGAATATTTTCGTATTGATCCGCCGATCAAAAGAGCTTTTGTTGCCGCACGCGAAGAAATATAAAGTCGAAAAACGTGTTTTAATCCCGTGCAATCGCAATTTTGTCGTCGCCGTGCGCGCTGACGCACAAGGAATCCCGTGAGCCCACCATAGATCGCACCGCGACCGGCGCCGCAACACAACCAGCGGCCCGCCCGGACCAGTGGGAAAGACGATGACGAAGGCGACCCTGCTCCTCGCCGGGGCGACCTTGCTCGCCGCCACGGCGGCTTCGGCCCAGTCGGCGAAGGAGATCTGCAGCTACAAGGCTCCGTCCGGCATGTTCAGCGAGGGGACGACGAAGTGGGACATGTACCGCTTCATGGCCGTCGACCACGAGCAGCAGGAGGCGGCGTCCCGGACCGCCGCGATGCCGACCGCGACGGTCGATGGCCGGGTGACCGCCCACGCCCGGCTCCGCCGCGGCCAGCACTGACCGGAGCCTCACCCGACACAGCCGGCGGCGGTGCGGACTGCGCTCCCGGCCGGGCGAGCGATGCACGCACGCCTCACCCGTGCCCGGTCTGTTGCCATCTAACAGTCATACCACTCCCGTGTAGCAGGAACTCGGGTAGAGCTGCCGTATGGCGAGCGGGCACAGATCCGCGGAAAGACGGTGCGGCAGGGGCTACGATGGACGCGCGGGCGCTTCTCACCCAAGTCCAGTCCAATATCGGGGCGACATGTGACCGGGCGACCCGGCAGCAATCCTTGATCGAGACGCGCGAACGGGCCGGGCTGCCCACCGAGCACGAGCGAAACGTGCTCCGCGGCATTCGGGTGTCCCTTGGACTTGAGTATCATCACGAGGAATTGCTGCTGGCCACCCTGGCCGGCGAGGAGCCGAACGGGGACTACCGCGCCCCGCCGCCCCGCCGCGTCTGCCACCGCGGTGCGTCTGAGATCTGCGCCTTGCCGATCCGCTGCTGCACCATCCTGGCGGCGACCGTGACGCCCCGGCTGGTCGGGGCCGCTGCGCCGCGCTGATTCGCGCGAGGCCCCGGATTCGGGGGACGCGGCCCGCCGCGGCTGAGGCGCCCGCGCCACACCGGCCGCTTCGCCTCGCCGCCGCTCCCCTCGGGCGATCGCCGTCACGCGGGGCGCTGTTGCGCCGGAGCACTGGCGCCGTCGCGAGGCCGACGGCCTTCTCGGAGGAGATCAAGGACCCGCCATGTCGAACGCGCCGCTCTTCCTCCATCTCGCCGGGTCGCTGGCCTTCGTGGCCGTCGCCGGCCGCGGCATCGGCTGGGCCCTCGACGCCTGGGTGCGGCGCGCGCCGGACGGTCCGGACGGCGAGGCCGGACCGGCAGGCGGCCCCGAGCACCGGGCGTCCTCGGAGCCGCACGCCCTGCCGGAGAGCGTCGGCCGCGACCAGGCCTGAGCGGCGGAGAGCCGCGCTCTACCCCGCGTCCAGCACGAAATCCGTCCGCGCCTTCGCGTTGGGCACAACTCCCCGCGCGCGGCACCAGGCCAGGAAGGCGTCCGGCTCCAGGCGCACCCGCACCACCGCCACGCCGCTGCGGGATACCTCGCGCTCGACCTGCGTCGCGGACATCAGCCAGGCCGCGTAGCTCTCGGGCAGGCCGCCGGCTTCCTCCATCACCTCCCGGATCCGGGGATAGTCGCTCGCCTCGTACCAGGCGATGCCGACGCTTCGTGGACGATCCATCGCAACCTCCCGCCGCCGGCAGCCCGGGGACCCTCCGCGCGACCGCGGCCAGTGTCGCCGGGAGGACCGCCGGTGCAAGCACAAAAAAGGCCGCCCTTGCGAGGCGGCCCGAAGTCTAGGGAGGAAACGCCCAAAGAGGGCTGCACCGCCGCGACGCCATCGCTGCGGTGCGTCATCCTTCTTTCATGCTGCAGCGCACAAGACAACCGAA
>NZ_LABY01000258.1 GCF_001043975.1 Methylobacterium variabile
GGCGGTCGCGACCGCCTGCTTCAGGCTCGTGGGGGCGTTCTGCACGTCGGACGGCTTCAGGCGGATGAAGTAGCTCTCGATCGGGTGGTTGTCGCTCTTGGTCACCTGCCCCGTGGTCGCGTCGATGTGGTGGTCGGTGAGCTTACCATCGCTGCCGAGCACCTTGATTTCAAAGTACGGTTTGCCGTTCCCGCTCTCGAAGTCCGCCTCGATCGCGCGACCAGGTCCCTTGCTCTCGGCCGTGTCGAGCGCCTGGGCGAGCGAGACCTTGGCGGTCTGCAAACCTTCGTGCTCACGCTCCTTGTGACCGGTCGTGCCGTGGGCAGGTTGCGCAGCACCCGGAGGGGCAGCCGCAGGGGCCGGCGCCTGGGTAGGCGGGCTCGTCTGGGCCGCAGCAAATCCGGAAAGGAAGAGGAGCGGAGCGAGGGAAAGGGCGATCCGGGACATGGCGTCTCCTGTAGCTTGGTGGGCAGCCGCAAAGCTGTGCGGCCTTAACGCAGGAGTGATTGGACGGTTCGCGACGGCGGCTCTCCCGTGCAACGTTGGACGCAAATCCGGCTTGGCGGCACTCTACGCTCTGCTGTGCGTTCAGACTTGGATCCGGTGTCGGGGGCAGTTCCGAGCGCGAGCACGGCCGGCGACACTGCGACAAGCCGGGCTGGTGAGGAAGGCGGTTGCAGGCGTACCATGGCGTGGATCGCACCCGCCAACCCGAACGCTGCTGAGGAAGGTTCGTCCGTGAGATCGCAGATGCCGAATGCCTACCACCACGCCCCCGTTGCCGGCCTCCTCATGCTCGCTCTGGCCGCACCTGGAGCGCAGGCACAGGGCGCGCGGGCTCAACCGCTGGATGCCTACGAGGCTGCGCACGGCGTCAAGGGCTCGCAAGTCGCGTCATTGATCACGCGCATCGTCGAGCGCCAGTTGCTGGCGATCCCGGGCGTGCGCTCCGTCCACGACCTGCACGTGCGCTCGATCAGCTCTGGCATCGACGCCATGAGCGCGCATGTCGTCGTGACCGACATGGCCGAGGCCGCGCGCATCCTCAAGGCGGTGCAGCAGGTCATGGCGGCCGAGTTCGACACGCGCCACGTCACCGTGCAGGTCGAGAACGAGGTCCTGCAGGAAGAGGAAAAGGTCCGGAAGACCTGAGTGCCTATCGCAGGCCACGGCCATGCCTTCCCGGATCGAGGACTATGCCCTGATCGGCGGCTGCGAGGCGGCCGCGCTCGTGGCGCGCGACGGCTCGATCGACTGGCTGTGCTGGCCGCGGTTCGACGCGTCCGCGTGCTTTCCAGCATCATAATTTGATCAAGTTCGCTTGACCGTACGCTGAGGCTCTGCCGAGGTCTAGTCGCAGACGCGAACCCGGCGGATGTAGGTTCCGCCATAAGCTCCGATGAAGCGCCGCCGCACGAGGTGACAGTCACCGCCGTAATAGGCCGGATAACCATACCCGTAAGCCGCAGGGTAGCCGTATCCGTAGTAGGCCGGGCTCGCGGCCAAAGCTCCGAGCGCAAAACCACCGAGCAGACCCGCTGCACCGTAACCGAAGTGGCCGTGGCGACGGTAGCCATAATGGCCTCCATAGCCCCCGTGCCCACCGTAGTAGCCATGGCGCAGCCCATGACCACCGAACCCGCCGTGACCACCGAACCCGCCGTGACCACCGAACCCGCCGTGACCACCGAACCCGCCATGACCACCGAACCCGCCATGACCGCCATGGTGCTGCGCAGCTGCCGGGATAGATCCCACAAAGCTACCGGTCAGCAACGCAAGCGCGGCGTAACCGGTGATACGGGCCACTCTGAACCTGACGTGCATGGCACATTTTCCTCATTGAGCATCACCCAGGGACATAGGTCATCTGCCGGATGGTAGCTCGCCGCACCCCTCTTGAGCAGGCCTGGGCAGTCGTGAATTAACGGCGGTGGCGCAGCAAGGTTCCCAGGGGTAGGAGTGGGGCATTGTGCCGATGCTTGGCTTCTGATCGAGTATCGTTGAACTATCATCGGGCGCAAATGGTCGTGGCTTGAGCGACACTCAAACTTCAGCTCGGGCAAGTGCTGGCGGGAGAGTGAGTCGCAGCTTGGCGATTCGTGACGTACAACGATGTCGGACAAACTGACGGCATAGCGGTCGCGCATGTGGCGCTGAGCACAAGACCAATGGCGCAGAGTCGGTCTCACTGATTCCGGCTTTGGGTCTTGAGGCAAAAATGTTCAGGATAATGCTGATGCGCTGCAAGCTCTCAAAGCACATCGTTGCCGCCGTGGCTCTCGCTGGCCTGACCGCCGTGCCCACGAACAACCTGGCAGCATCTTTAGATCTCGGCATGCTGACGCGATTGCTCGCGCCGGCCGGTCTCATGCTGATGGTGGGAAATGTCTGCGCCGCGCGCGATCCCTCCTTCCTGGCCGAGACGGCCGGCAAGCGGGGAGACCTTCGCTTCTACGCGCAGGAGGTGAAGAACGAAGTGTCAGCCAAGGGATCCCCGAGGATGAGGTCCTGCTCGTCCTGAGACAAGCGGCCGATGTCGCCAAGGCAACCGCGCTGACGGCCATCGAAGACTTACACTCCGACAACCCGGACGCCGAGCTGTCCGCCACCAATGGCTGGTGCGACACGATCGTGAGATCCCTCGTGTTGACACCCTGGGCTGCCTGGACTCGCCGACGACATCATGCGCGCACGACGAATCGGCATCGCAAGTGCCGTTCAGTAGCGGATTGTCGCGCGCAGGCCAAACACGGCCGCATTCCGGATCCGCCGCCCGTACGGGTCGCGCGGATTAGCGATGCCGCCACTTGGCCGGAACACGTACTGGAAGTCCGGCTGCACGGTAACGCCGGGCCCGAGGATGGCTTGGTAGCTGACCTCCAGCAAGGCCTCGCTGCTGCGCCTCGGGCTAGGCGCGCCACCGAACAGAAGGGTGTCGCGATCAAATCCTCGAGCGCTCTTCGAGATGCGCTCGACAGCAAAAGCTATGCCGATCGTATCGTCCGAACGGCCGGGCAGCAGACCCTTATAGCCGATCCCGGCATCGAGGTAGAGGTCGAGCAGATTGCGACCCGAGGGCGAACCGGACAGGCGCACGAACACGCTGGCGCCATCGTTCGGGTCGTCGGGCTCCCGGTAGATGGTCTGATCGACGATGCCGTAGATGCCACTATTGCCCCGGAAGCGGCGCGCAAGGCCGCTGCTGGATGGGTTCGCAAGCGAGCCTCCGCTCCGATCGAAGCGTGGGCTGCCGAAGCGACCGAAATGATGCCAGCCGCCGAGCGTCACGGTGCCCGGCTCGACGTTGTCGTCGGCCTCGAGGCCGTAGGCATACGCGGCCTCCGCGATCACCAGGGCAGGGTCGTTCGTGCGGAAATTCGTGCCGGTGCGGTTGCGCCGCTGCGGATCGGGGCGGTTGTCGGGGCGCAGCGGTCCCGCCGGGTCACCATCGTAGATGCCGGCTTGCAGCGAGAAATTCCGGTTCGGCACGTACTTCGCCCGCACGGCCGGAACGGCAAGCGGATAGATCGGTCCGCCGCTCGGAATGACGGAGGCCATGATGTTGGGCCAGCCGAAGGTCGAATTGAGGAACAGGGTTCCGGTTTGGCTGACCGCGAACTCCGTGTCGGTCGCGAGTTGGCCGACCCTGATCCCGAGTTGGCCGTCGAAAAACCTCTGCTCGACCCAGAGTTCGTAGAGGCGCGAGGATGGTAGCGCCTCGATCGCGCTGACCGACATGAAGTTGTTGACGAAATAGCGTGACAGGCCGGTGCCGTGAATCTGGTAGAGGTTGGTGTGGAAAGCCGCGCCGTGCCAACCCATCAGGGTGTCCAGGTCGGCATCGAACTGGAAGTCGAGACGGCCCGCGGCGATGCCGCCGCGCCGTGCGCCGCCGGTGACGTTGCCGAAGCTCTCGCCGACATAGGTGAGGCTATACGCGATACCCCTCGTCCTCAGGAAGCTGCGGGCACCAAATGGATCGCCGTACGGCTCCAGCGGATCCTGGATCGAGGTGTTCAGGTTAGCGGAAGGCCTGGCCGAGAAGTCGGGCTGCGCCACCGAGGTCTGGGGATCGTTGCCGGCACCCCCGGGTCGGCCACGGAAGTTCGGTTCGAACGCGATCCGTGCCGCCTCCTCGGGAGGCGTTTGGGCCCATGCCGCCTGGGTAGCCATAGCCAGGGCCAGCCATAGGACGAGGGGACGCTGCAAGGGCTGCATGGGGACGATCATTCTTGGGACACACGCCGCCGGCGCAGGGCAGATCCTCATGCATAGCCCCACTTTGATGACGCTACGCCAGTCGCTGGTCTGCCGTCCCGCACCAGTATCTTGAAGCTCATCGCCTCGGGCGCACCACCTGATCTCCTGCCTTACGGTCAAGATTTGCCGCCCAAGAACGCGATGCACAAATGGCCGAGGGCTCACTCGTCTACGCGCAGGGGTTGCCCGCTGTCGACTGGCAGGCGAGCCGCGATGACCTCCTGCCGCGTCGGCAGACTGCGCGTGTCCCAGCCACCCCCTAAGGCCCGGATCAGCGCAATGGCCGTGGTGAAGCGGCTGGCCTGGACCTGCAGTGCTGCGACGCGGTTGCTCAACTCCAGCGCCTGCGCGGTCACCACCGTGGTGTAGTTTTGTGTGCCCGCCCGGTACTCGTTGAGCGCGATCTCCACGGCGCGGCTGGCGGACGCCACGGCAGCCTGCCGCACCACCTGCTGCCGTGCCAGAATGCGCACTCCTGCCAAGCCGTCCTCAACCTCACGGAACGCCGTCAGCACCGTCTGCCGGTACATCGCGACGGCCGCCTCATAGGCGGCCCGCGCCGCCTGCTGGGCGGCCGAGCGGGCGCCGCCGTCGAACAAGACCTCCGTTGCGGCCCCGGTCACCGACCAGAACTGGTTCTCGGCCGCAAACAGCGCAGCGGTCGGATCGCCGGAGAGGCCCCCTGAACCCGACAGGCTCACGCTCGGGTAGAAGGCCGCCACAGCGACGCCGATCTGCTCGCTCTGCGCCTGCACCAAGCGCTCGGCTTGGGCCACATCCGGGCGCCGCTCCAGCAGCGTCGAGGGCACGCTCACGGGTATGCTGGGCGGCCGTGCGGCGAGTTGCCCGCGTGGGATCGTGATCTCCGAGGGAGGCCGGCCGCTCAGGACCGCGATGGCATGCGCGAAGGTCGCCTGGTCCAGCTCAACCGCGATGCTCAAGGCCTCGGTTGTCTGGAGCTGGGTCTGCGCGGTGATCACGTCCGAGCGGGCGGCGACACCGGCCGCGTACTGGTTCTGGGTGATCGCTAGGCTGCGCTTGTAGCCCGCGACGGTGTCGTTCAGGAGCCGCCGGAGCGACTCCTGATAGCGCAGCTGGAAATAGTTCGTGGCGAGTTCCGCTTGGCTCGTGAGGCGCACGAGCGCGAGGCCGGCAGCGCTGGCCTGAGCGGAGGCCGTGCCGCTCTCGATCTGGCGGCGAATGCGGCCGAACAGGTCGAGCTCCCAACTGGCCGAGCCTTGCAGGGTCAGGGTGGTCTCTGCCTCGTTGCCACTCCCGGATTGCCGGATGCTGGGTGCACCGATCATGGTCGGGAAGAGCTGGGCGCGCGCCTGCCGGACCACGGCTCTGGCCTGCTCGTACCGAGAGATTGCTTGGCGCAGGGTCTGGTTGTCGACGTCGATGGCGCGGATCAGGCCGTCGAGGACCGGATCGCGGAAGACCGACCACCAGTCGCCGCGCGGGACCGCGTCGCTCGGCCTGGCCGCCCGCCAACCTGGCTCAGGGGAGCCGGAGGCTTCCTTGAAAGCCAGCGGGGTCTCGGCCGAGGGACGCGCATAGTCCGGTCCGACGAGGCAGGCCGAGGTCAGGCCGGCAAGCGTCATCGCACCGACGAGGCGCAAGCCCAGCGCACCCATCACCTGCGGGGCCGCCGGGTGGCGGCTGGCGGGTCCTGGAGGGCCCCGGTGTCGCGTGTGGACCGGCCGGGCAACCTGACAATCTCGGCCATGACGTCCAGCGTCCTCCCTTGCATCAGCGTTCCGACCGTTGAGCACGGTCCACGCGGTGTTCGCCTCAATGGCGGCGCGCCACATCGCGGTTCGCCCGGATCCAGTGGGGCGAGAGGATGTCGCCCTCTTCGGTCACGATCCAGGGCCTCGCCTCCGAGTCGTGCAGCGCGTCCACAGCCGCGGAGAGCGCCTCGCGCAAGGTTGCGAACGCCCGGCCCTGTCGGGTCTGTGCCGTCCCTGCTCCAAGCCAGATCGTCAGCTCAGCCCGTTTGTCGAGGTCGTCGGCCGTCATGCGTGGCTCCTGCCGTGTTGCGCGGAGCTAACGCCGGCAAGTGGCATCCGTTGGGCGGGCATGTTGCGGCTGTGCGTCCGGTGTGGCCGCAAGCGCGAGCTGTCCGGCGGTCGCACATTCCGTTCAGGTGCAGTTCAAAGGCGCACGCCTAGCCTGAGGACACGACGACACGATGCCCGTGCCGTTCATCAGGAGACAATGCACATGACAGATGCGCCTCGCTTCGGAGCGGCCCTGACCGCCGGTCTGTTCGCCTTGGCGGTCGGTATCGGCTTCGTGTCGCTGTCGGACCCGGCCGCCGCTCAGGGTCATGGCTATGGCCAATCCCGTGGGCACGGCGGATCCTACAGCCGCCACGGCGGCTTCGGTCGGCCCGGCTATTCCGGGGGCCATGGACGCTCTTACGGCCGCCATGGAGGTTCTGGTCGCGGCTTTGGGTATGGAGGAGGTCACAGACGCTCCTCCGGCGGCCATGGCGGTTACGGAGGACAGGGCCACTGACCCTGCTTCGCTCCCAAGCGGACCATGCGCGCCACGGTCGGCGCGACCGAGCCGGTGTTGATGAGAGCGCCCCGGAACAAGGCAGAGCGGGGAGCGTCCGGTGAAAACGTGGCACGGCCGCCCAGCATCGTCGCGACTGCCGACGTCACGGAGGCGCCTGCTAGGTCCTCGCCGTAATCCAGAGTGTATCGGGATATCCGCTCGGCGTCAGTGAGGATCGGGATCCCAATTCGAACTTGAGCGTTAGTGCTCGCGGCTAAGACTAAGGGAGGTCGTGATGACAATGAAAATGCCTACGGTTTTGCTGTTGACCGCAGCGCTTACGCTCGCACCGGCGGCAGCCATGGCTCAGCACATTGACGTCAATCCAGGCGGGGTGCAGGTGCCGGGAGGCTCACACGGGCCCCACGTCGTGGAGGAGCACCGCGATGGCGGCCACCAAGAGCGCCGGGAAGGGCGCCACGAGGAGCGTCGTGAAGGTCACGAACGTAGCACGCACCATGAAGAGCGTCACTGAGGACGGCTGATCGGGAAGTCGGCAGATATTGCCCGCGCCGCGTACGCGATGTAAAAACAAGCTTGGTACCGGTGCATCAAAATATCCAATACCTGCGAGCTGAAACTAAGTTTTTGGACCACGGAGGCGGCGATATAAAGCGCGCGCCGCGTCCATGTAGTCCTGGTCCTGATTTTTGGCGCAGAAGGCTCGCAGGAAATCTACTTGCTCCTGCAGCGGAAAGGATGGAGGCGTGAGATCAAGTCCCTCGTCCACGCCCTGAGGAGCCCGGATAAGCGCTCCGCTCATGAAGCCCTGTGCCCATGCGAAGTAATCACGCTGAAGCGCAGGATTTTCTCCTATCTCCTGATTGAAGTGGGCGCAGGTCGAGGCGCCAAGGCCAACGATCTTGACGGTATCGGCCGTAGCAGGACTTGATAACAGAATGCCAATCGCCGACGTGACGCTCAGGATCGGAATACTCGTTCGGTTCATCTCATGATCTTGAAGTGGCGTTCATCGAACGTCAACCGAAGCGCCCCGCCCCGGCCCAGGTTTTTGCCCAGCCCCGCTCGAGCGCCCCGGCATACCGTAGCGCCTCAACCGTAATATCTACGTCAAGACCTTCCCACGAACGATCGGCCGTCGAGGCGATGGCATCGCAACGGCTCACTAGAGATGTTTGGTCCCGCTGTGTGGTGATACAACTGATGCCGCATGGAGGGACGCGCTATGGGACAGGTTCTCCACGGCAGTAATTACTCACGCCCGTAGTGGCTGTGTTCAGGCGCCGACGGTCTTGAGGATGGTGCCGAAGGGGCTGGCGCCTGTGAGGCGTGCGGTATCGACGACGGTTCGGATATCGGCTTCGCCCTCGGCGGCCCACATGGCGCGGTAGCCGTTGGTCATCTTCCGCTGGACGACGGTCGGGCGCAGCAGCCGTTCCGAGCCGTTGTTGGTCGGCTCGACCTGGCCGGGATGGGCGAGGAAGACCAGAAGTTGGTCGCGGGCGCGGCCGATCTTGGCCTGCAGACCGCGCGTCAGGTCGCAGCGGCTTGGTTCGGCGAGGATGGCGCCGAGCTGCCGCTCCAAAGTTCGGCGCTTGGCGGCCCGCGTCGAAGTGGCCAAGTCGGTGACGCGCTCGGCCAGCGCGAACACGGATTGCAGCCAGAGTTGCAGGCGCCAGGGCACAGGGTCGTCGCTGGTCTCGACGACGTAGGCGACGTCGCGGGCGAGATGGGCGAGGCAGGTCTGGTGCTGGGCCGCATGGCCCTGCTGGGCGGTGTAGCGGTCCGAGATCCAGACCGAGGGCCGGTGCCCATCCATCATCGCCCGCACCACGACGGCGCCCCGCGTCGGGGAGGCCGTGTGCACCACCGCGTCAGTCGAGTGGAAGACCCAGTGGTAGGCGTTGCTGCCTTGGATGCCCACGCCGGTCTCGTCCGACGCAACGACGGCGGCACGGCGCAGCATCGCGACGGCGGCCTCGCGACCGGAATGGAAGCGGCCCTGCGCACGGCGGAGCAGGTTCATCAGGCCGCCCTGGCTGAGCCTCAGTCCGAACAGGTCGGACAGCGCCGCCTGCAGCCGCTCGTAGGAGAGCGCCTGGAAGGTCTTGAGATAGGTCGCCACCGCATGCAGCCGTGGCCCGAACGGGGTGTCGCGCGCCGCCTCCGGCACCGGCGCGACCATCCGTGCTCCGCAGGACGGACAGTGCACGGCAAGACGCCGATGCTGCGTCACCACCGGTGCGACCTCCGGCAGCTCGATCCGCTCAGACAGGCTGACGACCTCGGCCGACAGCTCCCTGTGAAGAGCGCCACCGCAGCACGAGCAGCGGTCGGGGCGATGATCGACCACCGCATCGGGATCGTCGGTCATGACGCGGCTGTGACCCTCGTGACCAGGCTTGGCGCCACCGGGCCTGGATTGCTCGCGCCGGTCCTTGTGATCGGTCGCCGGCGGCTTCGAGGAGGTGCGCGAGGTCTTCTCCGGTCGCTGCAGCCGCAGCACCAGCTCGATCAGTTCCTCGCGGCTCAACCGCTCAAGATCGCTGCGGCCCATCCCACGAAGGAATCAGCGAAATCCAACCTGCGCAAGAGGGTGAGGTCCACGCGATGCGAGGCGAAGCGGCACGCGCCAACTCGCGCCCGGACATACCCCGTGGGTAATTACCTTCAAGGCGCATCGGCAAACTCCACCAGGGCTGCCACTCGCACCAAGCTTCGCCAGCTTCGGACAAGGCTGCACTCATAGGCCTTGAAGTCCCGGAGATGCGGATTGGAGTTTGAAGTGACAGGCGTCTATCTCTTTGATCTTGTGTCGCAGCAGGCTCGCTACCTTGCGGTCCGTCAGTCCATGATTGCTGGCAATGTCGCCAACGCGAATACACCGGATTACAAAGCGCGTGACGTCCTGCCCTTCGCCGAAGTCATGGCCCGCACGGCTACGGCTAGCCTGTCGACGACAGCAAGCGGCCACCTGAACGCAGCAGACCCACCATTTAGCGCAACGAAGATCAAGGCTTCCGATGCCTGGGACGCGCTTTCGACCTCAAGCTCCGTCAGCCTCGAGCAGGAAATGCTCAAGGCCAGCGAGGTCAGCCGAGACCATTCCCTGAATATAGCGATCACGAAGGCATTCGACCGCATGTTGATGTTGAGTCTGAAGGGCTCCTGACGATCTTTTCTTATCTTTCCCACAAATCTGGACAAGCGCTTTCTGAATGACCAGCGGATAAACTTGCGCGACGAACGCAGCAGCCGAGTGCGTGATGCGAGTCAGGCTCATCGGCGAGAGGCAACCAGACGAAACCAGAGCCTACCTTCCAGCCATGATTGAACTCGCACGGTATCCTTTTGAAGCGTTCACCTGCTCGACTGCATGATCTCACTGCTTCCGGCTGCGGACCAGGGCCATTCGGCCGATCCAGATGGGATGCTCCGATACGCGGCGCACGCCCGTGAAGCCCGCCTCCGACAGGAACTTCGGCCATGTCCCCGACGTATGGGATCTGGTCGCCTCCGCACCATAGAGCAGCTGGGTGATTCGCAAGATCACATCTTCTCGCGAGGCCTTCGGCCGGTCGATGTCCGCCGCTAAGACGATGCCGCCCCTTCGAACGATCCGACGAAGCTCTCGCAAGTTATTGATTTTGTCCTCCGGTTCAAGACCATGTAAATTGAGAACCAACATGGCCTTGTCGAACTGACCTGCACTGAACGGCGTTCTTCTCGCATCCTCGAACGTCATAGCTTTGTAGTTGGGTAAGTTCATGCTAGATGCGCGCTTGAACGCTTTCGCGATCCGACGCCGATTGAACTCCACCGCAGTGAATTCGGTGTCTGGGAAGCGATCCGCATAATACAATGCGCGCAAGACGCTTCCAGGGCCACAGTCGAGAATGCATTCGCCGGGCCTTGGTACGAGTGCCTCCGAAAGTGGGACATACCATTTTGGGTCATCCAGAAGACAGGCATCGACCAGCATGCGGAAAGTCCCCGAGAGCCATTGGCCACGGACTTGCCGGCTGGCCGACACCTGAGTGTGTATGAGATCGGTTTGGCTCTTGGCATACAAGAAGCCTGTCGTGCTCTTGCCAGCCTGCACCTTCAGCATTCCCGTCGGGCAGAGAAGGGCGCTCTATCGGAGCAAATTTCAACGCCGGCGTCCGAGACCAGCCTCTCGACCTTGGCCTGCATTACCTTGCTCTGCTCCTCGGCAGCCATCCGTCGGTCGCACGCCGTCCAGAGATCCTTGACCTGATCGAATAAGCCTGTGCCCGTTGAACAGCGGGGTAACTCCGTGAAGCGCAGGGTCTCGCACTGGCTGAGCACGTTTGACTCCGCGCGCCGGCTGCTGTTGCCGATCTGAACATCGTTGAACAGGGTTTGGTTTACGGTGAGCGCCGCCCCACTCGGACGTGTGGTCTGCTTCAAGCCCCTGCCGGCCAGGTTCTTTCCGCCGACGAAACCCCTATGCCGGCCTGGACGGCCACGGTCGGGCGGTAGCCTGCCCGCACCCAGGCCATGGTCTCGTCGGTCGCCCGCACACCCGCGCAGCCCGTATTGGCCTGCGGATTGACACTGTAGACCCGCACGAGCGCTCTCCAGCGTCTCGGCCCGAACGCAGATGGCCGCTGCCCCGATCGCCGTCAGCGCGGCTAATCCCATGGCAACGGGCCGATGCCTCACCGGCAGCCCGTCTGGCACGAGCAATGCGCTCTGGAGGTGGCAATCGTCCTCCCTCTGCGAACTCGGGGCATGCGAACCGGTTCGGCGAGGCGGCATAGGCATCATGGGGTCGTCGCCTTGTGCAAGGCGGAGGTGTGAACGGTGGCAGGATGGCCCGCGCCGGCTTCGTGCGCCGCGGAGCATTTTTCGTACTGATCGCCGGTGGCGATCATGATCAGCCGCTTGCGGCCGCCATCGACGGAACGAACTGCCAGGAGCGTGTGTCCGCCGGACCAGACCACAGTCTCCGGTCTACCATCCTTGACGGGTTCGCCGTGGCGCCGGACCCCTTCCTGGTAGATGGGCTCGTAGCGTGCGGAGAGTTCGGCTTCCGGGAAGTCTCGGCTGACCCAGATGACCTGCTGCAGGCCTTCGTCCCGGCAGATCTCAAGGACGACCTGCTGCGTGTCCGGCCCGGAAGCCGGCGGCTGCCCATGAAAGTAGAACAGGGCCGTGATGTTGGCCTCCCGATCCGCCATAGACGGCTTCGGCACCGTCGTCACAGGCCCCCAGGACAACCCAAATGGAGCCTCCGCGGCCTGCGCCAAGGCCGTGCTGCCCAGCGAGAGCAGTGCCATCGCGAAGATGGGGCGGATCCCTCTCGAACCCGCCCGGCCTTCTGATGCGGCACGGTCCGGACCGGATCTGTGACTTCGCCCAAGACGTAGGGGCTTCTGAGGGGACATGATCGCCTCACTCCGCGGCCGGCCTGAGCGGCGGATAGGCGCGATCCCTGGTCGCGTCCTTCACGGAGGATTTCGGGGTCTCCTTGCCGCCGAAGCGCGCGTAGAGCGCCGGCAGCACGATAAGCGTCAGTAGGGTCGCGCTGATCAGGCCGCCGATGACCACGGTGGCGAGCGGCCGCTGCACCTCAGCCCCCGTCTCAGTAGCCAAGGCCATCGGCACGAACCCGAGCGAGGCGACCAGAGCGGTCATCGCCACGGGCCGCAATCGGGTCATGGCGCCCTCCAGGATCGCCTCGCGCTTCGGCCGCCCCTCGGCGATGAGCTGCTTGATGAAGGTCAGCATCACGAGGCCGTTGAGCACCGCCACGCCCGACAGGGCGATGAACCCCACCGCGGCCGGGACGGAGAACGGCATGCCGCGCAGCCACAAGGCCGCGATGCCGCCGGTCAGCGCCAGGGGCACCGCGCTGAACACCAGGAGCGCGTCCCGCGGTGAGCCAAGCGCCGAATAGAGCAACAGGAAGATCAGGAAGAAGCAGACCGGAACCACGATCATCAAGCGCTGCCGGGCCGAGGCGAGGTTCTCGAACTGCCCGCCCCAAGCAACATAGTAGCCGGCCGGCAGCTGCACCTGTTGCGCAACCTTGGCCTGCGCCTCGGCCACGAGCGAGCCGATATCGCGCCCGCGCACGTTGGCGGTCACGACGACGCGGCGTTTGCCGTTCTCGCGGCTGATCTGGTTCGGCCCCTCCGTGACGGAAAAGCTCGCCACCTGCTTCAGCAGCACCGAGGCGGCCCGCCCGTTCGGGCCGGGCGGGAGCGCGACGGGCAGGTTCTCCAGCGCCTCGCGATCCTCGCGGACCTTGTCGGTCAGGCGCACCACGATGGGAAAGCGCCGGTCGCCCTCGAACACCACGCCGGCTTCCCGCCCGCCAATCGCCGCGCCGATCACCTCCTGGATCGCCCCCGTGCTGAGGCCTAAGCGCGCGGCCTCAGCCTTGTTGATCCTGATCTCCAGGAAGGGCAGGCCCTGCGTCTGCTCGACCTTGACGTCCTCGGCGCCCGCCGTCCCCTTCAGGATGGCCGCGATCTGGTTGGCCACCTTGAGCATCGGCTCGAACTCCTCGCCGAACACCTTCACGGCGAGGTCGCCACGGGTACCGGCCAGGAGCTCGTTGAAGCGCAGCTGGATCGGTTGCGAGAACTCGAACACGTTGCCGGCCAAGGCGCCGGCGGCTTTCTCAATCTGCTCCTGCAGCTCGGCCTTGGACAACTCTGGGTCCGGCCACTCCTCCTGGGGTTTGAGGATCACGAAGGTGTCCGAGGAGTTCTGCGGCATCGGGTCGGAGGCGACCTCGGCCGTACCCGTCTTCGAGAAGACGTAGGCCACCTGCGGGAACTTCGAGACCGCCTGCTCGATCTTGAGCTGCATGGCCTGGGACTGGGACAGCGAGGTCGAGGGGATGCGCAGCGCGTTCATGGCGATGCTCTTCTCGTCGAGCGTCGGGATGAACTCCGCGCCGAGCCGGGTGAACAACACGCCGGCCCCGGCGAGCAGCAGGAGCGAGCCTAGGATGAACGCCATCGGGGCCCGCACAGCCCCGGCCAGGGCCGGGCGATACGCCGCCTTGAACCCCCGGATGATGAGGTTGTCCGTCTCGGTGACCTTGCCGGTGATCACGATGGCGATCATGGCCGGCACGAAGGTGAGCGAGAGAACGAAGGCCGCGACCAACGCGATGATGACGGTCAGCGCCATCGGCTCGAACATCTTGCCCTCGACGCCCGTGAAGGTGAGGAGCGGCACGTAGACGAGGATGATGATGGCCTGCCCGAACAGCGACGGCTTGATCATCTCCTCGGCCGAGGCCCGCACCGTGGCGAGCCGCTCCTCGAGCTCCAGCTTGCGCCCAAGTTCGTGCTGCTTCTCCGCCAAGTGCCGGAGCGAGTTCTCGGCGATGATCACGGCGCCGTCGACGATGAGGCCGAAGTCGAGGGCGCCCAGGCTCATCAGGTTGGCCGAGATCTTCGCCTCGACCATGCCGGTCATGGTCATCAGCATGGCGACCGGGATGACCAGCGCCGTGATGATGGCGGCTCGGATATTGCCGAGCAGCAGGAACAGGATGACGATGACGAGCGTCGCGCCCTCGGCGAGGTTCCGGGCCACCGTCTTGATGGTGGCCTCGACCAGCAGCGTCCGGTTGAGGACCGTCTGCACCTCGATCCCGGGCGGCAGCGACTTGCGGATCTCGTTCATCTTGGCGTCGACGGCCGCCGCCACCGTGCGGCTGTTCTCGCCGATCAGCATCAGGGCCGTGCCGACGACGACTTCCCGGCCGTTCTCGCTGCCCGAGCCGGTGCGCAGGTCACGTCCGATCCGCACCTCGGCGATGTCGCGGATGCGCACCGGAACGCCGCCGCGGGTGGTGACGACGACGTTGGCGATCTCGTCCATGCTCTCCAGGCGTCCGGCCGCGCGCACGACATAGCCCTCGCCGTTGTCCTCCAGGTAGCGCGCACCCTGGTTGGCGTTGTTGGCCTGGAGCGCCCGGGCGACGTCGCCGAACGAGAGGTCGAGGGCGGTCAGCTTCGCGGGATCGGGCTGGACGTGGTACTGCTTCTCGTAGCCGCCGATGCCGTCGACGCCGGCCACGCCCGGGACGGTCTTGATCTGAAGGCGGATGATCCAGTCCTGGATCGTGCGGAGATAAGCTGATCTCTCCAGCTCGGTCGTGAGGCGCTGCCCCTCCGGGGTCAGGTAGCTGCCGTCGGATTGCCAGCCCGGCTTACCGTCGAGGACGGGCGCTTTCTCGCCGGCTTTCTTGTAGTTCACTGTCCACATGTAGATCTCGCCCAGGCCAGTCGAGACCGGGCCCATCTGCGGCTCGGCCCCGGGCGGCAGGTCACTCTTGACCTGGTTGAGGCGCTCGGCGACCTGCTGCCGGGCGAAGTAGATGTCGAGCTTCTCGTTGAAGACGGCGGTGACCTGCGAGAAGCCGTTGCGCGACAGCGAGCGGGTGTATTCGAGCCCCTTGATGCCAGCGAGCGCGGTCTCGACCGGGTAGGTGACCTGCTTCTCGATGTCGACGGGTGAGTAGGAGGGCGCGACCGTGTTGATCTGCACCTGGTTGTTGGTGATGTCCGGCACCGCGTCGATGGGCAGCTTGGTCAGCGAGAACACACCGAAGCCGGCGGCGAGCAGCGACAGCAGCACCACGAGCCAGCGCTGGTGGACCGAGAAGTCGAGGATGCGACTGATCATGGCGAGCGTCCCGTCTCAGTCGTGGTGCTCGGCTTCGCCCTTGCCGAGCTCAGCCTTGAGGAGGAAGGTGTTCTTAACGGCGATCTCCTCACCCGGGGTCAAACCGGCAATAATCTCGACCGACTCATCGTCCGATTTGCCCGTTTTGACATCACGTCGCTCGAAGCCGTCCGCGGTGCGCACGAAGGCGACCTTCTCATTACCCATGCTCTGGAGTGCGTCGCGGGGCACCTTCACCTTGGCGCTGTCCTGGCCGACCTGGATTTCGGCCGAGACGAAGGTGCCCGGCCGCCAGCTGAAATCCTGGTTGGGCAGCGCCGCGATCACGCGGGCCGAGCGGGTCTCAGCGTTCAGGATCGGGCTGACGAAGATGATCTTGCCCTTTGCCCGCTGGCCCGCATCCTCGTCTCGGGGGGCGATCAGAACCTCCGCGCCTTCCCGAACCTTGGCGAGATCCGTGGTCGGCACCGCGAGCTCTACCCAGACTGTGGAGAGGTCGGCGACTGTGTAGAGGTCGGCCGGGTCACCCTGACCGCCCACCGTCGTCCCGACGTCGACCTTGCGCTCAACGACGCGTCCAGTCAGCGGCGAGCGCAACTCGTATCGACGCAGGCTCGACTGGTTCGGGGTAGCCTCATCCCGCTTCTGCGCCGCCGCAACCTCATCCGCGTTGAGCCCCAGAGCGGAGAGCTTCTGCCGGGCTAGGTTCAGGCGCAGCTGCGTTTCGGAATAGGTAGCTCGTGCTTGAAGGAACGTGGCCTCGGCTGAGATCCGCTTATCCCAGAGCGCCTGCTGCCGGTCGTAGTTGGTCTTCTCCAACTCGGCGCGCACCGATGCCGTCAGATACTCACTCTTGGCATCTGCCACCTCGCGGCTGTCGAGGACGGCGACGACTTCGCCCTTCTTCACGGGATCGCCCAGACGCTTGAGCATCTCCGCTACGGTGCCGACGACCCGGGCGGGGACCCGCGCGACCCGGTCGATGTCCGGCGTGATTGTGCCGGGCGCCATCAGGTGCCGTGAGAGCACACCGCCCTCGACCGATGCGACCGCGATCTCCTGGTTGGTGATCTGCTCGGGCGACATCTTGATCTGCCCCTCGGCGGCATGGTCCTCCGCCTTCTCGCCGGCCGGCTTCTCGGCTTCGGCCTTCGGAGCCGCTGGGTTTTCCGGAACGGGCTCCGTCTTCATCAGGCCCGTCGCCGCCAAGGCTCCCTGGATGACCTGAGACACGCGCGGGACGGCACCGCCGATCGCGACGCCCACCGCCAGAACTATCAAAATGAGAATGGCACGCATGACGCTGACCTCGACCGGGTCTTCGGGTGTCGACTGCGCGACGGCGCGCAGTCGATCGGTCCCAAACCCCACATGACCTCAACGCCCGGCACCTGGGTCAGGCTCGAGCGACGAACACCCACCGCAGCGGTGGGACGGGTCAGACTCGGGGCGGTCTGCGGAGCGGGGAGGCGGGACGGGAGGCGAGCGGCTCGGTCTGGACGCGATAGACGACTCTGTCAGCCGTCCGAACCGGCTCGAACGTGACCGGCTCGGCCCGCATCACTTGGTGACATCCGCAGTGAACGTGGAGCAGAATGCCCGCATCCGCTGGGTCGCTAGAGCTTGTGTGATCCGCAGCCGACTGCGACGACAGCGTCAGCAGACCATCGCTCTGGATGGGGCTCGGTGCCGCGGCAGTTTCAGAGGTGATGATGGAGAAAGCGAACACGAAGGCCACCAGGCACGCCACGGCAGCGCGCAGCAGGCGCGCCGAGTCGCTCATCCAAGGGTACCGCAGGCTCGTCATCGCAGCCCTGATCTACGATCGACCGCAAGCAAGCACAAGGTATGCACCCCTCTGGCCGGAATGAGACACTTCGTCGCCTGAGACTGCTTCAAGCGTCCCTGCCGGGAAATGACGGATTGGCTGCCCCTTTCCGGTCCGGCACGGCGCCCGACGAACGCGCGGCCGTATCGGTTTTCGGCTCCTCTGGATCGGTTTCGGATCCTCTACCGTTGGCATCGCCCCCACCGTGGTGGGCGGCCTGCTTCAGCGGCACGAGGTAGCGCAGCGTCAGATAGGTGACGAGGCTCAGGATGGCGGCGATGTCATAGAGGCCGTAGCCCACCGCCGCCCCGAGTGCGCCCGTGGCCCACAGGCTGGCGGCGGTCGCGGTGCCGGAGGCACGCCCGGCATGCTTCAGGATCGCACCGCCGCCGATGAAGCCAACGCCCGTGATCACGCCTTCCAGGATGCGGGCCTGTCCCGTCGAGTCCGCCCCGAGCACGCGGATCGCGACCAGCACGAAGCCGCAGGCGGCAACCGCGACGAGGGGAAAGGTGCGGATGCCGGCCGAGCGCTCCTCCTGCTCGCGGTCCCACCCGATCGGCGCCGCGAGCGCGTAGGCGATCGCGAGATCGACGAGATGGGATGCCACCTCCCAGAGGCTGAAGGCCGTGAACTTCATCGACGTGACGGTTCTTTCTCGATAGCGTTGCGCGGTGCGCCCCACGGGCAAAGGTAGCTTTCAGCATGATCGCCGATGCGCGAGCCGGCACGACTCAGGTGGCGATCTCCTCGATCACCAGCATGCCGAGGAAGCCTATGAAGAACATCGCGGTAGTCCAGGGTTGCTCGGGTACGGCATGCGCCTCCACGAGCAGCTCTTCGGTGACGAGATAGAGCAGCGCGACGAGCGCGAAGGCGAAGAAGCCGGCGAGATAGGGTCCGGGCAGCGCACCGATCGGCGTGCCCAGAAGTGCGCCCATCGGCAGCAGGAGCGCGAGACCGGCCACGGTACCGACCACACGTCCCGCGGATCCGCTCGTTTGTTTCAGCTTGGAGGCGACCGCGATCCCGAGAAACAGCACCTCGAGCGTGAGTGCGCCCGTCAGCAACAGGCCCTGCTTCGCCCCGGCCGCGAAGCCGATGCCGAGGACCAGGCCGTCGATCAGGATGTCGATCCCGACCGTCGCGATGAGCCCGGTCGACCCCTTCGCCTTCTCTCCCAGGCGCTTGACCAGGAGCATCAGGGCGACACCGAGGGCTCCGCCGACGATCACCGCGATCGGGGATTGCTGATGCTTGAGGTCGGGCAGGATCTCGCCCGCGACCGCGGCGAACAGGACGCCCGCGGCGAGATGCTGGACGGCGCTGGTGACCGCCGGGCCAGGCTGACGCACGGCGGCGACGGCGGCCCCTAGTACCGTCGCGAGGGCTGGGATGAGCGTGTAGGCCCAAGCTGACATCGAAGTTCCGTATTCCTGGATTGCGACGGGGACACACCATCGGCGGCGGAGGCCGAGCGGCTCAGGTCCCTCAGATGCGCAGAGCCTTTTCCTCGGTTCGAAGCGCCGCATCCTCAATCTGGATCGTGACGTGATCGACCTTGAACTCGTCCGCCAGGATCTGCCGTGCGTGGCGCAGCACGCGGGCGGCGTCACCCGCCCCAGGCACCACCAAGTGCCCGCTCATCGCGTCGAGACCCGAGGTGATGGTCCAGACGTGCAGGTCGTGCACGCCGGCCACGCCTGGGATCTCGGCCAAGCGGCGCTCCAGCAGCACGACGTCAACCTGGGGCGGGGTGCCCTCCAGCAGGATATGGGTGACCTGGCTGAGCAGACTCCAGGTGCGCGGCACGATAAACAGGCCGATGCCGGCTCCCACGATCGGGTCGGCCAGCCGCCAGCCCGTGACCATCACGATCACCGCCGCCACGATCACCCCGAGCGAGCCGAGCATGTCGGAGAGCACCTCGAAGTAGGCGCCCTTGACGTTCAGGCTCTCCGACGAGCCGCCGGACAGGAGGCGCATGCTGATCAGGTTGACCACCAGGCCGACGGTCGCCACCGCCAGCATCGGGCCGCCGATGACCTCGGGCGGGTCGACGAAGCGGCGGTAGGCCTCGTAGAGGATGTAGATTGTGAGGACGAGGAGCACGACGGCGTTGGCCAGCGCCGAGAGCACCTCCGCGCGCAGGTAGCCGTAGGTCCGCTGCGGCGTCGCGGGCCGCTCGCCGAAGCGGATCGCCAGGAGTGCCAGCGCAAGACCTCCTGCGTCGGTGAGCATGTGGGCGGCATCGGCCAGGAGCGCGAGGCTGCCGGTCAGCAAGCCGCCGACCACCTCGGCGGCCATGTAGGTCAGGGTCAGCCCGAGCGCCCAGACCAAGCGCCCGCGGTGCCGCCCCGCGGCCGAGCCGCCGAGGGTTGCTCCATGATCATGCCCTGCACCCATTCCGGTTCCTCTTTCCTGAGCGGACGATCACAGCGTCCCGGTGACGCGGGCGGCGGAGCAAAAAGATGCGTCGACACCCTGACGATCACGGCCTGATGGCTCGCCGCGGCGCCGGCATTCCTCGGGGCAGCGAACCGGCCCAACCGCCGCTCCTCCAGCGATGAGCCCGGACTGCGGGGCAGGGACGCACGCGCTCACGCCGCGGGCTCGAGAGCCTCGCTCGGCTGCGCCGTGTCGCCCCCGCCCTGCGTGCCGCCGGAACCGAAGAACCCGAGCAGGCGCAGCGCGTTCGCGGTGACGATCACGGTGGCCCCCGTATCGGCCAGGATGGCGATCCACAAGCCCGTCAGCCCGAGCACGCTCGTGACCAGGAACACCGCCTTGAGCCCCAGCGCGACGGCGATGTTCTGGCGGATGTTGGCCATGGCGGCCCGCGCCAAGCGGATCATCTCCACGACGTCGTAGGTGTGGCTCCTCAGGAGCGCGCCGTCGGCGGTCTCCAGGGCCACGTCGGTGCCCGAACCCATGGCGATACCCACGCTCGCCGCCGCCAGTGCAGGTGCATCGTTGATACCGTCGCCCACCATCATGACCCGGCCCCCCACCCCGAGCGCCCGGATCACCGCGACCTTGTCATCGGGCATCTGCTCGGCGCGGAACTCCAGACCGAGCGCGCTCGCGATCGCCGCACCGGTGCGCGCGTTGTCGCCTGTGAGCATGATCGGACGGATGCCGAGATCCTGTAGGGCTGCAAGAGCCGACTTCGCGTCGAGACGCGGCTCGTCGCGCAGGGCGATCAGCCCCACCAAACGGCCGCCCACCACGAGCGCCGTGACGGTTTTGCCCTCCGCTTCAAGCGCGGCGCTCCGCTCGCTCGCCCCGGCCGGCCAGGTCGTACCGCCTTCGGCAAAGCGCGGAGCACCGAGAAAGATCTCCTGCCCGCCGAGCGAGCCGGTCACGCCCTGACCCGGAACGGCCCTGACCCCGTCGGCGGGCTGGATCCGGCAGCCCGTCGTCCTGGCCCACTCCACGATCGCGACGGCGAGCGGATGGTTCGATCCGGTCTCGACGGCCGCAGCCAGCCGCAGCACCTCAGCCTCGCTACCGGAATAGACCGCGACGTCCGTCACCCGCGGCGCTCCTTCGGTCAGCGTGCCTGTCTTGTCGAAGGCGATGACCTGCGTATTCGCCGCCGCCTCGATCACGGCGCCCCCCTTCATCAGCAAGCCGCGGCGCGCGCCGGCCGACAGGGCCGATGCGATCGAGGCCGGCACCGAGATCACGAGCGCGCACGGGCAGCCGATCAGCAGGAGCGCGAGCCCGCGATAGACCCAGGTCGACCAAGCCCCCCCGAACAGGAGCGGCGGCACCAGAACGACGAGGAGGGCGAGGCCGACGATGAGCGGCATGTACCAGCGCGAGAAGCGGTCGATGAAGCGCTCCGTCGGCGCGCGCGCCTCCTGCGCCTCCTCGACGAGGCGGATGATGCGCGCGATCGTGTTATCCTCGGCGGCCTTGGCGACGCGCACCCGGAGTGCCGCCTCGCGGTTGATCGAGCCCGCGAAGACGCCGTCCCCCGCCCCTTTGGTGCTCGGGAAGGATTCCCCCGTCACAGGAGACTCATCGATGCCGGACGTGCCGGAGAGGATGACGCCGTCGGCCGGGATGCGATCGCCCGGTCGCACCAGCACTGTCTGGCCGATCGTGAGCGAGGCGGCCGGCACGTCTCGGGCGATGCCGTTCTCCTCGACCAACGCTGTTTTCGGGACGAGTTCGCCGAGCGCCCGGATGCCGGCGCGGGCTCGGTCGGCCGCCACGCCCTCCAGCACCTCGCCGACCGCGAACAGGAACACGACGAGGGCGCCTTCCTCCGCGGCGCCGATGAACAGGGCGCCGGCAGCGGCGATCGACATCAGCATCTCGATCGTGAACGGCATGCCGGCGCGCGCGGCCGCGATGGCGCGCTGGGCGACCGGCGTGACCCCGACCAGCGTCGCGCCCACGAATGCCCAGAAGGCCAGCGCGGGAACGCTGAGCTTGATCGTCCAAGCCAGGGCGAGCATGGCGCCGGTGAACAGGACCAGACGGCCCTTGCTGGCCTGCCACCAAGGCCTGTCAGCGCTCTCGCCATGTGCGTGCCCTTGCTTTGCGAGAACGCCGTCATGCTGGTCTGCCGCCGTCAGGGGTGCCTGCTCGTCCTGGTCACAGCCCGGCTCACCACAGCCGTGTGCTGCGTTCGCATCGCGGCGGCCGAGCAGCTCGTGCTCGGGACCGGAAGTGAGGGATGGCGGCAATTTGCGCGTGAGCGTGTAGCCGAGGCCGGCCACGCGTTTCTCGACGGTCCTTGAGGAGATCTGGGTCTGATCGATCGTGGCGGTCAGGGTCTCGGTGATCGTCGAAGCCCTGACGTCGCTGACGCCCGGCAACTTGGCCAACGCCGTTTGGATCTTGCCGACGCAGCTGGCGCAATCCATCCCCTCGACCTTCCAGGTGAAGGTCGAACCGTTCTCGCGCGCGGCGTCCGCACTGTGTCCCGTCATGAGATCCTCCTGCTCCCCGGCAGCCTAGAACCTTTAGCCGCTAGAGGAGCAAGGAGCGGTCGGTCTCAGCCTTGGCTCTGCCACTGCGTCATGACCTCTTGGCTCGACCTGCTGAGGTGCACATGCGCGTCGACGCGCTCGACCCAGGCGAGCGGGATGAGGTGATGCGCGCCGTGCGCGGCCGGATCGTTCCGGGTCAGCTTGATCTGATCGGATCCCTGCATGTGGTCGACGGTGCCGACATGGTGCCCATCGGACGCCTTGACCTCCATGTGCTCTTTGATCTGGCTTGCATCGATCATGACGTATCTCCTCGACCTGAGACGGCTGACACATGGTATGAGGGGAGACGCTCGACGAGCGCCTCGCGCGCTAGGCGGCCATCTTCCGGCAGCTCTCGGCGCAAGTCCGATACCGTTCGAGGCCGATGAGAACACCGTCTCGCCCTGGAACCGGGGATAGCGACGAGAGAACCAGCGCTGCAAGGAATGGTTGCGCACAGTCGTGCTCGAGCCCAACATCGATGATCTCGGAGTATTCCCGCGGGGGGTCTCGTGCTCGGTCCGGAAGAGCCGCTCGAGATCGCAATCCATGATTCAGTCGCGCGCCAGCGACGACGTGCGGGGACGTCGCGGATCAACGGAGGGAGAGACGACGATGAGACGCAGCGCCCTGTCGACCCTGCTTTGGCTCGGCTGCCTGCACGGAGCCCATGCTCAGGAAGCCCCATTTGGCCTGTCCTGGGGACCCGTCGACACGGTGCCGAAGCCCTCGATGGTCGACCGCGAAGCGAACATCACGGCGCTGACCTACTTCCACGACCGTCCGCTGGCCGCGGGCATCGATACGGACGAGGTCATCCTGGAAGTCTGCCGGGACGAGGGCCTGCAGCAGGTCATCTGGCTCAGCCGTCCGCTCTCGGAGGCCGAACTGCCGTCGCGCTACGAGGCCATCTACCGGGAGGGCGTGCGGCGGTACGGTCAGCCGCAAACCGAGCCGGGTGCCGAGACTGTGTCGTGGCCGTCTGGACGCGCGCTCCTGGCCGTCAGGAAGGCTGTTCCCGGCGAGCGGCGCTTGACCATGCTGGCCAGGGGCGACCACTACGAGGCGTGCTCGGTCGCCCACCAGGCGGCCACAGGCCACCCGGCCTCCCGGCACGCGTCGGACCTAATCCTCGGGCAGACCCCGTGAAGCAGGTCGCGATCATCCGCACCGGGCCTACGATGGCGGCCGATCCACAAACCGCCGAGATAATCGGGCTCGGTGCGACGCCATATGCGGCCTTGATCGGACAATCGCCGCCTTGGTGCCCGGACATGACGATGCGGCCTGAGCCCGGGGCTTCATGAGCGGTGCGCCGCAGTGGGCTTCGTCAGCGGACGACGATCGGCCGACCTGCGGGCCCCGTCCTCCTTTCGAGAGCAAGCCGGTTCCCGCAAACCTGTCCCGCCGGGATCATCCCGGACGGGACGACATGGACGCCACGCACGCCCTCCAGCGCAGGCTTCGAGGCCGGGGGGTGGCGCCCGTACCGGTCGCCCCGCGCCAGCTGTGCTGCGCAGCCGAGAAGCTCACAAGTGGCATCGAACCGTCATCGGCCGTCGATAAAACAGGCGCACCCGGAGATTGCCGCCTGTTTCGGCGGTGACGCGCCCCTGACCGAACCCGCGGCATTCGGGGAACGATCGATCGCGCGCACGACCACGATGCGTTTCGAATGTCGCCCCATTCGCCCGCACGCGGGTTCGCAGTCGTGATTACGGCCGATGGGAAGAGCGGCATGGCTGCCGTCGCTGCGAGCAACCCACACGCTATGCCGCTTGAATTCTGGAAGTTCGGCCTCTCCCCGTCCCGCTCCATAGGCGTGGCGAGGGGCGTGAGGGCGGTGTCTACCTCGGTGGTACGCGTGGCTATCTCATCGGCCGGGGTCGTCAGCTCAACCCGAACCCGGCGGCGGGCTTGCACGAAGCCGCTCGTCCATGGTTAGCAGCGCGGCCAAGTTTGGGCGGATGCCGCATCGTGTCCTGGTCACCGCATCGCTAGTCCGGGTTCGGTTCACGCATGTGGAGGCGGCACGATGAGCCGGTGGAGACAGGCCGCAGGACGCCTCCGCGCAGGTGCAGGGGTTGCGACGTTGCTCGCTGGCGTGTCCACCGGCGCCCACGGGGCCAATCTCGCCACGCCGACGCCACACGACGCGACGCACCTGCCCTCCTTCGGTGCCTGGGCGGGCGGCTATATCGGATGGCAGGGCAGCGCCGGTGACGCCTTCGGCAGCTTCGGCTTCGGTTCCGGCATGATCGGCCGCCGTTCGGTGCCGGAATTCCGCACCGGGGATGCCACGGGCCGCAACGATGCCGGGCGCGATGCGACCACCGCGCTCGGCGGCCTGTTCGGCGGGTATGCTTGGCAGAGCGGCCCGTTCGTGTATGGCCTTGAAGCCGACGTTGACGCCTCGAACCTGGAGCGGCCCGTGTCCAGGTGCTGATCGCCCAGCAGGGCTACCTCTCGGCCCTGGTCACTTCGGCGGGCGCGCGCGCCACCCAGTACGCCGACACCGCCGCCCTGTTCGTGGCGCTCGGCGGCGGCTGGTGGAACCGGGCCGACGTGGCCCCGCCCCCGCCCGAGAAGGACCCGCTCAAGTTCCTGTGAAGGGGCTCTCCCGCGGGACCGGCCAGCCGTCCGCCTCGGGGTCCGCCCGAGCCCAAATCGCACGCCGACGGTCGGGCAGGGCATCCACGCGACTGAGCCGACGCGGCTCAGATCCCCTCGCCAGCTCATGCTGGGCGGTTCTGTCCATGAACGCCGGGCCCGGTGTCGGCCTCGGGAGGTCGGTCATGTGATGGCTCACGAACGGTCGCGGGCGTGGCGCGTCGGTGCCGAGCCCAAGGTCCGGCCCATGGGATTCCGTCAGGGGCATGGATTGGATCCCCGGCCCCGGACGTTTCCTTCCGATCCAGGAGGGTAACGATGGTAAGCGTCAGGCTTTCACACGTTTGCTGCCGGTTTGACGGCGGTCGACCAGTTCCAAGGCAGGAGTACGTCGAGATCTCGGGCCGGATGACCGCTGCTCATCCGGGTCAACACGTCGGTGAGGTAGGCATAGAGCTCGACGCCGTTGAGCTTGGCCGTCTCGATCAAAGAAGCGATGACGGCCCACCGCGCTCCGCCGCCATCTGAACCGGCGAACAGGTAGTTCTTGCGCCCGACCGCCATCACCCGTTCATTCTGCCCATGTCGGGCAGGAAGCGGAGGTTCGTTATCGCGGGCACCCCCATTCCGGCCGGAAGGTGCTGGTGCGCCGGGTCGAGCAGCGGACGTACGGCCCGATTCTCCTGGTGCAAGCGCCTTCCGGCGTTGTGATCGTCATGGCCGGATGGATGTTCGACCCGGTTCACTGCGCCGGCATGACGTCCGGGTCTCCGCGCGTCGATGTCACGGCGCTGATCGAGCTGGCGCGGCTGTTGAGTGGGGCAGACAGCCCCGCAAAGTTCCGGAGCGATGTCGGCATCGTTCCGGAGGCACAGGATGGAACCTTTCAAGCGGCCGGCCGCGGTGCCGGATCGGCAGATCAGCTTCCTCTTCGAACAGGACGGGCTGGAGGGCCTGAGCGCTCAGGAACGCGACACGGTCGTCGCAATGCTGGCGCAGATCCTCATGCAGGCCGGCGGCCTCGGCGTCGAGGAGCTTGACGATGACGAGCGCTGAGCTGCTCCCGCCAGCCATCCTGAAGCGAACGGCGGTCGTCTATGTGCGGCAGTCGACGCAATCCCAGGTCATGACCAATCTCGAGAGCAAACGGCGCCAGTACAATCTGGTCGATGTCGCCCGCCAGCGCGGCTTTGTCGACGTCGAGGTCATCGACGATGATCTCGGCCGGTCGGCGAGCGGACTTTAGCAACATCACCGCGCCGACGCGCCCGAACAAAGCCCCGCTTCCGTTTGCCAGCGCCCTGGGCCTACGCGCTCTGCCACGCCGCATGAATGGCCAAAGATACCATGCAGGGAGCTGGAGATTGGATCACTCTCCGGTTCTCTGACCTTGGACCGGAGTTGGCCATGCTTGATCGTGAACAGATCCAGACAAACCTGCCTGAGGTTGCTGTGTTCGTCACGCTGGAACTCAGCAAGTCGGCATGGCTCCTGGCCGCCCAGGCCGTCCCGAGCGGGAAGACCTCTGCACACCGGGTGAGCGGCGGCGACGTGGAGGGCCTGCTCGCCTTGCTGCGCCGCCTGCAGGCTCGCGAACAGCGCAGCTCCGGCCGAGAGGTCGCGATCATCCTCGGCTACGAGGCCGGATACGACGGCTTCTGGCTGCAGCGCCGCCTCGCGGCCGAGGCAATCACCTGCTTCGTCATGGATCCCGGCAGCCTCCAGGTCGACCGCCGCGCGCGACGGGCCAAGACCGACCGGCTCGACGCGGCCATGCTGCTCCGGGCCCTGATGGCGTGGTGCCGCGGCGATCACGCCGCCTGCCGCATGGTGCAGGTGCCCTCGGTCGAGCGCGAGGATGCGCGGCGCACTCATCGCGAGCGCCAGCGCCTGATCGCGGAGCGGGTGCAGCACGTCAACCGGATCAAGGGCCTGCTCGCCACCCAGGGCGTCTACACGTTCCAGCCGCTGCGACGCGACCGTTGGGAGCGGTTGAAGGAGGTGCGCACCGGCGACGGGCGCGACCTGCCTCAGCGCCTGCGCGGCGAGATCGAGCGCGAGTTCCGGCGGCTGGAACTCGTGCTCGAACAGGTTGCGGCCGCCGAGGCCGAGCGCGATGCCGCCGTGGCGGATCCGGCCGTCACGGACGCCGACGCCGAGAAGGTGGCGCGTCTGGCCCGGCTCGGTGGCATCGGCACCGAGCTGGCCACGGTGCTGGTGCGCGAGGCGCTGTACCAGCCGTTCGCCAACCGCAAGCAAATGACCGCCTATTCCGGGCTCACGCCGAACCCGTACGCCAGCGGCGACCGACAGCGCGACCAGGGCATCTCAAAGGCCGGGAACCCACTCCTGCGGAAGTCGATGGTCGAGCTGGCGTGGCTGTGGCTGCGCTATCAGCCGGGCAGCGGGCTCGCCCGCTGGTTCGTCGAGCGGTTCGGCACCGGACGCGGGCGCATCCGCAAGATCACCGCGGTGGCGCTGGCGCGCAAGCTGCTGGTCGCCCTGTGGCGCTATCTCGCCACCGGGCTGGTTCCAGAGGGCGCGCGCCTGAAAGCGGCCTGAGGATCAAGGTTCGTCCGCCGGGCCGGTCCACGGCATGTCGGACGAGTGGGGGCAGGCGTGTGACCGGAGCTCGACGGGGTTTGCTGCCGTCGCCAAAGATGGGTCCCGCCGCCTTCAGCCGGTTCGCCTCGCATGAGGCATCTTGGTCAGGAACGTTCTGTTCCGCCGGACACGAGTGGATCCGCGAGCCCGGCGCTCGCACGACATCCCGGCTCCCCCGCCCGTCCGAAACGTCGATCACCGACCCCCTTGCGGAAATGCCTCATACGAGAGTTTGGATGAAGGACCGGCCGCGCTGCGGGCACCTTCAAACGTAAGTGCCGGCGCTCCGTCTTGCAGCTCCCGCACAAACTGCATAACCTGTACGCGTGGACGCTCGTTAGAGCGCTGGCAGCAATAGCTTTTTTGGTTGCAGGTTCGAGTCCTGCCGGGCCCACTTATCCCCGAGAGATGGAGCGTCTGCGGGCTCTTGCGAATGGCGGCCGCTCTTTTGCGGAGACCCACGGGAGCAGCTGTATTGGCTTCTGCGCTAGATGGTTGGTGACCGCTGGAACCTTTTTCAGCTCCTCCAGCATCAATGCCAGAGCTGTCGGATCGCAATAACGCTCGTCTGTTTCACCGGACCCGGCGTGTCCAAGGATGTCGGCTCTGATTTCCGTGTGAACGCGGGCTTGCTTAAGATTGTTGCCGAGCGAATGTCTGAAGGAGTGGATGACCTTTTTACGTTCTGCTTCGTTTGAGATCGCTTTTCGAAGTCCGCTGCTAAATTCATCGTAGAGGCGATCGCCGAGCGGCGAGCTTGAGTTTGGCGATTTTAGATCCGGAAACACGAGTCCGTATCCGAGTGCGCGAACAGCTTTGACGTAGTCCAAAAACCCGAGGCGGAGCACCTCTGGGTGCAAAGCGACAAACCGAATAGATTGAACGTTCTTAAGACGACGCGTTTCGTTGAATCGAAAAGCAAGGTATGCAATCCCGCTTGCCTCCTCCACGTCGTCGACATGAAGTCCTGCAATTTCCTCTCGTCTCGCGCCTGTATAATAGAGTAAAATAATTGCGAAGTACAAAGCGCGATGGAATACCTGATCGCCGGTGGTAAACGGATCGCGCCACGAACGACAGCCTGTGAAGCAGGGCAGTCGGAAGATCGCCGCAACATCGTCGTTGCTAAGAGATGGTCGCCGGTTACGTGCCCTGTCCCGCTTGCGGGCGCGAAGGAGCGCGAGATCGATGCTCGCATCAATCGCGAGGCCCTGCGCTTTGAGAAATGTTACAAGCTGTCCGAGGAAAGTCAGGTGACGGTTGATGGTATCCCCGACGATGCCTCGTTTGTTGGTTGGAAGCTTGGCGCCAATCTCACGCAGTTCGGCAGTGCTGCGTTCGGCATCACGAGGGCTCTTACCATACGACGGCGAGACGGACCGCAAAAGATCAACTAATTCGGCAAAATGGCTCTGCCGAAGATCAGTCACACGGATGAGGCCGTTCTCGACGAGTAGCTTGGCGAACAGGGCAAAAATCTGACGCGCCTGGTGCTGTGTTTTTGCATCCCAGGTTTCGTCACGAGCGCGCCCGGCGATCATCGCCTCCCCGAACGCTATGATTGGATGCATCCCCTTCTGATGAGGCTCTTGGTCCGTCGTATCCAGCGCGAGGTCCGGGCTTGCTGACACGATTGCAACGCCTGTCGGCATTTGAGGGACGGCATCAGCGTTTGATTGCGAACGAGCTGTACTCACGGTTGCCGTCGAGCCTGTGGCCTCCGGCGGCACCTGCGCTTCCCTCAGCAGGATCGCGTCGCGCAGTGTGACCTCTTCGATCCGAAGACCATCGTAGCGGCGCTCAGTTGCAAAGGCCGCCGCGGACATACCGCGGAAGGCAATCTCCTGAGCTAGAGACAAGTTAGTCATGGTCGGTGCGACCGCTTGGTTTGCGAGCAGCCCTTCCAGCCGAGCGCGAGGCATCAGGTGGCCGTTCTGGCGCACCATCGCGGCCAGCGTCGCCCGTGCTTCCTCAATGTCGAGGTCATTCAGCCCGTCGCGACGCATCTCATCAGCCAACGGAGTATCAATGGTCGCTGCCGCGCCGCGCGCTCCAAGGATACGCAGGATCCATCCCATACGCCGATCGGCACGCCGGCTCGCCTCAGGATCGAAGTCCGGTTCTGCACGTTCTGCCGCAGCGATCCGGTCGAGTTTTTCGAGGTGGGCCAATAGGCTTTCGCGAAAGATGCCGTCGAGCTGGCGGCGGCTCATGATGAGATCGGGTTCGGGCTCGCTCATGGCGCGATGAAAAAGCTGATCGGAATGAGCCGTGAGCTGGCTCGCGAGGAAGCGTGCCCTGGCTGGGTCGCGCGTGCCTAGGCTTACCACGAGCTGCCTGGAACGGCAGAATCGGATCAGCGGCAGCGGGATCCGGCGGCGCCAGGAATAGCTCCCACCGCGCCTGTAAGCATGAGCGATAGCCGGCACCGGACACCTCGTGTGAGACACGCATGTGCAACACCGATGTGTGCCGACGCCTCCCGCTTCAGCGGGAAATCGTTCGAATTCAGAGACTTACGGGGGAATTTGGCTGGGGCGCCAGGATTCGAACCTGGGAATGGCGGTACCAAAAACCGCTGCCTTACCGCTTGGCGACGCCCCAACGCGCGGCTGGCGCTTCCATAGCCGGGCGGGGCCGTGCTGGCAACCGCGGCGTCGCGGTTGGGCGGCGTGCGCGGTGGTTGGAGGGCCTTCGGCCCTCGTGTATGCCGGACGGCGCGAACGACAACGACACAGGGGGAGGAGAGGCGCATGAGCACGCAGAAGGTCGCGCTGGTGACCGGGGCCGGCTCGGGGGTGGGGCGCGCGGTGGCGCTGGGGCTCGCCGAGGCGGGGTACGACGTGGTGCTGTCGGGTCGCCGCCCCGAGCCGCTGCAGGCGGTGGCAGGCGAGATCGAGGCCAAGGGCCGGCGCGCCCTGGCGCAACCGACCGACATCGGCGACGAGGCCTCGGTGACCGAGCTCTTCCGGCGCCTCGAGGAGGAGTTCGGCCGCCTCGACGTGCTGTTCAACAATGCCGGCATCGGCGCGCCGCCGGTGGAGCTCGACGAGTTGCCGGTGGCGACCTGGAAGGCGGTAGTCGACACCAACCTCACCGGCGCCTTCCTGTGCACCCAGGGCGCATTCCGGCTGATGAAGAAGCAGCAGCCGCGCGGCGGGCGCATCATCAACAACGGCTCGATCTCGGCCCACGTGCCGCGGCCGTTCTCGGCGCCCTACACCGCCACCAAGCACGCCATCACCGGCCTGACCCGCTCGACCTCGCTCGACGGGCGCGCCCACGACATCGCCTGCGGCCAGGTCGATATCGGCAACGCCGCCACCGACATGACCGCGCGCATGCAGAAGGGCGTGCCCCAGCCGGACGGCTCGACGCGGCCGGAGCCGACCATGGACGCCAAGCACGTCGCCGACGCGGTGGTCTACATGGCGAGTCTGCCGCTCGACGCCAACGTGCAGTTCATGACCGTGATGGCGACCAAGATGCCCTTCATCGGCCGCGGCTGAGGCGGCGAGGGTTCGCGGCCGAGGGCTCTGGCCCTCGGGCGCGGGGTTGGGCTAGAGAGGCCGGCACGGGCGCTGACGCGGCGCCCGCGCGTCCCCATATGGGGACCATCCCCCTCGAACCGACCACCGGGCCCCTGGCGGACCCGTGACAGCCCTCAAGGGTCCGGGCCCGAACCTTCCATGCTGATGCAGACAGACGCCCCGCGCGCCCCCGCCGATCCGGTCGCCCGGCGGCGCACCTTCGCGATCATCTCGCACCCGGACGCCGGCAAGACCACGCTCACCGAGAAGCTGCTGCTGTTCGGCGGCGCGATCCAGCTCGCCGGCGAGGTGAAGGCCAAGCGCAACCGGGTCTCGACCCGCTCGGACTGGATGGGCATCGAGAAGGAGCGCGGCATCTCGGTCGTCACCTCGGTGATGACCTTCGAGTACGGCGATTGCGTCTTCAACCTGCTCGACACGCCCGGCCACGAGGACTTCTCGGAAGATACCTACCGGACGCTGACGGCGGTCGATTCCGCCGTGATGGTGATCGACGCCGCCAAGGGCATCGAGGCGCGCACCCGCAAGCTGTTCGAGGTCTGCCGCCTGCGCGACATCCCGATCGTCACCTTCGTCAACAAGCTCGACCGGGAATCCCGCGACCCCTTCGACCTCCTCGACGAGATCGAGAAGACGCTCGCCCTCGACGTCGCGCCGGTGACCTGGCCGATCGGCCGCGGCCGCACCTTCGCCGGCACCTACGACCTGCTGCGCCGCCGGGTGCGCCGGCTCGATGCGGCGGACGATGCCGGCACGGTGCCGGTCTCCGGGACCGACGACCCGCTCTTCGACACCCTGCTGCCCGAGGCCGGCGACGCCGCGACCTGGCGCGAGGAGGCCGAGCTCGCCGAGGTCGGCTGCAAGCCCTTCGACCTCGCGGCCTTCCGCGAGGGGCACCTGACCCCGGTGTTCTTCGGCAGCGCGCTACGCAATTTCGGCGTGCGCGACCTGATCGACGGCCTCGCCGAGGTGGCGCCGCCGCCGCGCGGCCAGGACGCCGACACCCGCGCGGTCGCGCCCACCGAGCCGAAGATGACCGGCTTCGTGTTCAAGATCCAGGCGAACATGGACCCGAACCACCGGGACCGGATCGCCTTCATGCGGGTCTGCTCCGGCAAGCTCAGCCGCGGCATGAAGGCGAGGCTGGTGCGCACCGGCAAGCCGATCTCGCTCTCGGCGCCGCAATTCTTCTTCGCCCAGGACCGGGCGATCGCCGACGAGGCCTATGCGGGCGACGTGGTCGGCATTCCCAACCACGGGACCCTGCGCATCGGCGACACGCTGACCGAGGGCGAGGAGCTGGTCTTCCGCGGCGTCCCGAGCTTCGCCCCCGAGATCCTGCGCCGGATCAAGCTCACCGACGCGATGAAGGCCAAGAAGCTGCGCGAGGCGCTGCAGCAGATGGCGGAGGAGGGGGTGGTGCAGCTCTTCCTGCCCCAGGACGGGTCGGGCGCGATCGTCGGCGTCGTCGGCGCGCTGCAGCTCGACGTGCTCAAGGAGCGGCTCCAGGCCGAGTACGGCCTGCCGATCGACTACGAGCCGACCCGCTTCACCATCTGCCGCTGGATCGAGGCGGAGGACCCGGCCGAGCTCGACAAGTTCATCGGCTCCCACGGCTCGTCGATGGCGAGCGATCTCGACGGCGCGCCGGTCTTCATGGCGACCACCGGCTTCTCGCTCAAGTACGAGGAGGAGAGGGCCCCGGCGATCCGCTTCACCGACGTGAAGGACTACCAGAAGCGGCGGACCTGAGGGTGTCCGGTGCCTGCCTCCCCGGCCGTCTCGGACGGGGCGGCGTCGGGGTCACATCTTCCCGAGCAGGGGGAAGTCGAGGCTGAGGCTCGAGACCGGGGTCAGCGCCGTCTCGCGCTTGCGCGGCCGGCCGTTGAGCACCTGCTTCAGCTTCGTCTTCAGCAGGGCGAGGTCGAACGGCTTGAGGATGAAGGCATCGGCGCCGGCGAGGTGCGCCACGTTGATGTCCTCGAAGCTGAACGAGGTCTCGGTCAGGATGAACGGCGTGTTGAGCAGCGCGTCGTCGGCCCGGATCTCGCGCAGGAGCTGGATGCCGTCCATCGGCTCCATGTCGAGGTCGGAGATCACCAGGCCGTAGCGGCGGCTGCGCAGCTGCTCCAGCGCCTGGGCCCCGTCGGTCACGCCGTCGACCTCCGGGAAGCCGAGGCGGTTCATCAGCTCGGTCACGAGGCGGACGAGCTTGACCTGGTCATCGACGATCAGAATGGGAGGGGCTTCGCTCATCGGAACCAGCCAGGGGTTTTAAGTTTCATGACGGATCACCGGGGGCTCCGGTGGTTCCTAGACGAAAAGATGATCGATGCCCTGCTTGGCCATGGTGTCGGCCTGCAGCGCCTGGGCGAGGCTGTAGATGGTGCTGGCCTTCGGGGTGCCGCGCTGGAGCATCGGTCCCAGGTTGGCCTTCTGGAACAGGGCGTCGTTGGAGGGCGTGCGCGGCGCGGAGGCGAACGAGGTCACGAACTCGCGCTTCGTGATCTCCCGCCACTCGACGATGTGGACGTCGCGGTGGCGGTTGTCGGCGCTGATCCGCTGGAACGTCTCCTGCACGGACATCCGCTCGCCCTCGAGGATCTGGATGAAGTAGCCCTGATCGACGATCAGCAGGCTGGTGATCACCGAGAACTCGTTCTTCTTCTGCGCGTGCCGGGCGATCTCGTTGATCTGGCGCGCACGCACGCCCGGCTCGGCGGAGAGCTGGGCCCGCGAGAAGTAGATCAGGTGGATGAGGCTGCTTCGCTTGCTCGTGCGCATATCCCTGGTCCAGCGCCGTCCAGAAGGGCAGCTAAGGGCAAGAGGCTCAACAGCCCGTAAACGTCGCCCCGCATCCCACGGCAGTTTTTGCCGCAGGATTCCGGCCCGGCCCGGCGGGTTTTGCCGCCTCCGCCGCAGGGCCGGCAGCAGAATCAAGGACTTGGCCGTGGCACACGGCTTGCGGCACCCCCTCCGAGTGACCTTGGCGGGACGGAGCCCCGGGTAAGATGGACGTTTTCAGCGCGCTTCAGACCTCTGTGTCGGGTCTCAAGGCCCAGGCCTTCAGCCTCGAGAACATCTCGGGCAACATCGCGAACTCGCAGACCGTCGGCTACAAGCGTATCGACACCGACTTCGTCGACATGCTGGCCGAGCAGCCGGCCAAGCAGCAGACCGCCGGCTCGGTCGCGGCCTTCTCGCAGCTCACCAACAGCCTCCAGGGCAACGTGGCGGCGACCGGCATCGCCACCAACATGGCGCTCAGCGGCGACGGCTTCTTCACGGTGCAGACCAAGGCCGGCGACACCGGCGGCACGCCGGTCTTCTCGGGCACCAACCTCTTCACCCGCCGGGGCGACTTCTCGGTCGACCGGGACGGCTACCTCGTCAACGGCGCCGGCTCCTATCTGGTCGGCCAGTCCCTCGACCCGGCGACGGGGCAGACCGCCGGCACCGGGCCGATCCAGGTGCCGGACGCGACCCTGCCGGCCAAGGCGACGACGAGCATCGCCTACGCGGCGAACCTGCCGAGCAATCCCACCACCTCCTCGGGCGCGACGCTGCTGGGCGCGCTCCCGGGCGGGGATGCCCGGGTGCTCACCGGGACGACGGTGCCGGGCCCGGCGGTGGCCGCCGCCGACACCGCGTCCTTCCTCGGGTCCAGCGTCGCGGGCGGCGAGCTGACGGCCTACTCGGCCACCGGCACGCCGGTGAGCCTGCAGCTGCGCTGGGCCAAGGTGGCGAATGCCGGCGCCGGCACCAGCGACACCTGGAACCTGTACTACGCCAACCAGACCGGCACCTCGGGGGGGACCTGGCAGAACGTCGGCACCGCCTTCACCTTCAACGGCAGCGGCCAGCTCACCGCGCCCACCGGCACCAGCCTCAGCATCCCCGACGTGACGGTGAACGGCACCAACCTCGGCGCGGTGAGCTGGCCGCTG
>NZ_LABY01000259.1 GCF_001043975.1 Methylobacterium variabile
TTCCCGACGCGGCGCCGCGTCCTCCGCCTCGCGCCGGGCGATGGCGCGCTCGACCACCTTGGCGAGGCCGACCATGATCGTGTCGAGGGCGTAGTCCTTCGGGGTGTAGATCGCGGCGACGCCCATGTTCTTGAGCACCAGCTCGTCCTCGGGCGAGATGATGCCGCCGACGACGACCGGGATGTGGTCGAGCCCTTCCTGGCGCAGGCGCGCCCGGACCTCGCGCACCAGCGGCACGTGCGAGCCCGACAGGATCGACAGGCCGATGATGTGGGCGTTGCGCTCGCGGGCCTTGGCGACGATCTCGGCCGGGGTCTGGCGGATGCCGTCGTAGGTCACGTCGAAGCCGACGTCGCGGGCGCGCAGCGCGATCTGCTCGGCGCCGTTCGAGTGCCCGTCGAGGCCGGGCTTGCCGACGACGAGCTTCGGCGCCTCGCCCAGCCGCTCGCCGAGATCGGCGACGAGCAGCCGCGCCTCCTCGGCCGCCCCCGAGGTGACGGTCTCCGGGGTCACGCCGGTGGGGGCGCGGTACTCGCCGAAGACCTGGCGCAGGCGCTCGCCCCACTCGCCGGTGGTGACGCCGGCCTTGGCGCAGGCGATCGAGGCCGGCATCACGTTGCGGCCCTCGCGCGCCGCCGCCTCGAGCTCGGCGAGCGCCGCCTCGACCGCGGCCCCGTCGCGCTGGGCGCGCCAGGCCCTGATGCGGCCCTGCGCCTCCATCTCGACCGTCTCGGAGACGGTGAAGATCGCCCCGTCGCCGGCGGTGAGGGGCGAGGGCTCGCCATTCTGGAACTTGTTGACGCCGACCACGACCTGCTCGCCGCGCTCGATCGCGGCGATGCGCTTGGCGTTCGACTCGACCAGCGCCCGCTTCATCGTCCCGGTCTCGATCGCCGCGACCGCGCCGCCGAGCGCGCCGATGCGGGCGAGCTCCGCCCGGGTCTGTGTCTTCAGCGCCTCGACCTTGGCGTCGATGGCGACCGAGCCGTCGAAGATGTCGTCGTACTCGAGGAGATCCGTCTCGAAGGCGAGGATCTGCTGCATCCGCATCGACCATTGCTGGTCCCAGGGACGCGGCAGGCCGAGCGCCTCGTTCCAGGCCGGCAGCTGCACGGCGCGGGCGCGGGCGCGCTTCGAGAGGGTGACGGCCAGCATCTCGATCAGGATGCGGTGGACGTTGTTCTCGGGCTGCTGCTCGGTGAGGCCGAGCGAGTTGACCTGCACGCCGTAGCGGAAGATGCGCTTCCTCGGATCGTCGATGCCGTAGCGGTCGCGGGTGATCTCGTCCCACAGGTCGCAGAACGCCCGCATCTTGCAGATCTCGGTGACGAAGCGCAGCCCCGCATTGACGAAGAACGAGATCCGCCCGACCACATCGGCGAAGCTCGCCTCGTCGAAGGCGGGGTCGTCCCGCACCGTGTCGAGGACCGCGATGGCCACCGCCAGCGCGTAGGACAGCTCCTGGACCGGCGTCGCCCCCGCCTCCTGCAGGTGGTAGGAGCAGACGTTCATCGGGTTCCACTTCGGAACCTGGCTCGTCGTGAACAGGATCACGTCCTTGGTGAGCCGCAGCGACGGGCCGGGCGGAAAGACGTAGGTGCCCCGCGACAGGTACTCCTTGATGATGTCGTTCTGGGTCGTGCCCTGGAGGGCCGAGAACGGCGCCCCCTGCTCCTCGGCCACCGCGAGGTAGAGCGCCAGCAGCCACGGCGCCGTGGCGTTGATGGTCATCGAGGTGTTCATCTGGGCGAGCGGGATGTCCTGAAACAGGGTCCGCATGTCGCCGAGATGCGCGATCGAGACGCCGACCTTGCCGACCTCGCCGCGGGCGAGCTCGTGGTCGGGATCGTAGCCGGTCTGCGTCGGCAGGTCGAAGGCGACCGAGAGGCCGGTCTGCCCCTTGGCGAGGTTGCCGCGATAGAGCGCGTTCGATTCCGCCGCCGTCGAATGCCCCGCATAGGTGCGGATGATCCACGGCTTGTCGCGCTTGACCTCCGGTTCGCCCATGTGCGCCCTCGCCCCTCGTTGCCGGCACGTCGGCGGGATCCGCCCCGCCCGTGCCCGGATCGTAGCCGTGCCCGGTCTAACCGTCATCCTGACCTTGAGGCCGACAAGTCGGCCCCGTCGCCAAATGGGCTATTGGAGCCCCCTTGGAACGACGCTAGGATCCACGGTGCAGTGCAATATTTCAAGGGAGGGTCCGCGATGGCAGCGAGCGCCGCGCTGGAACCGGTGGCGAAGGGTCAGTCCCAGGGGAAGGGTCTCTTGAAGGACCTCTACGAGATCGGCGAGATTCCGCCGCTCGGCCACGTCCCGTCGAAGATGTACGCCTGGGCGATCCGGCGCGAACGGCACGGGCCGCCCGAGCAGTCGATGCAGATCGAGGTCCTGCCGACCTGGTCGATCGGCGACGACGAGGTGCTCGTCCTCGTGATGGCCGCCGGCGTCAACTACAACGGCGTCTGGGCCGGCCTCGGCGAGCCGATCTCGCCGTTCGACGTCCACAAGGCCGACTTCCACGTCGCCGGCTCGGACGCCTCGGGCATCGTCTGGGCGGTCGGCGCCAAGGTGAAGCGCTGGAAGGTCGGCGACGAGGTCATCGTCCACTGCAACCAGGACGACGGCGACGACGAGGAGTGCAACGGCGGCGACCCGATGTTCTCGCCGTCCCAGCGCATCTGGGGCTACGAGACGCCGGACGGCTCCTTCGGCCAGTTCTGCCGGGTGCAGTCGCGCCAGCTGATGCGCCGGCCCCAGCACCTGACCTGGGAGGAGAGCGCCTGCTACACGCTGACGCTCGCCACCGCCTACCGGATGCTGTTCGGCCACGCGCCGCACACGATCAAGCCGGGGCAGAACGTGCTGATCTGGGGCGCCTCGGGCGGCCTCGGCGTGTTCGGCGTGCAGCTCTGCGCGGCTGCCGGCGCCAACCCCATCGCGGTGATCTCCGACGAGTCGAAGCGCGACTACGTCATGAGCCTGGGCGCCAAGGGCGTCATCAACCGCAAGGACTTCAACTGCTGGGGCCAGCTGCCCAAGGTGAACTCGCCCGAGTTCAACGAGTGGACCAAGGAAGCCCGCAAGTTCGGCAAGGCGATCTGGGACATCACCGGCAAGGGCAACGACGTCGACATCGTGTTCGAGCACCCGGGCGAGGCGACCTTCCCGGTCTCGGCGCTGGTGGTGAAGCGCGGCGGCATGGTGGTGTTCTGCGCCGGCACGACCGGCTTCAACATCACCTTCGACGCCCGCTACGTCTGGATGCGGCAGAAGCGCATCCAGGGCTCGCACTTCGCCCACCTGAAGCAGGCGGCGGCCGCCAACCAGTTCGTCATCGACCGCCAGGTCGACCCCTGCATGAGCGAGCTGTTCCCCTGGGACAAGATTCCGGAGGCCCACACCAAGATGTGGAAGAACCAGCACGCGCCCGGCAACATGGCGGTGCTGGTGAACTCGCCGCGGGCGGGCCTGCGGACGTTCGACGACGTGCTGGAGCTGTCGGGGTCGCGGTAACGCGACCCTGCTCGCGCTGACGCGCGCTTCCCGCCGAACGGGCGACTTGCTAGAACACCTCCGAACTGGCGCCGCGCGAGGGTCCTTCGCGCGGCGCGCATCTCGGACGAAGCATCAATGGAAAAGTTCACCGTTCTGGAGGGCGTCGCGGCGCCGCTGCCGATCGTCAACGTCGACACCGACCGCATCATCCCCAAGCAGTACCTCAAGACGATCAAGCGCACCGGCCTCGGCAAGGGCCTCTTCTCCGAGATGCGCTACCGCGACGACGGCTCGGAGAACCCCGACTTCGTCCTCAACCAGCCGGCCTACCGCAACGCCAAGATCCTGGTCGCCGGCGACAATTTCGGCTGCGGCTCGTCGCGCGAGCACGCCCCCTGGGCGCTCGCCGATTTCGGCATCCGCTGCATCATCTCGACGAGCTTCGCCGACATCTTCTTCAACAACAGCGCCAAGAACGGCATCCTGCTGATCACGGTGAAGCCCGAGGACCTGGAGAAGCTCCTCGACGACGCGAATCGCGGCGCCAACGCCACGCTGACGATCGACCTCGAGAACCAGGTCATCAAGGGACCGGACGGCGGCACCCTGCACTTCGACATCGATCCCACCCGCAAGCACAACCTGCTCAACGGGCTCGACGACATCGGCCTGACCCTCGAGAAGGCGCCGGCGATCGACGCCTACGAGCAGAAGCTCGCCGAGCGACCCTGGGCCTGAAGGCGCCAACGGTCGTCTCCGAAGAATAATCCCGCGCTGCCCGAGGGCGGTTCGCCGCGGCGGACCGCCCGCCGGCCTCCGAATTCATCAGGACTTCCTTAACCCTGATGACGCCCCATTCGGGTGCTTGGATCGGGGAAACGGGAGAGACTTCTGCTCATGACGCGGCGCGCGACCCTCAAGGCCGCCACCCTGCTCTGCCTCGCCGGCCTCGGCCTGCCGGGGGCGGCGCTGGCGGATTTCCGCTCCTGCCTCGCCGGCATCGGACAGGAGGCGGCGGCGGCCGGCGTGTCGCCGGCGGCGTTCCAGGCCGCCACGGCCGGCATCACCTTCGACGACAAGGTGATCGAGCTGTCCCAGGCCCAGCCCGAGTTCAAGACGCCGATCTGGGACTACATGGCCGCCCTCGTCGACGACGAGCGGGTCGATGACGGCCGCGCCGCCATGCGCCAGCACGCGAGCGCGCTCGCCCAGGCCGAGGCACGCTACGGCGTCGACCGCTACACCATCGCGGCGGTGTGGGGCGTCGAGTCGAATTTCGGCAAGAACCTCGGCAAGATGCCGCTGGTGCAGTCGCTCGCGACGCTCGCCTGCGGCGGCACCCGCCGGCGCGACTTCTTCAAGGGCGAGCTGATCGCCACCCTCAAGATCATCGCGAAGGGCGACATCGCGCCCGAGCGCCTGACCGGCTCCTGGGCCGGCGCCTTCGGGCAGACCCAGTTCATGCCGACCACCTACCACCGCCTCGCGGTCGACCTCGACGGCGACGGGCGGCGCGACGTGGTCGATTCGGTGCCGGACGCGGTCGGCTCCACCGCCAACTTCCTGCGCGTCGCCAAGTGGCACAACGGCCAGCCCTGGGGCTACGAGGTGCGGCTCCCCTCCGGCTTCAACGTCGCGGCGGCAGGCCGCAAGAACAAGAAGCCGGTGGCGCACTGGGCGTCGCTCGGCGTGACCCGGCTCGACGGTCGGCCCCTCTCCGCCGAAGGACCGGTCGGCATCCTGGCGCCCGCCGGCGCCAACGGGCCGGCCTTCCTGGTGACGAAGAACTTCGACGCGATCTACTCCTACAACGCCGCCGAGTCCTACGGCCTCGCCATCGCGGTCCTGTCGGACCGCCTGCGCGGCAAGGCCGGCGTCCAGACTGCCTGGCCGACCGACGACCCGCCGCTGTCCCGGGCCGAGCGCCGCAGCCTGCAGAGCGCGCTGGCCGCCCGCGGCTACGACGTCGGCGAGCCCGACGGCCGGGTCGGCTCCAAGACCCGCGAGGCGATCAAGGACATCGAGCGGCGGCTCGGCATGCCGCAGACCGGCCGGCCCGGGGCGAAGGTGCTCGAGGCGCTGCTGCGCAGCAACTGACCCCGGTCGCATCATAAAAGCGTTCGGCGCATCGGCGCCGGCGCCCCTTCGGGCTGGGCCGGCGCCATCGAACGAGCTCGTTCGATGGCGCCGCGACGTCAGATCCGCACGGTGCGGTCGCGGGCAGCCATCAGGCCGAAGCCCGCGGCCGCGAGGCAGAGGCCCGCGTAGAGCGCCGCCGGCAGGCCCCAGCCGCCGCTGACCTCGTGCACGACCCCGACCAGGAATGGCCCGAGGGCCGCCACGCAGTAGCCGACGCCCTGCGCCATGGCTGAGAGCTCGGCGGCGGCGCGGGGGTCGCCGGCGCGCAGCACGATGAGCGTCAGGGCGAGGCCGAAGCAGCCGCCGAGCCCGAGGCCGAGCAGCAGGGCGAAGCCCCAGGCGAGGGCGATCGGCCCGACCAGGAGCCCGGTGAAGCCGACGAGCGGCAGGGCGATCACCAGGATCACCCAGGGCCGCTGGTCCGGCCGGCGCGCCGCGAGCGTCGGCACCAGGAGGGCGAGCACGCCCTGCGCCAGGGCCGAGACCGAGGCGACGAGGCCGGCCGCCACGATGTCGAAGCCGCGGTCGACCAGGGCGGCCGGCAGCCAGCCGAACACGATGTAGGCCAGGGACGATTGCAGGCCCATGAAGGCGGTGACCTGCCAGGCGAGGGGATCGCGCCACAGCCCCCCGCCCGGTTGCGCGGCCGCGGCGTTCGGGATCGGCCGCGCGCGCGCGAAGGGCAGCCAAGCCGCGGCCGCGACGAGCGCGGGCGCGGCCCACAGCATCAGGGCTCCCTCCCAGCCGAGGCCGAGGCCCTGGCGCAGGGGCACCGTGAAGCCGGCCCCCGCAGCCGCCCCGAGGCACAGCAGCGCGGTGTAGAGGCCGGTCATCAGCCCGGCCCGGTCGGGAAAGTCGCGCTTGACGATGCCGGGCAGGATGACGCCGACGATCCCGATCGCCGCGGCGGCGACCACCGAGCCGAGGAAGAGCAGCGGCAATCCGCCGAGGCCGCGCAGGACAAGGCCGAGCGCCAGCACCACGAGGCCCACCAGCACCCCGGCATCCGGCCCGATGCGCCGCACCAGCACCGGCGCGAGGCGGCCGAACACCCCGAGGCACAGGACCGGCAGGGTGACGAGGGCGCCGGCGAGGGCACCCGACAGGCCGGTCCCCGCCCGGATCCCCGGCAGGAGCGGACCGATGCTCGACAGGGCCGGCCGGAGATTGAAGGCCACCAGCATCAGCCCGAGGCCGATCAGGACCGGATGGAAGCCCGGCGCGGCCGCCCTCTCCGCCCGGGCGCTCCCGGCGCCCGAGTCCCGTTCGATTGTCCGCACCGGCATCCCCCCTTGTCGCGCCTATCCGCGCGATCCCGCCGCGCGTGCCCGCGCGCCAGGGGCGTCATACAGCGATGCCGGAGCGGTGGGGACCGGAACTTTTGCAACCCTGCATCCGGCGGGCGGTCACTCCGCCGTGTCGGACGGCCCGGCGCTGGCGCCGATCGCCTCGACCAGGTTGATGATGCGGCGGCGCAACTGGCTGTCGCCGATGCGCTGGAAGGCGCGCACCAGCTGCAGGTCCTGGCTGGTCCAGAACACGTCGTGGGCGGCGAGATCGGTGGCGGGCTCGACGGGCAGGTCGTCGGTCTGCGGCCCCTCCTGGCGCGGGGCCCCCTCGTAGAAGAAGCTCACCGGCACGCCCAGCACGTCGGCGATCTGGCGCAGGCGGCTCGCGCTGATCCGGTTGGTGCCCTTCTCGTACTTCTGGATCTGCTGAAACGTCACGCCGAGGGCGTCACCCAGCTTCTCCTGGCTCACACCGACGAGGAGCCGTCGGATGCGCACGCGATGCCCGACGTGACGATCAACCGGGTCCGGGGCCTTCTTCACATTGACGCTCCGCGCGGCGGTGGGGACGCGCGACGGTGGCGCGCGGCAAGGGCCAGCGCGAGACATCCTAGAAGCATTATCGTAAAAAAAACATCGCCGAATCGTACGTAGGGCGTGGTTTCCCTAAGGTTTGTCGGGAGATTGCGATCGAGCACGCCCTCGGCGCCGACCGGCAGCATCCCGGTCACCCGGCCGTAGGGATCGACCACTGCACTGATGCCGGTGTTCGCGGCCCGCACCAGGGGAACGCCTTCCTCTACGGCGCGCAGACGGGCCTGGGCGAAGTGCTGGCGGGGGCCCGGCGTGTCGCCGAACCAGCCGTCGTTGGTGACGTTGAGCAGGAGGCCGGGGCGCTCGCGGCGCGAGGCCACGGCCCCGGGGAAGATCGCCTCGTAGCAGATCGAGGGCGCGACCGGCGGCAGGCCCGGCACCGCGAGCGGGGGCCGCTCGGAGGCCTCACCCGCCGTGAAGCCTCCCGGCACCGCCACGAACTGCTTCAGCCCGAGGGCGCGCAGCAGGCTGTCGACCGGGCCAGGCAGGTACTCGCCGAACGGCACGAGGTGGAGCTTGTCGTAGCGCCCGCCCGTGAAGCCGTCCTGCCCGATCATCAGGATGGAATTATAGAAGCGCAGGCGCTCGCCCGGCAGCGGCTCGTCGGCCCGGGCGGCGCCGGTGACGAGGAGCGTGCCGGGGGGCAGCGCGCCGCCGATCCGCCGCAGGGCCTGGGGATCGCGCTGGATCAGGAACGGGAACGAGGATTCCGGCCAGATCAGGTGGGTGACGTCGTGGAGGCCGCGCCGGTCCGGCGCAGTGGCGCTGTCGCTCAGGCCGAGGTAGCGCTCGAGGATGCCGTCGCGGTTGCGCGGGTTGAAGCGCGCATCCTGCGGGATGTTGGCCTGGACGAGGCGCAGGCGCACGCCGGGCACCTCCGGCACCGGGTCCGCCGGCACCCGGAGCGCCCCGCCCGCTCCCAGGCCGATGAGGAGGAGGAGGGCCGCCAGGGACGGCCCGAGCCGCCGCGCCGGCCCGCCCGCATCGGCGAGGGTGGCGGGGGCGGCGCAGGTGAGCACGGCCAGAACGGTCAGGCCGTAGACGCCGATCACCGACGCGGCCTGCATCAGCCAGAGGTTCTGGCCCAGGGCCATGCCGAGGGCGTTCCACGGGAAGCCCGTGAACAGGTGCCCGCGCAGCCACTCGGCGGCGCTAAGACCGAAGGCCAGGGCAGCGATCCGGCCGGGGCCCGCGGACCAGACCAGCCGCGCCGCGGCGAAGCCGACGCCGTAGAACAGCCCGAGCCCCGCCGGCAGGCCGAGCACGCCGAGGGGCATCAGGTAGGCGAACTGGTCGGCCTCGACCAGGAAGGCCGCGCCGAGCCACCACAGGCCCGCCGTGAGGTAGCCGAAGCCCCAGGCCCAGCCGATCGCCCCCGCGGCCACCGCGGTGCCGGCGCGCCGGCCGAGGCGGGAGGAGGCGGTGGCGGCCCCGTCGAGCAGCCAGACCGCCGGCACCAGGGACACGCAGAGGGCGGGCACGAGCCCGAAGGGCGGCTGGGCGAGCGCCCCGCAGGCCCCGGCGAGCCAGGCCAGGGCGAGGCGGGTCCAGCCGGAGGTCAGGGCGATGCGGTGGGCCAGGGAGGCGAGGCCGAGGGAGGGTGCCGGGGCGGCGAGTGCCGCCCCGCTTGGTCCAGTGTCGTGCATGGGCGAGCTCGCGGGCGGCGCCCGGGGCGCCGCGGATCGAAGGTCAGGCGGCGGAGTCGGTCCGCACGCCGGCCTCGCTGTCGGGCGGCGGCAGGGCGAGGGGCGTCTCGGGCCCCGTGAGCCGGGCGAGGCCGCGATGCATGCGCAGGCGCTTGATCCGCCGCGGATCGGCGTCCAGCACCTCCACCTCGAAGTCGCCCGGCACGGCGATGACCTCGCCCCGTGCCGGCACCCGGCCGGCGATGGTGACGATCAGGCCGCCGAGGGTGTCGACCTCCTCGGCCGCCTCCCCCACCGCCGCCGCGAGGTCGACCCCGGTCGCCTCGGCGACGTCGTCGAGGCTCGCCCGCGCGTCGGCGACGAAGATCTCGCTCTCGCCGTCGACCTTCAGGACGCGGTGGCCCTCGGCGACGTCGTGCTCGTCCTCGATGTCGCCGACCACGACCTCGATCAGGTCCTCGATCGAGATCAGGCCGTCGGTGCCGCCATACTCGTCGATGACGAGCGCCATGTGGGTGCGGCTGGCCTGCATCCGGGCGAGCAGGTCGATCGCCGGCATCGAGGGCGGCACGAACAGCACCGGGCGCAGGATGCGGGTGGTGGCCAGGGTCGCCTTCAGGTCGACACCGGCGAGGTCGGGCAGGCGGTCGCCGCCGGCCTCGGCCCGGCTCGCCATGTAGTCGACGAAGTCGCGGATGTGGACCATGCCGCGGGGGTCGTCCAGGCTCTCGCCGTAGACGGGCAGGCGGGAATGGCCCGCGCTGCGGAAGACCTTGAGCAAGTCGCCGAGGGCGGTGTCGATCGGCACCGCCACGACGTCGGCCCGGGGGATCATCACGTCGTCGACCCGCACCCGGTGGAGGCTCAGCACGTTCTTGAGCATCGCGTGCTCGACCGGGGAGACGGGGTGGTCCCCGGACTGCACCTCGGCGAGGGCATCCGAGAGGCCGTCGCGCTGGGCGTCGCGCGGCTTCAGGTGGAAGATGTTGAGGAGGCGATCATACCAGGGTTCGCGCGCCGGACTGTCCTCGTCCGGGATCACCTGCGCGGTCGCGGCGGCGCTGCGACTTCGATCGTTGCTCATGTCTCTCGCGTCTGGGGTGAGGGCAGCGGCTCACTCGGCCGCATCGCCGTACGGGTCCGGCACGCCGAGGCGCCGCAGCGCCGCGACCTCCAACGCCTCCATGGCGTCGGCCTCGGCGTCGCCGAGTTCGTGGTCGTGACCGAGGAGGTGCAGCGTGCCATGAACCACGAGATGGGCGAGGTGGTGGCCGAGGGGCTTGGACTGCTCCCCACTCTCGCGCAGGAGTGTGTCATAGGCAAGAACCACGTCGCCGAGCAGGCGCGGCCCGCCGCCGTGGGGCTGCTCGTTGGGAAAGGACAGCACGTTGGTCGGCTTGTCCTTCGCCCGCCAGGTGCGGTTCAGCTCCTGCACGGCCGCGTCGTCGGTGAGCACGATGCTGATCTCGATCGGGCCGTCCGGCGGCACGATCGCCAGCGCCGCCTCGACGGCCCTCGCGACGAAATCCTCGAGGTCAGGCGCGACGCCCTCCCAGCGCGGATCCTCGACCGCGACGTCGATCTCGTTGCCCTCGATATCGTCGTCCTGGATTCCGTGGTCCCGGGTCGCCTCGTCCCCGCTCACGGCAGCGGCCCCCGGCGGGGCGGGGTCGGACGCTGGGGCGTCTCGTCGCGGTTCTCGTGGGCGTCGGTCTCGTAGGCCGAGACGATTCGGCGCACGAGGTCGTGGCGCACCACGTCGACGTCCCGGAAGGTGACGCGCCCGATGCCCTCGACCCCGTCGAGGATCCGCACCGCCTCGACGAGGCCGGACCTCTGGCCCGGCGGCAGGTCGATCTGGCTCGGATCGCCGGTGACGATCATGCGGGAATTCTCGCCGAGCCGCGTCAGGAACATCTTCATCTGCATCGAGGTGGTGTTCTGCGCCTCGTCGAGGAGCACCACCGCGTTGGTGAGGGTGCGGCCGCGCATGAAGGCGAGCGGCGCGATCTCGATCATGCCGGTCTGCAGGCCGCGGTCGACGTGGCGCGCCTCCATGAAGTCGTAGAGGGCGTCGTAGATCGGCCGCAGGTAGGGGTCGACCTTCTCGCGCATGTCGCCGGGCAGGAATCCCAGGCGCTCGCCGGCCTCGACCGCCGGGCGCGACAGGATCAGCCGCTCGGCGTGGCCCTGCTCGAGGAGCGAGACGGCGTGGCCGACGGCGAGCCAGGTCTTGCCGGTGCCGGCCGGACCCTCGGCGAAGACGAGCTCGTGGTTGCGCAGGGCCTTGATGTAGGCGTCCTGCGCGGCGTTGCGGGCCCGCACGGCGCCGCGGCGGCGCGTGGCGATCTGGTCGAAGGACGGCCGCTCGCCGTTCGCCGGCGCCTCCGCCGGGGAGAAGAGGTTGCCCTGCAGCGTGCTCTCCTGGATCACCCCGTCGACGTCGCCGAGGGTCAGCGGCGCCCCGCCGCCGTCGCGGACGCGGGCATAGAGCAGCTCCAGCACCCGGCGCGCCCGCTCGGTCGAGTCGGGCGGGCCTTTGACCACGACGTGGTTGCCGAGCGCCGTGGCCACCACGCCGAGGCGGCGCTCGAGATGGGCGACGTTCTGGTCGTACTGGCCGAAGACCAGGCTCGCCAGGCGGTTGTCGTCGAAGGTGAGGGCGACCTCGGCCGCCTCGCTCAGGCCCGCGACTGCCCGCGGGGCGAGCTCCCGCTCGCGCGCAGCCTCCCGCGCTGGCTCTCGCCCCCTCGGCCCGCGGCCACCCACCTCACCCGTCGGCATCCTGTCGCTCCTCACGCGGCCGCCGGGGCCGCACCGGCCGGCACCGGCATCCCGACCGCCTCGCCGAACAGGCTGTTCGAGCCCGCCCGGGTGATCCGCACCGGCACCACCGTGCCGATCGCCGCGACGTCCGCCTCGATCTGCACCGCCTGCAGGTAGGGCGACTTGCCGGCGACCTGGCCCGGGTGGCGCCCGGCCTTCTCGAGCAGAACCGGCAGCTCGCGCCCGACGGTAGCGTGGTTGAAGTCCTGGCGCTGGCGCTCCAGCAGCGCCTGCAGCTCGGCCAGCCGCGCGCTCTTCACCGCCTCCGGCACCGCGTCCGCGCTCTCCGCCGCGGGGGTGCCGGGGCGCGGGCTGTACTTGAACGAGAAGGCGCTGGCGAAGCCGACATCGGCGACGAGGCGCATCGTCTCGGCGTGATCGGCATCGGTCTCGCCCGGGAAGCCGACGATGAAGTCGGAGGACAGGGCGATGTCGGGGCGCGCGGCGCGCACCCGGTCGATCAGCCGCCGGTAGGTGTCGGCGTCGTGCTTGCGGTTCATCGCCGCCAGGATCCGGTCGGAGCCCGACTGGACCGGCAGGTGGAGGTAGGGCATCAGCGCCGGCAGGTCGCGATGGGCGGCGATCAGCGCCTCGTCCATGTCCCGCGGGTGGCTCGTGGTGTAGCGCAGCCGCAGGATGCCGGGCACCGCGGCGATGCGGTCGAGGAGCCGCCCGAGCGTCCAGTCGCCCCCGTCCGGCCCCGGCCCGTGGAAGGCGTTGACGTTCTGGCCGATCAGCGTCAGCTCGCGCGCGCCGGCCGCCGCGAGCCGCTCGGCCTCGGCGACGATCTTCGCCACCGGCCGCGAGACCTCCGCCCCGCGGGTGTAGGGCACGACGCAGAAGGCGCAGAACTTGTCGCAGCCCTCCTGCACGGTGAGGAAGGCGGAGACGCCCGGGGTGCGCCGGGCCGGCAGATGGTCGAACTTGTCCTCGACCGGAAACTCGGTGTCGACGACCCGGCCGTCCTTGGCCGCCGCCAGCAGCTGCGGCAGGCGGTGGTAGCTCTGCGGGCCCACCACCACGTCGACGCCGGGCGCGCGGTTGAGGATCTCACGGCCCTCAGCCTGCGCGACGCAGCCGGCCACCACCACCGTGGTGTCGCGGCCGGCCTCCGCCCGCTCGCCCTTCAGCACGCGCAGGCGGCCGAGCTCGGAATAGACCTTCTCCGCCGCCTTCTCGCGGATGTGGCAGGTGTTGAGGACGACGACGTCGGCGTCCTCAACGGTGCCGGTCTCGACGAAGCCCTCACGGCCGAGCAGGTCGACCATCCGGGACGCGTCGTAGACGTTCATCTGGCAGCCGTAGGATTTGACGAACGCTTTCTTCAACGAACCGGCCCTGAGGAGGTGATCGGATGCGGCGGGGCGGCCCGCGCGCGGCGGGCCCTTCCGTCATTTAGGCCGTCGCGGCCGGAATGAGAATAGGCGGGGCCGCGGTGGCGGGCCGCGCGCCCACGCTCGGCGCGTCGGGAACGGGAGCCGGCGGACGCCCGGTCACCGCCTCCTGCAGCGCCCGGCGCACCGACGCCTCGGCGAGCCCCGTCGCGGCCTTGCGGTCGGTGCCGGCCGCGAACGCGATCGGCGCCCCCCAGGTCACCGTCACGTCGATCGGCCCGCGCTCGAAGAACAGCTTGACGCTCGGCGCGAGCTCCATGTCGCCGTACCAGGCGATGTCCGGGCGCTCGGCCCGGGTCAGCGGCAGGCCGTGGCGCCGCGTATAGGCGATGCAGAGCGGCTGGAGGCGCACCCGGTCGAGCCCGCCCTCGGTGATCGCCGACCTCGCCGCGCCCACCAGGGAGGTGCGGAACGGCAGGAGCCGGTTGCCGTCGCCGGTGGTCCCCTCCGCGAACAGCACGATCAGGTCGCCGGCCCGCAGGCGCCGGCTCATCTCGGTGTTGACGACCGCCGTGTGGCGCTTGCGCGCGCGGTCGATGAACACCGTGCGCTGCAGCCGGGCGAGCGTGCCGATCACCGGCCAGCCGGCGATCTCGGACTTCGCCACGAAGGAGAGCGGGCGCAGGGCCCCGAGCACCGGGATGTCGAGCCAGGAGATGTGGTTGGCGAGCACGAGCGCCGCCTCCCCGGGGGCCGGCGGCGTGCCGCTGACGGTGACCCGCACCTGGAACAGGCGCAGGAAGACCCGGTGCAGCCAGACCGGCGCGTAGCCGGCGAGGGCGCCGCGCCCGAATCGCAGGGCGAGCCAGTGCGGCCCGGCGAGGAGTGCGAAGGTCAGCGCGTAGGCGAGGAGTCGCAGGCCGGCGACGAGGTACGTCATGGGATCGGGCGGCGGGGCGCGGGGCTCGAATCGGTCTGCGGGCCGCGCGGCCCGGCCGCGCTCGGTGCGGGGCATACCAAGTCCGGCCCGGGCCGTCCACCGGGCTGGGCGGTCAGCGCACCAGCGTGAAGCCCGCGGGCGCCTGCCGCTCGTCGTGGCCGGGGTGATACATATCCATGTAGACGGTCGCGCTCGTGCCGTCGCCGCAGCGCAGGCCGTAACCGTCGAGAATCGAGCCGTAGGGGCCCTCGCCGAAGGAGCCGATCCGCCCGAAGGCCGGCGCGTCGCCGGCCGGGCAGCGCAGCCGGGCCAGGAAGGCGCGCTCGCCGTGCGGGCCGAGCACCCGCACCGGATTGTCCCGGCTCCCGAGCGGGTGGGCACCGGCGCCGGCGACGCGGCTCGCCAGCTCCTCCCCGGAGACGCGGCCGCTCATCTGAAGCAGGAAATCGAGATCCGGACCGCCGCCGGACTGGGCCCTGGCAGGGCCGGAGAGGCAGAGCGCGACCGCGAGCGACGCGGACAGGCGGCGGGGCATCGAGGTGGCTCCATCGCGGCTGCGCGCAGGACAGCCGCCCCGTCACATTCCCTAGGGTCAGCTTGCGTCAGAATTGCGGCCGCCGTCCGGGGCACGGGCACTACCCCAGCGCCGCCTGCATCATGATCGCGTTGGCGCGGCTGCCGTCCGGCCGGGCGTAGTAGCTCGCCCGCCGGCCGGTCTCGGCGAAGCCGAGGCGGCGATAGAGGGCGAGGGCCGGGACGTTGCCGTCGTCGACCTCGAGGTGGACCCGGCGCACGCCCCCGTCCGCGAGGGTCGCGAGGTGGGACGAGAGGAGCTGGCGGCTCAGGCCGGCGCCGCGGGAGGCGGGCCCGAGCACGATGGTGAGGATCTCGGCCTCATCGAGCACCCGCCGCGAGAGCACGAAGCCGCCGAGGACCGGGCCCAGCATCAGCGCGTGGGCGGCGTGGCCGCGCTCGCACAGCATGCGCTCGAACTCGTCCGCCTCCCAGGGCCGCGCGAAGGCGGTGGCGTGCAGCGCCGCGAGGTCCGCCGCCCGGTCGGCCGAGGTCAGCGGCGCGACGTGGGCGGTCGGGGGTGAGCGGAACGGCATCCACTTCATCGGGGGCTCCGTCAGCGGCGGGCGAGGCGCATGTGGTCCTGCGGCTGGGCATCCGGCCCGCGCAGGTAGAGAGGGCGAGGCAGGGCGTGGGCCGGGTCGGCAACGAGGCCGAGGGAGGCCACCCAGGCGATCTGCGGGGCGATGTGCCCCTCCGGCACCACGGCGCGCAGGCCCTGCGACGCGGCGGCGGCCGCGACCGCCGGAGCGGCGGAGCCCGCGAGCGCCGCGGGGCCGGAGCCGAGGAGCCGCACCGCCTCGGCCAGCGGCAGCAGGACCGGCGGCACCGCGATGCCGCCGTCCTGGCTCAGGGCCTGGAAGTAGACGTGGCCGTGGCGGGCATCGATGGCGGCGGCGAGGAGGTAGCCCTGGCCGAGGTAATCCTCGTCGGCGGCGAGCAGCGGCGCGAGGAGCGCCGACAGGGTGGTGACGCCGACGACCGGGATGCCGCAGGCGAGACCCAGGGCCCTGGCGGCGGAGAGGCCGACCCGCAGGCCGGTATAGCTGCCGGGCCCGACCGTGACGGCGACCCGGTCGAGGCTCTCGAACCCACCCTCGACCCGGGCCACCACCCGCTCGACGAGCGGCAGCAGCGCCTCGGCGTGGCCGCGCGCGAGGTCCATGCTCTCCTGGGCCAGGGGCTCGGGCGAGTCGTCCGCCATGATGCAGGCCGCGCAGCGCTCGAGCGCCGTGTCGATGGCCAGGATACGCACGTCTCTCAGGCTCCGCCCTCTTCCGCGCCCGCGGTGTCGTCGCCGCGGACGGGTCCATCCCGTCGGCCGCGCGGGGCCGTATCCCGGTCCGCCGCTCGGTCCTCAGCTTGGCACCGCCAGGTTAACACAAGAAGGACCGCCCCGCAGGTGCTGGGCGGCCCGGTCCGGGTTCAGCCTTTAGATCATCCGCGGCCCGGGAGGAAACCGCCGGGCAGCGGAGGCGGCGATCCTGTGCGGTCGCCGCGCCGCGGGCGCGGGGCCTACGAGACCGCCTGGACCTCGCGCACGTCCGGCAGGAAGTGGCGGAAGAGGTTCTGCACGCCCTGGCGCAGGGTGGCGGTGGAGGACGGGCAGCCCGAGCAGGCGCCCTTCATCTCGAGGAACACGACGCCATCGCGAAAGCCCCGGAAGGTGATGTCGCCGCCGTCGCCGGCCACCGCGGGGCGCACCCGGGTTTCGAGCAGGTCCTTGATGGTGGCGACGGTGTCGGCGTCGGCCTCGTCGAAGAACTCCTCCGTCGGCTCCTCGGGGGCGGCGCCGGCCTCGAGGACCGGGGCCCCCGACATGAAGTGCTCCATGATGGCGCCGAGCACCGCCGGCTTGACCTGGGGCCAGCCCGGCTCGCCCTCGGCCTTGGTCACCGAGATGAAGTCGTGGCCGAGATAGACGCCGGAGACGCCCGGCACGCCGAACAGGGCGCGGGCGAGCGGCGAGCGAGTCGCGGCTCCCTCGTCCCGCGCCTCGAAGGTGCCCTCGGCCAGCACGACCTTGCCGGGCAGGAACTTCAGGGTGGCGGGGTTCGGGGTGGCTTCGGTCTGGATGAACATCGGTGATCCTCGAAAGTTCTCTGCGCCGGTTCAAGGCCGGCCGGGAACGGCGCTCGGGCCCGTGAGGGCGCCGCGCCTGCGGGAAGATGTGGACCCGAACGCGCGAAAGCTCAATGGAGTGCCGCGTCATCCCGCGAGGGCGGTGATCTCCGCCTCGCTCAGGCCCCCGGGCACGATCACCACCGGCACCGGGAAGCTGCCGGCGGTCCGGCCGGCGATCGAGGAGACCAGCGGCCCGGGTCCGTCGCCGCCGGTGGCGGCGCCGAGCACCAGGAAGGCGATGTCCTCGTCCGCCTCGATCTGGCTCAGGATCGCGTCGGCGCGCTCGCCGGTGCGCACCACGAGCTCGGGATCGACGCCCGCGGCCTGCCGCGCGGCCGCCGCCAGGGTCTCGAGGCGCTCCGCCGTCTCGGCCTCGGCCTCGGCCCGCATGGCGTCGCCGACGCCGAGCCACTCCATGGTCTCGGGCGGCTCGGCCACCGCCAGCATCACCACCCGGGCGCCGAGCCGCGCCGCCCGGCGCACGGCGAAGTGGACCGCGCGGTCGCATTCCGGCGTCTCGTCGACCAGCACCATGAACTTGAGCCGATGCCCGGCCTCGAAGGACCGGCGCCGCTTGATCTCGACCATGCCCGGACGTGCTCCGCCGCGAGCCGGATGCTGCCCGCGCGGCCCTCCGCCCGCAAGGGGGCGCCCCGAGCCGCCCGGCCCGCATCGGAATGGGAGACCCGATAGACCGAATCACGCGTCAACTTGCTGACCTAGGGAAAATACTTCCCGCCGATCCGTGTCTTCTGCACAATATCGAAGCAGACAGCAAACATTTTAAGCAGATCCTGGACACGCACGGTCACTGGCGTCGAACGAGCGACTTGTCCTGACCTTCGTTACAGTCTCTCATGTGTCGAAGGCGTAACACTCTGGTGAGCCTCGGTGACGTATGCTGTCGGCGGCCGACCCGGATGCGGGCTCGGAGGCGGTGCCCGATGGTTGGGGATTCGAGCACCATCCGGGTCTTCGGTTCTGCTGCGACGGGCCGGCGGCCGGCCTGCCGGAATCGGCACCGAGGCGGCGCGAATCGGTGGCGACCGGACCCTGGGCGGGAGAGATCGGTGCTCGCACGAGATTTCATGGCGTTCCACGAGGCGTCCCGGCGCAACGGGATCATCCTGTCGTTCGGCGGCGACCTGTCCGAGAACGTGCTGTTCTCCCTCGGCGAGGTGCTGAAGCTGCGCATGCAGCAGGGCGCCACCGACGCCTCGGTGTCGAAGCGCGTCTTCTCGGTCTTCGTCGAGCAGGCCCAGAACATCATCCGCTACTCCGCCGACAAGCTCGTGCCGCCGGGCGCTCCCGAGGGCGGCATGGTCAGCGCGGGCCTGATCGTGGTCGGGGTCGAGGGCGGGCGCTTCTTCGTCGCCTGCGGCAACGAGGTGCCGGGCGAGCACGTCACGGCGCTCCGCGCCCGGCTCGACCACATCGCCGGCCTGTCGGGCGAGGAGCTCAAGCGGTACTACCGCGAGCGGCTGCGCCAGCCCGCCGACGAGGGCAGCCTCGGCGGCAGCATCGGGTTGATCGAGATCGCACGGCGCTCCAGCGCCCCGGTCGAGTACGAGTTCCAGGACCGCGGCGACGACCGCTGCTTCTTCTGCCTCAAGGCCTTCATCTGAGGCACGCCACGATGGACCGGATCCAGATTCCCGCCACCAGCCGCTCGCCGCTGGTCGACTTCGACTTCGAGGCCGGGCACCTGCTCCTGCGGGGCGAGTCCTACCCCGAGGACGCCGCTGCCTTCTACGGCCCGCTGCTTCAGGCCCTGCGCCGGTGCCTGGAGACGGACGGCGCCCCCCTGACCTTCGACGTCGCGCTGTCGTACTTCAACTCGTCGAGCGCCAAGGCGCTGATGAACCTGTTCATGCCCCTCGAGGACGCCGCCGCCGACGGCCGCCCGGTGACGATCCGCTGGCTCTACGCCGAGGGGGACGAGTCCATCGCGGAAGCCGGCGAGGACTTCGCGGCCGATTTCTCGCACGCCCGGTTCGAGATGGTGCAGGAGACGGCGGCATGAAGACCAGGGCGGCTCCGGAGCACGCGACGGTGACGAACGGCGACACGCCCCCGGGGCGCGATGACGCGGACGGGCGTAAGGGCGCCGGCAGGCCCGGCAACGTCTTCAGCCTGTTCGACAACGAGGAGGCGATCCTCGACCGGACCGAGGTGATGCTGACCCAGCTCGCCGCGGTGGCGGACGGGGTGAAGGTGCTGGCGGAGGCCTATCGCCGGGGCTACCGCGAGCAGCGGCGGCTGGTGCGCCTGAGCGACCGCATGCAGGCCGACCTGCAGAAGGCCAACAAGCGCCTGGGCGAGCAGCAGCGCGACCTGCAGACCCTCAACGCCGCCCTCTCGGGCGAGATCGAGACCAGCGCCCGCCTGGAGGCCGAGCTGCGGCGGCTCGCCGACACCGACCCGCTGACCGGGGCGCTCGCCCGCCGGCGCTTCCTCGAGGTCTGCGCCCGGGACTGGCGGCGCCGGAGCGGCCGGACGGCCTGCCTGCTGATGCTGGACATCGACCGGTTCAAGCTCGTCAACGACAGCCACGGCCACGCGGCCGGCGACGCGGCTCTGGTCGGCTTCGTGGCCGCCTGCCGCTCCGCCCTGCGCTCCCTCGACACGGTGGGGCGCCTCGGCGGCGAGGAATTCGCCGTCCTGCTGGTCGAGACCGACGTCGAGGACGGGGCGGCGGTCGCCGAGCGCATCCGCGCCGCCGTGGCGGCGACCCCGGTCGCCACCGAGACCGGGCCGATCGGGATCACGGTCAGCATCGGCCTCGCGGCGGCCGGGCCGGAGGAGAGCCTCGAGGCGGCGATGCGCCGGGCTGACGCGGCGCTCTACGCCGCCAAGCACGGCGGCCGCAACCGGGTGCACCGGGCACCCCCAAGCCCGGAGGCCGCTCCTTGAGCGGCGAGACCCTGGCCCCCGCGCCGCAGCCCGGCGGCGCGCGGCGCGGCGGCTCCCTGCGGGGCGCCGGGCCGATGCGCCGGGGCGACGCGCTGGCCGGTCTCGGCTTCGCCGAGGTGCCGACCACGCAGGACGGCGGCGCCGACACGATGCGCCCGGGCGCCCTGCGCGGCGCCGCCCGCGGCCGCAACCTCGACGGCCTCGCCCACGCGCTCTTCCTGCGCCTCTTCCCGGTGATCGCCGCGATGGTGCTGGCGACCCAGGTGGTGATCGCCTGGGTCAATTACGGCGACCAGATCCGCCTCACCGGCGAACGGGCGCAGATGATGGCGGACATGACCGCACGGGCGCTGGCCCGACCGGACTGGACCACCTCTCATGGCCCGCAGCTCCAGGCCCTCGCCCTCGACCCGGCCTTCCGGGTCGCGACCCTGCGCGACGCCGCGGGCAACGTGGTCGGGCGCCTCGGCGAGGAGCCCCGGGGCCGCGGCTTCGAGCGGATCCAGGTCGGGTCGGAGATCGAGGCCGGCCCGCCCGGGCAGCCCGCCGGCAGCCTGACCCTGGTCCTGTCGGCCGAGGCCCTGCGGGCCAACGCCGAGAAGCAGTTCGTGATGGTGCTGGGCGCCAGCCTGGCCCTGATGCTGGCCTTCGCGCTGGCCCTGCGGCTCGCGGTGCGACGCCACGTGCTCGCGCCGCTGACGCGCCTCCTGTCCGCCATGGGGCGGGTCGAGCACAAGGAGTGGGTCACGGTCGACCTCGCCGGCCGTCAGCGTCCGAGCCGGGAGATCGCCGACATCTCCTCGGCCTTCAACCGCATGGTCGAGGGCCTGAAGAGCGGCGACGAGGCCCGCCACCTGCTCGCCGAGCTGGAGCGCACCCACGCCCGCCTCGCCGAGGCGAACGGCCTGGTGATGGAGAGCCTCGGCTACGCCAGCCGCATCCAGCAGGCGGTGCTGCCGGGCCCCGGCGCGCTGCGCGGGCCCACGCTCGAGGTCGCGGTGCTGTGGGAGCCCCTGCACGTCGTCGGGGGCGACTACTTCTGGCTCGAGGAGATCGACGGCCTCTGCATCGTGGTGGTGGCCGACTGCACCGGCCACGGCGTGCCGGGGGCCTTCCTGACCCTGATCGTCGCGACCGCCCTCGACCGCATCCTGCACGACCAGGGCCTGCGCCGGCCCGACGACATCCTCGCCGCCCTCGACGGCGTGGTGCGGACGCGGCTGCGGCAGGAGACCGGGCAAGTGGCCGGACGGGCGGCAGAGGCGCCGGAGGGGTCGGATGACGGGCTCGATTGCGGCGTCTGCGTCCTCGACCGGGCGAGCCGCATCCTGCACTTCGCCGGCGCCGGCCTCGCCCTCACGGTCCTCGACGGGGCCGGGGTCACGCGGATCAAGGGCCGGCGCCACGGCCTCGGCTACCGGCGCACCGGCCGGGAGGAGGCGCTGTCCGGGACGGCGGTCCCGCTCGCGGACGGCCAGACCTTCTTCCTGATGACCGACGGGGTCAGCGACCAGATGGGCGGGGCGTCCCGGCGGCTCCTCGGTCACCGGGGCGTGGCCGAGATCCTGGCCAGGCACCGGGACCTGCCCCTCGACGGGCAGGTGGCGGCCCTGGAGGCGGCGCTCGCGGCCCATCGCGGGCCCGAGCCGCGCCGGGACGACATGACCCTGGTGGCGTTCCGGCCGAGGACCGGATGAGCGCGGCGGGGACCCCTCAGGATCCCCGCCCGCCGACGGTCCTGGGCTAACCCGAGACCGTCATCGATGCGTCATCGCGCGGGGCCGTGTCAGAACCGGCACACCCGGCGCGGCCCATAGGGCGTCGGGCGCACGAAGCAGCGCCGGCCATAGACCCGCGGCGGACCATAGAAGCGGCGACCGTAGATCGGCCGGCAGCGGCCGTACGGCCCGCGGGCGAAGCCGGGGCCGCAGCCCTGGGCGACCTGCGTCACCGCCGCCTCGGCGAGCAGGCCGGCGAGGCCGGGTCCGGCCGGGGCGGCGCTCGCGGGCGCGGCCGCGAGACCGCCGAACGCCAGGGCGGCCAGTCCGGCGATCTTCCAACGCATCAGCATGGCGGATGGTCCTCCGTGTGTCCTCGTGTCGGGCGCGCCGGGCGCCGGCGCGGCACCGAGCCGAAACAACAGCGATCCCGGCGTCCGGTTCCCGCGGGTCAGGCGCGAACGGCCGCGCGGCGAGAAATTGCCGACGCCGACCGTGTCGACAAGCCGCGACCGTTCCTGTAAGGAGCCGGCAACTCACAACAGGACGCCGAAATCCTGACGCCGGATCCCATCCCGGGGCGCGGCGGCGACGGCAGGAGTTTGACAGATGAACATCATCCAGCAGCTCGAGCAGGAGCAGATCGCCCAGCTCGGCAAGACGATCCCCGACTTCGAGCCCGGCGACACGGTCATCGTGAACGTCAAGGTGAAGGAAGGCGAGCGCAGCCGCGTTCAGGCCTACGAGGGCGTGGTGATCGCCCGCTCCGGCGGCGGCCTCAACGAGAGCTTCACGGTCCGCAAGATCTCGTACGGCGAGGGCGTCGAGCGCGTCTTCCCGATCTACTCGCCGAACATCGACTCGATCAAGGTGGTCCGCCGCGGCAAGGTCCGCCGCGCCAAGCTGTACTACCTGCGCGATCGCCGCGGCAAGTCGGCCCGCATCGCCGAGCGCGCCGAGCGCGGCACCGGGAAGGGCAAGAAGCCCGCCGCTGCCGAGTAAGCTCTCTTCGGGACCTCGCGAAACGGAAGAAGCCGCCTCCCCTCCCGGGTCGAGGCGGCTTTTTTGCGTGAGGGTGCGTGCTCGGCATGTCCCGACATCGATGACGCGTACGCCGTCATCCCGGGTTCCGCTGCGCGGCCCCGGGATGACGGTGGAGCTGTCGATGGGAGTGCGGATTCAACCCACCGTCATCGTTGAACCGATCTCGACATCTACCCCGCCCCCAGCGCCCCCCGCCCGAGCCCGGCCTTGGGCGCCGGCCCCGCCTCCTGCCGGAACTGCAGCTGCAGCCCACCGACCTTGAGCGCCCCCGAGCGCGCGAGGCGGGTCAGCGGCCCCAGGATCGAGAGCATGAATCCCGCATCCGAGGCGTAGCGGCCGGCGAGGCGGCGCGGGTTGCTGGCGAGCCGCCAGGCCCATTCGAGGCCGGTGCGGCGCAGGAAGACCGGCGAGCGGCTCTGCTTGCCGAGGACGAACTCGAAGGCGGCGCCGCAGCACAGGATCGAGGGTGCGGCGAGGCCCGCGCGGCGCAGGCGCAGGGCCAGCATCTCGCTCTGCGGCGCGCCGACGGCGATGAAGACCACGTCCGGCGCCAAGGCCCGCACCCGGTCGATCACGTCGGCCACCGCCGCCGGATCGCGGATGAAGCCGAAGGGCGGCCGCAGCACCTCGAGATGCCGGCTCGGCATCACCCCGCCGGCCTCCTCCGCCGTCACGTTGCCGATCACCAGGACCGAGCGGTCGCGCAAGGCGGCCCGGGCGGCGAGGTGCTGCACCAGGTCGCTGCCGGTGGCGACGGTCATGCGCCGGCGCAGGAAGCAGGTGTTCAGGAGGTTGCTGTCGAGGGTCACGATCGTGGCCTGCCGGTAGCTCTCGCGGAACTCCGGGTCCCGCGACAGCAGCCGCATGTGCATCATGTTCAGGGTGAAGATGGTCGTGCGGCCCCGGACCAGGGCCGTCGCCAGGGCATCGAAGCCCAGGCCCCTTACGACGCAGGTCGGGGCGGTATCCGCTAAGGTCGGCATGAGGGTGCTCCTTCGCGGACGAGTGTCGGAATCCGCGCCCTCCCCTGCCCAGACCGGAAAACGGCGAGGCCTGCCGGCCGCCCGAATTGATCGTCATCGGACGCTATACCTCCGAAGGGGTAGCAGAACCGGACCGTTCTGGCGCCGTTCGGCGTGATTTGGGCGTAACGAGCACCGTCGCATTGGCACGATTACTTGGCCTCGTGGCCCGCCTAGCGTCCCAGCACATCGACGGGACGGGAGACGGGACGAGATGCCGGTCGTGAACGCGAGGATCGATGCGAGCGCCGCCATGCCCGATCCCGCCCTCGTCAACATCTACGGCTGCGCCGTCGGCTCCGGCGCGCGGATCGGGCCCTTCGTGGAGATCCAGCGCGGCGCCGTCGTCGGAGCGCGCTGCCGGATCGGGGCGCTCGCCTTCCTGTGCGAGGGCGTGACGCTCGCGGACGACGTCACGGTCGGTCCCGGCGTGATGTTCACCAACGACCGCCACCCCCGCGCCGTCACGGCGTCGGGCGCCCTGATGGGGCCGGAGGACTGGACCCTCGAGACGACGCGTGTCGGGGCCGGCGCGGTCATCGGCGCCAACGCCACGATCCTGTGCGGCCTCACGATCGGCGCCGGCGCCCGGGTCGCCCCCGGGGCGGTCGTCACCCGCGACGTGCCGCCCGGCGCGACCGTGGCGGGTGTCCCCGCCCGCGCCGCGGCGGCCCCCTCTCACCCTTCTTCCCTGCTCAACCCCGCGGAGGCATCATGATCGGGATCGGAGTCATCGGGTACGGCTACTGGGGACCGAACATCGCCCGCTGCGTCGCGGAGGCGGGCGGCTGCAACCTCAAGGCGATCGCCGATCCCTCGCCGGCCGCGCAAGCCCGCGCCGCCTCCCGCCACCCGGGAGTGACCATCGACGACGGCTGGCAGCGGATGCTGGCCGACCCGGAGATCGACGCGGTGGCGATCGCGACCCCGACCCGCCTGCACTACGAGATCGCGCTCGCGGCGCTCATGGCCGGCAAGCACGTGCTGGTCGAGAAGCCGATCGCGCCGACCTCCCGCGAGGCCGCCCGCCTCGTCGCCGAGGCGGCCAAGCGCCGCCTGACGCTCATGGTCGACCACACCTTCGTGTATACCGGCGCGGTCCAGAAGATCCGCGACCTGATCGACACCGGCGTCACGGGCGACCTGTTCTACTACGACTCGACGCGCATCAACTTCGGCCTGTTCCAGGACGACGTGAACGTGATCTGGGACCTCGCGGTCCACGACCTCGCCATCCTGGACTTCCTGCTGCCGGCCGAGCCGGTGGCGATCTCGGCGACCGGTGCCGGGCACATCAAGGGCAGCCCCGAGAACCTCGCCCACATCACGATCTACCTCGAGGGCGGCGTCACCGCGCACCTCAACGTGAACTGGCTCGCCCCGGTGAAGATCCGCCGCACGCTGATCGGCGGCAGCCGCCGGATGATCGTCTACGACGACATGGAGCCGAGCGAGAAGGTGAAGGTCTACGACCGCGGCGTCGAGTTCCACGAGCGGCCCTCGCCGGAGGAGATCCGCCGGATCCTGCCGGCCTACCGCATGGGCGACGTCTGGACGCCGCACATCCCGGTCAAGGAAGCCCTCGTCACCGAGATCGAGCACTTCGCCCACTGCGCGGCGCACGGCCAGGTCCCGCTCACCTCGGGCGAGAGCGGCCTGCGGGTGGTGCGCCTGCTCGAGGCCGCCTCCCAGTCGCTGGCCCAGCGCGGCCACCCGATCGACCTGTCGTCCCTGAGGGCTGCCTGATGATCCCGCTTCTCGACCTCGAGGCCCAGTACCGGGCCGTGCAGGAGCCCCTGGAGGAGGCGGTGCTCGCGGTGCTGCGCAGCGGCGCCTACGTGCTCGGCCCCCCCGTCGCCGCCTTCGAGCGCGACTTCGCCGCCCATTGCGGGACGACGGAGACGGTCGCGGTGAGCACCGGCACCGCGGCCCTCCATCTCGGGCTGATCGCCGCCGGGGTGCGCCCGGGCGACGAGGTGATCACCGTCGGCATGACCTTCGTGGCCACCGTCGCGGCGATCCTCTACGCCGGAGGAAGGCCCGTCCTGGTCGACGTCGATCCCCAGACCTACACCATGGATCCGGCGGCGTTCGAGGCGGCGATCACGCCCCGCACCCGCGCGGTGGTGCCGGTGCACCTGCACGGGCGGCTCGCCGACATGGCGGCGATCGGTGCCATCGCCGAGCGCCACGGCATCGCGGTGGTGGAGGACGCGGCCCAGGCCCACGGGGCCGAGCGGGGCGGCGTCAAGGCCGGCGCCTTCGGGACGGTCGGCTGCTTCAGCTTCTACCCGGGCAAGAACCTCGGCGCCTGCGGCGAGGGCGGGGCGATCACCACCTCCGACCCCGACATCGCCAGGACCCTGCGCTCGTTGCGCGACTGGGGCCAGGAGGGGCGCTACAACCACGTCCGCCCCGGCTACAACTACCGCCTCGACACGGTGCAGGCGGCCGCCCTCGGGGTGAAGCTGCGCTACCTCGACGGCTGGACGGAAGGGCGGCGGCGGGCGGCCGCGCGCTACGACGTGCTGCTGGCGCAAGCCGGCCTCAAGGCGCCGAAAGCCGGCGGGCGCGAGCACGTCTACCACGTCTACGCCGTGCGGGTGCCGGATCGCGACGCGGTGCGGGCGCGGATGCAGGAGGCCGGCGTCGCCACCGGCATCCACTACCCGAGGGCGGTGCACCACCAGCCGGCCTACGCCGACCAGGTGCGCCTCGGCACGCCCTGCCCGGTCTCGGAGGCGCTCGCCGGCGAGTGGCTGTCCCTGCCGCTCTTTCCCGAGATCACCGAGCGGCAGATCGCCACCGTGGTCTCGGCCCTGACCGACAGCCTGGGAGACCGTTATGCTGAAGCCGTGTGAGCCGTCCCGACCTCTCGGCCGCGTCCTCGTCACCGGCGGCGCCGGCTTCGTCGGCTCCCACATCGTCGATCTCCTGGTGGCGCGGGGCTGCCGCGAGATCGTGGTGGTCGACAACCTGGTGCGGGGCCGGACCGAGAACCTCTCGGGCGCCATGGCGTCCGGCGCGGTCGAGCTCGTCATCGGCGACATCCGCGACCGCGACCTGATGGCCGGGCTGGTGGCGGGCTGCGACACCGTCTTCCACCAGGCGGCCCTGCGCATCACCCACTGCGCCGCCGAGCCGCGCGAGGCGATCGAGGTGATGGTGGACGCGACCGCCTCCCTCGCGGAGCTCTGCGTCGAGGAGCGGGTGGCCAAGGTGGTGTACGCCTCCTCGGCCTCGGTCTACGGCATGGCCACGACCTTCCCGACGCCGGAGGCCGAGCCCCATTCCGGCAACCGCACGCTCTACGGCGCAGCCAAGAGCTTCGGCGAGGGACTGCTGCGCTCCTGGAACGACATGGCCGGGCTCGACTACGTCGCCTTGCGCTACTTCAACGTCTACGGCCCGCGCATGGACCTCCACGGGCGCTACACCGAGGTGCTGATCCGCTGGATGGAGCGGATCGCCCGGGGCGAGCCGCCGCTGATCTTCGGCGACGGCCTCCAGACCATGGACTTCGTCGACGTGCGCGACGTCGCCCGGGCCAACGTGCTGGCGGCGCTCTCGCCGGCGAGCGACGTGGCGCTCAACGTCGGGCGGGGCGAGGAGACCTCGCTCCTCGGGCTGGCGCAGCGCCTCGCCGCGGTGATGGGCCGGCCGGACCTGGTGCCGGTCCACGAGGCGGAGCGCAGCGTCAACCCGGTGCCCCGCCGGCTCGCCGACGTGAGCCTCGCCCGCGAGCTGACCGGCTTCCAGGCGGGAATCGGCCTCGACGAGGGCCTCGACGCGCTGGTCGCCTGGTGGCGGGCCAACAGCAAGCCCGTGGCCCCCAAAGTCGCCCCCATGATGGAGCTCGCCTCGTGATCCCGATCATCAAGCCGAGTCTCGGCGAGGCCGAGGTCGACGCGGCGAGCGCCGTCATCCGCTCCGGCTGGCTCACGCAGGGGCCGCAGGTCGCGGCCTTCGAGGCCGAGTTCGCGACGGCGGTCGGCGCGCCCCATGCCTGCGCGGTCTCGAACTGCACCACGGCCCTGCACTTAGGCCTGCTCGCCGCCGGCGTCGGGCCCGGCGACGAGGTCGTCACCGTCAGCCACACCTTCATCGCCTGCGCCAACGCCATCCGGCAGTGCGGGGCCGAGCCGGTGCTGGTCGACATCGACCCCGTCACCCTGACCATCGACCCGGACCTCGCCGAGGCGGCGATCACGCCCCGCACCAGGGCGATCCTCGCCGTGCACCAGATCGGCATGCCCTGCGACATGGCCCGCCTGACCGCGATCGCCCGCCGCCACGGGGTCAGGCTGGTGGAGGACGCCGCCTGCGCCATCGGCTCGCAGATCCGGGTCGACGGGGAGTGGCAGCGGATCGGCCGGCCCCTCGGCGACGTCGCCTGCTTCTCGCTGCACCCGCGCAAGATCCTCACCACCGGCGAGGGCGGGATGCTGGTGACCCGGCACGCCGCCTGGGACCACCAGTTCCGGCTCTGGCGCCAGCACGGGATGGGCGTCTCGGACGTCGCCCGGCACGCCAGCCGGGCCGTGGTGTTCGAGGATTATCCGACCACGGGCTACAACTACAGGCTGACGGACCTGCAGGCGGCCATCGGCCGGGTGCAGCTCGGCCGCCTCGACGCCATCGTGGCGGAGCGCCGGCGGCTCGCGGAGGTCTACGCGCAGGCCCTCGCGGGTCTCGGCGTCGAGGTCCCGACCGAGCCGGACTGGGCGCGGTCGAACTGGCAGAGCTACTGCGTGCGCTTGCCCCGGGGAGCCGATCAGGTCGCGGTGATGCAGGGCCTGCTCGACCGCGGCATCGCCAGCCGCCGCGGCGTGATGTGCATCCACCTCGAGCCGGCCTACGCCGGGCTTCCCCTCCGGGCGCCCCTGCCGCACTCGGAGGCGGCGCGCGACCGCTGCATCCTGCTGCCGCTCTACGCCGGCATGGGCGAGGAGACCGTCCACGACGTCGCCGCCGCCCTGGCGGACACCCTGGCCGGGCGGTCCGCCCTCCCTCTCAGCGCCTGACATTCCACGGGCGGGGCTTCCGCCCGGACCGCTGCAACGAACGGATCATCGGCGAGCCGAAAGCTCGCCGATGATTTGTCATGACCCGCTTCGGTGCACCGCATCATTTGAACCAAAAATTATCAAACGATATGGTTTACCTGACATGCTTTGGATGATTGTTGATCACGGGTAAGGCATGGCTCCGAACGGCGGCAATGTCGGTTTCTATACATTAATTGATGTACGGGAGCTGTGATGACGCGGATCGAGGACGAGGGGCGACGGCCGATTTCCGCCCTGCTTCCTGCCGGGACCGACACGGCCCAGGCCGTCCTGGACGCGGGCGCGCGTGCTCTCGACAGCCCGGCCTGTCGATGACGGCTCGCCGCTGATCCGCCCCGCCCGGATCCTCGCCGCCGAACCCTCGCTCCGGGCAGCCGCACCCAGGCACCGAGGCAATCGAACCCCTTCATCCTGAAAGTCTAGTCCGCTCGGCGAGGTGCCACGGCCCCGTCGAGCGTCTTCTCATGCCTGAACACTTTACTGTAACTTCAATATTGCTTCGAGGACCGGGCCGCCAATACACGCTTTGCGTGTGTATCAAATGACTGAACCCACCGGTCGTCAATCAAATCACGAAAATGTATCAGAAAAGGCCACCGGAGATGGATGCATTTAGGATTGTAACTGGTCTATGGCCGTGTTAGGACTGCTTTCAGGAGGAACGGACGGACGCGAAGGGCCGGATCGACTGGATACGCAGTCGAAAGCCTGTTAGCGCCCCGCTCCTCGCCGATCCGGCTTCGGGTAAGGGGTGGCGCTGCGTGGTGTTCCGGGCGCCGTGACCGTCGATCCGTGAGACCAATCCAATAATAACGATTGATCGTACAGTGGTGGAGGTGAAGCAATGTCGACGCCTGCTCTCGTTGATTACGGCCTCGCTTCGCGGGGCCGCAGACTGGTCGAGGTGAGTGAGACGGTGGCGGATGCGCCAGGGCCCGGCGAGGAGACCGGCTTGAAGCCCGCCATCGCGATCATCGAGCCGCGGCAACTTGTGCGGGAATGCCTGCGCAACTGCCTCGCCGAGGCGATCCCCGACCATGATGTCGTGACCTTCGCGTCGATCGACGAGTGGGAGCGGGGCAAGGTCGGCCATCGGGACGGCGACCTGGTGGTGCTCTATTACGATCCCCGCGAGGCCGGCCGCGGCAACGCCCAGCGCGAGGCCGCCCTGCGCTCGCGGATCGGCCCGAACACCAGCCTGGTGCTGCTGTGCGACAGCGAGGACCCCGGCGAAATCGTCGAGCGGCTCAACGAGGGCGCCCGCGGCTACATCCCGACCAATGTCAGCCTCAAGGTGGCGATTGAGGCGATGCGCCTGGTGCGGGCCGGCGGCGTGTTCGTGCCGGCGAGCTGCCTGCTTCAGCGCCGGGCCGGGTCCGAGGAGACCGGGGCGGCCGATCCTCGCAGCCAGTTCACCCCGCGCCAGACCGCGGTGCTCGAGCAGCTGCAGAAGGGCAAGGCGAACAAGATCATCGCCTTCGAGCTCAACATGAAGGAGAGCACCGTCAAGGTGCACGTGCGCAACATCATGCGCAAGGTCGGGGCGACCAACCGGACCGAGGTGGCGATCCGGGCGTTCGAATCCCGCTCCGATCTGAAGATGTGAGCGCCGCGGGGGCGCGGGGGAGGTCTCCCGCGCCGGTTCGCCCGCCGCGGACATCGCCCGAGGCCCTCGATGCCGGATTGGCCGGCCCCAGGAGATGAGCCTCCCGCTTGAGTTTGGTTGTATTGCCGGATTTCCCTCCTCGGCCGACGGCGAGAGCCGGCCCGGGAGCTTTTCAGTGTTTCGAGCATCGGCTTTCGCGGATCCGCCCCCGCCGCCCGGGACCCCTCCGGACAATGCGAGGGCTCGCGCTGCTTGGTCGTGCAGCGGGAGGCTGCTCGATGGCGCCGTCACGCGCTTCGCGGCTGGTCCGCTCCTTTAGCTGACGATCAGAGCCCCGACGCTCTTCCGCACGTCTTCGGAGCGGGAACGCTCGCCTGCCGTTGCGGGCTTCGTGCAGGGCCCCGGGCGCGGGGCGGGTGTCCGGCAACCGAACGGTTCGAGGACCCACTCGGACGTCGCCTCACTCTCCCTTGAGCGGCGGGGGAGCCACGCGGGCGCCGGGGCCGCCCGGCTGAGCGGCGCCGTTGCTCGTCACCATCGCCAGCACCGAGAGGATCGCGTCCTTCCGAGTGCAGGTGGTCGATCCGGGCGTCGGTGCAGCCCTCCTCCAGGTAGGCGATCACCAGGGTGCGGGCGGCGGTGTCGGTGATGTAGCCGCCGAATTCCTGGAACGCCCGGGCGAGGGCACGGTCCTCCGGCGCCTGGTTGAGCCGGTCGAGGTCGACCTGCGGCGGGATCCGGCCGCAGGGTAGCCTGACGCCAGTGCGGGCGAAGCGCCGCCTTCGGGCGCGGCCGGTACGCCGGAGGGCGCGGGTCCGGCTCCGCCTTTCTGGGCGGTCCGTCGCCTTTCTGGCCGGGGCCGCCGCCGGATTGGCCCGCTCCCGCTCGCCCGCGGGCGCCTTAGGCTCCGCCCGTGACCGCGGCGGGACCGCGGACGGCCTTGACGGAGACGGCTCGATGCAGTGGATCGTCGCGACCCCCTTCTCGCGGGACGAGGACGGCGACTGGATCACCCGCTACGTCGGCGGGGGCGCCCGCTTCGTGACGGCGCCGGCGCTCTACGTCCACGACCGCTCGCGGGCCGCGAGCGGCCTGTCGGAGTGGTTCGACTACCTGCGCCACGCCTGGGGCGCCTGGCGCCTGGTGCGGGCGGCGCCCCGGGGCGGGGCCGGCCTCCTCACCGGTTTCCCGCAGCTCGCCGTGACGGCGGCGCTCCTCAAGCTGCTCCTCGGGCGATCCGACGTGCCGCTCGTCGCCTGGTGCTTCAACCTGGGCCGGACGCCGGGGGGCTGGAAGGCGCGCCTCGCCAGGGCCGTGCTGCGGCAGGTCGACGTGTTCGTGGTGCATTCCCGCCGGGAGGTCGCGCTCTACGCCGCGTGGCTGAACCTGCCCCGGGAGCGGTTCGTGTTCGTGCCCCTGTCGATTCGCGACGAGCCACGGGAGACGCGGGAGGACGAGGCAGCGCCCTTCATCCTCGCCATGGGCTCGGCCAACCGCGACTACCGCACCCTGGTGGAGGCGGCGGCGCGCCTCGGCCTGCCGACCGTGATCGTGGCCGGCACCCATGCCACCGCGGGCCTGTCGCTTCCGCCGAACGTCACCATGCGGCGCAACCTCGCCATCGCGGAGTGCCACGACCTGTGCGGCCGGGCCCGGGTCAACGTCGTGCCCCTGCGCGACACCGCCTTCACCTCGGGCCAGGTCACCGTGCTGGAGGCGATGATGCTCGGAAAGCCCGTGGTGGCGACGCGGGCCGCCGGAACCGAGGACTACGTGATCGACGGGTGGAACGGCCACCTGGTGCCGCCGGAGGATTCCGGAGCGCTCGCGGCCGCCATCGCGGCCTTGTGGGACGACCCCGCCACGCGAGCGCGCCTCGGCGAAGGCGCCCGCCGCACCGTGCAGGAGGGCACCACCTTCGCGGCCGTGGCGCCCGCGATGGCGGCGGTGCTGGACGCGGCGCAGGCCCGGGCCGCTCGTGCCCCCCGCCCCGCGGCCCGGGCCGACGCGTCGGAGCGCCCGTCGGGCTGACCGGCGACAGGGGCAGCGGCGGGTCCGGCAGCGTGCGCGGCCGTCGATGACCGCCGGCATGCGCCAAAAGTGGAACCCGGGCCGCCCCCATTGCCGACCTGTCGTCGCCGGCCCGCGCGGGACACGATCGAGGACAGCAGAGAGGCGCTCGAGTGCAACGAAGGGGAGCGACGGCATGCCGATAGCCGATGAGACCGGTGCGGATCTCGACCGGGAACCCAGGCGCATGGCCATCCTGATCATGGCGCACGCGCATCCGGAGCAGGTCGAGAGGCTCGTCGACCGGCTGAGCGCGCCCTTCGTCGACATCTACGTCCACATCGACAGGCGCGCGAAGATCGGACCCTTCGTCGCCGCGCTCGGGCGCCGGCCGGGATGCACGATCCTGCCGGACCGGGACCGGGTCGGCGTGCTGTGGGGCGGGTTCTCCGTCGTCGAGGCGATCCTCAACCTGATCCGCGCCGCGCACCGGGGCTCCCCCGACGCCGAGCGGTTCTGCCTCCTGTCCGGCGCCGATTACCCGACGCGGTCGATAACAGAGATCGCCCGGGAGATGGAGCGGGACCTCGAGTACATCAACGTCGAGCACAAGCTCGACGCGAAGGGGTCGCGGTTCTGCGACACCTACATCCAGCACCACCATCTCGGAAATTTCCGGCTGCTCAACCCCCGGACGTCGCCCAGCGGCCATCTGGTGGTGTGGGGCGCGCGGCTGGGCCGGATGCTGCCCCGCCTCCGCCATCCGGAGTTGGAGCTGTACTGGGGGTCCTGCTGGTGGGCGCTGACCCGGGGCGCCGTCGACGAGATCCTCGCGCGCATCGCGCAGCGGCCGCAGGAACTCGCGTGGTTTCGCACCGCCGTGGTGCCGGACGAGCTCGTGCTGCCGTCGCTCGTCATGAGCACCTCCCGGCGCGGCTTCATCTGGCGGGACCCGGTGGATCGCACGGGCCAGCCCGAGCCGGTCGAGGGCCGGCGGTACGGCTCGCACTTCATCCGCTGGGCCGGCGGCATCTCCCCGGAGATCCTGACCGAGCACGACCACGACGCCATCCTGGCGTCCGGGGCGCCATTCGCCCGCAAGGTCGATCCGTCGGTGTCGCGGCGGCTCCTCGACCGGCTCGACGCGGCGGCGCGGCGCGCCGACCGGCCGGCCCGCGGCACACGGCAGTCCCTCGCCTTCCAGGCGGGGGAGCTTCGCGAGCCCGGCATTCCGTGAGGCCACGGCGCCGTCGGACGGACTCGTTCGGCGGCGCCAGCCGAGCCGAACGGGCGACGGCACGGGGAAGCCCGGCCTGAGACGAAATTCGCCGGATCCGTTCTGTACCAGTAAAGCGCGGGATCCCCTCTCCCGTCTGGGAGAGGGGTAGGCGTGAGGGTGCTGCGGTTCTGAGTCTAGCTCCAACCGCCCCGCTGCAAGCACAACGCTCAGTGCTTTACACGGAAGCGTGTCACCCTCACCCCCGACCCCTCTCCCGCACGGGAGAGGGGAGATGCGTCCTGCCTTTATTCGAACAGATCAAGCGGAACGCGTATTACCTGGGCTGGGCATGGCTGCCGCGGCCGGCCGAAAGGGCGCTACCGCGCCGACGGCCCCTCCCCGGCCCGCTCGGTCCGCACCCACTCCGATTGCCGCCGCACCGCGAAGCGCGCGAGGATGCCGGTCTTCCCGGCGACGAGGCCGGGCAGGGCCAGGGCGTCGCGCCAGCCGAGGAGGCCGCGGCCCCAGCGCGGGACCGCCAGCCCGAAGGCGAGGAGGAGGAGGGCGAGGCTGGTGCCGGCGATCAGCAGGGGCACGCTCCCGCCGCCGAGCGCCCACCAGGCCAGGGCCGCGACGAGGAGCCCGGCCTCCGCGAGGCCGAGGGTCACCAGGGGCAGGACGCACAAGTCGAGGGCCATCGCGACGAGCCTGGCGTCGCCCCGGTGCAGCCCGGCGCGGATCAGGGCGGCGGCGTAGGGCGGGATGAGGGAGAGATGGCCGTGCTCCCACCGGGTCTGCTGCGCGCGCCGCGCCGCGGCGCCGGCGGGCAGGACGCTCACCACCTCGGCCTCCGGGCAGAACCGGGGCGGGTGGCCGGCGAGCGCCAGGTCGAGCCCGAGCTTGAGGTCTTCGGCGAGATGTCCGTTGGCGAGCCCGACCGTGCCGAGGAGCCGCGTCGGCACCGCGAAGCCGGTGCCGGAGATGCCGCACGGCCAGCCGAGCCGGCTCGAGCCGAGGGGGCGGCCGATCTGCTTCAGCACCGTCGCGAAGGTCGCGAGGCGCAAGGCCGAGGAGGCCTGCGGCGGCGGCTCGAGGCGGTAGGCCGCCTGCACCGGCGCGTCGAGGGCGGCGCTCAGGCGCGCGATCCGGTCGAGGCAGGCCGGCGCCAGGGTGCAGTCCGCGTCGACCACCACCAGGGTCTCGGGCAGAGCGCTGCGAGCGAGGTGCCGGAAGCCGAAATCGAGGGCGTAGCCCTTGCCGCGCCGTGACGGGTCGTGGCGCTCCACCACCTCGGCCCCGGCGGCGCGGGCGGCGGCGGCGGTGGCGTCGCGGCAATTGTCGGCCACCACCAGCAGGCGGTCGCCCGGGGCGAGGCCCGGACGCAGGGCCGCCACCGTGCCGGCGATCAGGCCGGCCTCGTCGTGGGCTGGCACCAGCACCGCCAGGGACGGGCGGCGCGCCGGCAGACGGCTTGGGCGCAGGGACGGCAGCGACGCCGCCACCTGCGCGGTGAGGACCAGGACCGGCACCGCGCCGGCGAGCG
>NZ_LABY01000026.1 GCF_001043975.1 Methylobacterium variabile
GCTTGGCGGTCGCCTCGAGCAGCATCGCGCCGTGGTCGGAGGAGGCGAGCGCCGCCAGCAGCCGGGCCCGGTCGGCCTCGAGCGCCGCCCCGCGCTCGCGGGTCGCCGCGAGCTCGATCTCGGCGGCTCTCCGCATCTGCTCCTGCACGGCGACGAGGCGCTTTGCCCGCGCGAGCCGGCTGCCGGTGCCCGCCGCCATCAGCCGCGCCGCAGCCAGGAGGCGTAGCCGAGGAGGAACTGGGTCATGAACTCGCCCGCGAGATAGTAGAGCATCAGGAGGCCGCCGAACATCACGAAGGGCGTGGCGACGAAGTAGACCGGGATCGTCGGGGTGAGCTTGTTGACGAAGCCCGCCGCCAGGTTGAACAGGATGGCGTAGATGATGAACGGCGCGGTGATGCGCAGGCCCAGCATGAAGGCGGCGGCGACCTGGTCGACGATCCGGGTCAGGACCACCTGGGCGCCGACGCCCTCGCCGGGCGGAATGCGGGCGTAGGACTCGACGAGGCCGCGAAACAGCTCCCAGTGCAGGTCGGCGGCGAAGAGGATCGCGGTCGCGGTGAGCAGGATCAGCCCTTCCACTGCCGGCACCGGGTCGGTGCCCTCCACCGGCGAACCCGGCATGCCGCCGAAGCCGACCATGACCGAGGTCGCGTTCATGACCGTCTCGAGCACCAGGATGAAGATCCGGCCGAGAAAGCCGATCATCAGCCCGGTCAGGGTCTCGCTGGCGATCCAGACGAGCGTCTGCGCCGGGACTTGGCCGGCCAGGCGCGGCTCGAATTGCGGCACGATCAGGGGCGCGATCGCCAGCGAGACGGCGCCCGCGATGAGGAGCCGCACCTGCTGCGGCACCCGGGGGCTGGAGAAGCCCGGCACGACGAGGAGGCAGCCGCCGACCCGGCAGAAGATCAGGAAGACGGCGAGGAAGCTGTCCGGCCCGATCCCCGTCACGAGATGGTGCCCAGCGACTTGATCTCGACGCCGCGGGCGATCTCGAGGTGCGAGAGCACCGGCAGGGTCGGGAAGATCCGCTCGATGATCATCCGCACGTAGGGCCGGGCGTCCGGGGCGGTGACCAGGGCGAAGCTGTGCACCTCCCGCATCCGGGTACGGATCGCCTCCGCGGCCTCGGTGCCGAACTGCTCGACGAGGCGCGGGTCGATGTCGAACTCGACGACCTCGCCCTTGGCGTCGCGCTTCAGGCTCTGGTGGAACGACAGGTCCCAGCTGGCGCCGAGGCGCAGCACGTTGAGCACGCCGTTCTCGGCGAGGTCGCCGCAGATCTGCTGGGCCATGCGCATCCGCACGTGCTCGGCGATCTGCTCGGCCCGGCGCGCGTGCGGAGTTATCTCGGCGATGGCTTCCAGGATCAGGTGCAGGTTGCGGATCGAGACCCGCTCGGAGAGCAGCAGCTTGAGCACCGCCTGCAGGCCGGAATACGAGATCTGCGACGGGCAGACCTCGTCGAGGAGGCGCTTGTACTCGGGATCCAGGCGGTCGAGGAGGCCGCGCATGTCCTTGTAGGACAGGAACTGCGGCAGGTTGTTGCGGATCACCTCGGAGAGGTGGGTGAGCAGCACCGAGGCGCCGTCGATCGGCTCGAAGCCGCCGCGGCGCACCTCGCCGGCGTAGGAATCCATCACCCACAGGGCCTTGAGGCCGAAGGCGGGCTCGCGCACCTCGTCGCTCGGCACGTCGGGGCGGGGGCCGTCGCCCACCACCACCAGCATCTCGCCCGGGCGCAGCTCTTGGGCGGCCGCCACGGTGCCGTGGATCAGGATCTGGTAGCTCTTCGGCGGCAGCGAGAGGTTGTCGGTGACCTTGATGTCCGGCACCACGAAGCCGTACTGGCGGGCGAACTTGCGCCGCATCTTGGCGACCCGGTGGCCGAGTTCGGCGTGGGAGGCCTGGATCTGCGAGGCCGCCTGGCGGCCGAGGCACAGCTCGATCTCCGGGGTCTTCAGCGAATCCTTGACCGAGTCCTTCGCCTCGGCCTGCCGCTGCGCCTCCTCCGCCTTCGCCTTGGCTTCCGCAGCGGCGGCCTGCGCCTCGAGGCGCTTGGGAATCGTGCGGGCGACGAAGAACAGGAGCCCGCTCAGGGCCACGAAGGGCAGGAAGGGCAGGCCCGGCACCAGGGCGAACACGCCCATCAGGGCCGCCGCCACTAGGAGCGCGCGCGGATAGGCGCCGAGCTGGCCGATCACCGCCTGCTCGGCGGTGCCCCGTGTGCCGCCCTTCGAGACGAGCAGGCCCGCGGCGAGCGAGACGATCAGGGCCGGGATCTGCGAGACGAGGCCGTCGCCGACCGAGAGCTTGGTGAAGATGTCGGCGGCGGTGCCGAGCGGCAGGCCGTGCCGCGTCGTGCCGATGATGATGCCGCCGAAGACGTTGACCGCGATCGTGATGAGCGAGGCCACCGCCTCGCCGCGCACGAACTTCGAGGCGCCGTCCATCGAGCCGAAGAAGGCGCTCTCCTCCTCGAGCTCCCGGCGCCGGCGCTGCGCCTCCTTGTCGTCGATCAGCCCGGCATTGAGGTCGGCGTCGATCGCCATCTGCTTGCCGGGGATGGCGTCGAGGGTGAAGCGGGCGCCGACCTCGGCGATGCGGGTCGCGCCCTTGGTGATGACGAGGAAGTTGACCGTGATCAGGATCAGGAACACCACGATCCCGATCACGAAGTCGCCGCTCATCACGAACTGCGAGAAGCCCTGGATGACGTGCCCGGCGGCGTCGACGCCGTTCTGGCCGTTGGCCAGGATCAGCCGCGTCGTCGCGATGCCCAACGCCAGCCGCAGCAGCGTGGCGATCAGCAGCACGGTCGGGAAGGACGAGAACTCGAGCGGCTTCTGGATCCAGAGCGCCACCATCAGGATCAGCACCGACAGGGCGATCGAGAAGGCGAGCCCGATGTCGATGAGCACCGCCGGCACCGGCAGGAACAGCACTGCCAGGATCGCCACGATGCCGGCCGCGAAGCCGAAATCCCGCCGCGACTTGCGCTCGACCGCGAGCGCCGCGCCCACCGCCATGACGTCACCATCCTCCGCGAAGGCTTTTCGCGATGAGGTGTGCCACCGCTAGCTTGCGTGGGGGTTGGGCGGGTGCGTCAGAACCCCGTCGCGATCCGGCCGTAGGCGGCCTCCGCGAAGGCGTGGATCTGCGAGCCCACGAAGGTGCCGGTGACGAGGAGCACCAGCAGGATCACCACGATCTTCGGCACGAAGGTCAGGGTGACCTCCTGGATCTGGGTGAGAGCCTGGAGCAGGGCTACCACGATGCCGACCAGCATCGCGGCGCCGACCGCGGGGCCGGCGGCGACGATCACCGTCCAGATCGCGGCGCGGACGAGCTCAAGGGCGTCGACCTCGTTCATGACCGTGCCCTGATGGCTGCCTGCGGGACTGACACGCGGGCTACTGTATCACGACCCCGGAGGCGAGCAGCACGTCGGCTCCGTTGGTGAGGCGGGCAAGCGCCCCGTCGCTCGTCACCCGGACCGACTGGACCGTGCCGGTCACGGTGCCGTCCGCCGAGGTGAGGGTGCGGCCGATGACGGTATCGGCCTGGTCGAGGAAGCTCGAGGCGAGCAGCGAATCGAGCTTCTGGTTGGTCTTGGTCGCCTGCTCGACCTGCGTGAAGCTGGCGATCTGGCCGACATACTCGGTCGAATCCATCGGCTTCGTCGGGTCCTGGTTCTTGAGCTGCGCCATCAGCAGCGTCAGGAAGGTGTCCGAATTCAGCTTGGCGGCGACGGAGCTGCCGGCCTTGGCGGCGGCGCCCGTCGCAGTGGTGCCCGCGGTGGCGCTGGTGGTGCTGTCGACGGTCATTCAGGCCTCCGGGTCGAGGGCGGGCAGGGCAGGGGAAGCGGAGCGGCGGCCCGCCGCCGGGGGCCGGCCGGCGCCGCGCTCCCGATGCCGCTCGACGCCGCGGGTGCGGCGGCCGAGCGCCGCGAGGGCTGGCACCGGCGCGGCGGGCGCGGTGCCCGCCGCCATCAGGGCGGCCTCGAGGGGGTAGAGCCCGCGGATCAGCTTCAGCGCCTCGAACAGGCGGCCGGCCTCGACGAGGGCGTGGGCCGTGCCGAGCCCGTCGCGCAGCACCGCCTCGCCGGTCGTGGCGAGGAGGCCGGCCCGGATGCCGTCGTAGAGCGCCCGCCCCGCCTCGGCCTGGCCGGGATCGATCAGCATGGTCTGGGCCGCGAAGTAGAGCTGGCGCAGGGGCGTCGTTGCCTCCTCGGCCTGGAGCACGTGGCTCTCCAGCAGGAAGGTCGCGTCGTTGAGGAGCTCGATCGCCACCTTGCGGTCGACCCGCAGCACGGCGCCGTTGATGTAGATCCGCTCCCCGGCTCGCAGCGACAGACGCATGGCGCCGCTCACCTGAGCCCGTCGCGGATCGAGGTGTTCACCTCGATCAGGGCAGCGAGGCTGCGCTCGGGCGAGCGCAGCACCTCGCCGGCCTCGCGCATGGTCCAGGCGCCGATCGAGACGAGGTTGTCCCGGAGAGCTGCGGGCAGCGCGTTCTCGGGCGCCAGCAGATCGGCGATCAGGACGTTCCAGAGATCCTGCACGAACCCCACGGCGGCGGTCCGCTCCGGTCCGCCGAGGCCGCGGGCCTCGGCGTCGCGCAGGAGGGCGAGCGCCCGGTCGAACGCGGCGCATTCGCGCTCGCGGCCGACCTCCGGGGCGTCCTCCAGGATCTCGGAATAGGAAAAGCGGTACATCGGGCCGATGCCTCGTCGGTCTGGTGTCTGCGCGTGTCGAAAAGGCGTCGCGTGGGCCGGCGCGGCCGGGCGCTACGCGACGTATTTCAGGAGCGTGAGGCCCTGGAGCTGCGCGGTGAGGGCGTAGGACATCTGAAGCTGGGTCGTCGCGGCGTCGAGCCGGGTCTTGGCCTCGGCCGGGTCGACCGCCTCGAGGCGGGCGATCTCCTTGGTGATGAGGCTCGACTGGGCGTCGAGCCGGGTGTTGGCGTCGGTGATCCGCGACTGGCTGCGGCCGAGATCGGCCTGGAGCGACACCAGCCCGGCGCTGCCCTTGCTGAGGAGGCCCATCACCCGCTCGGAGACGGCGGCCTGGGCATCGGCCGAGAGGCCGGTGAGGCCGAGCCCCGCCACGGTCGCGGCCTGGGCGAGCTGGCGGAAGGCCGTCTCGTCGGCGGTGACGGAGGTGGTGACGGTCTCGCTCAGGGAGATCCGGCTGGTGACGGCGTTGCCCGAGGCCTGCGACCAGATGGTGCCCCAGTTCGGGTCGGCAAACTGGGCCGCGACCGTCCCTTCGAGGAAGTTCGTCACCTGCGCCGCCGTCAGGGTGGCGGCGCGGGGATCGCTCGGCAGGAAGCCGAAGGCCGCCTGGAACGCCGATCGCGCCGCGTCGCCGGCCGCTGCTCCGGCCCCGTCGCGGATCGGGCTCGTCCGGGTGTTGGTGCCGGAGAAGAGCGCCTGGCCGTCCGCCGAGGTGTTGAGGAGGCCGGTGAGCGAGGCGAGGGTGTCGCCAGCGGAGGCCGCCATCGCGGCGACGCGCTTGTCCGCCGGCAGCCCGGTCAGGGTGGCGAGGGTGGCGTCGGCCGATTTCTGCATCTGCTGCAGGGCCGACTGGCTCGCGCTCAGGCGCAGGGCGCTGAGGCCGTTGCCGTCCTTGAGGGCGGCGATCTCCGCCGCGCTCTGGCGCAGGCCGAGGCTGCGGCTCACCTGGCCGCCGAGGGCGAGGCCGATATCAGCGTGGCGGCTCTCGACGATCTCCTGGTTGGCCTTGGCGATCTCGGCCTGGAGCCGGCTCGTGCCGCTGCGGGAGGAGTTCCACAGGCCGAGGCTGGAGATGTAGCTCGTGGTCATCATGGCTGGCAGGGCTCTGTCTCTGGAACGCCGCGCCCGAGGCGCCTCACCGGACGGCGTCCAGGAGGGTCTTCAGGAGGTCGTCCACCATGGTCAGGATCTTGGCCGAGGCGGTGTAGGAGCGTTCGAGCTGCAGGGTCAGGGCGATCTCGTCGTCGCCGTTGACGCCGACCGCGTTCGAGAGGGCGTCGCTCGCCCGGCTCAGGAGCGTCGTCTGGTAGGCCGAGTCGGTCGAGGCGGCCTTGCGGGTCGCCTCGAGCCAGCCGGCGGAATCCGCCGCGAAGCCCGCCAGCGTGGCGGTCTCCCGCAGCGAGGGCCCGGGATCGAAGCTCCGCGCCGTCGCGAGCCGGCTCGCCAGGTCGCGCAGGCGGTCGGCATAGGCCGCGTCCGTCCCGGGATTCGCCCGGTAGGCGCTGCCATTCATGCCGCCGTCGCGCAGGGTCGCGACCGTGCCGCCCGCCTGCGGGTCGGCCGCGGCGTTGAGGGAGATGCGGGTGGCGAGACCCGCCTGCGAGGCCGGCAGGGCGCCGCCGGCGCCCGCCGTGAACAGGCCGGCGGCCGGGCCCTGGTAGAGCGGGTCGCCCGGGCTGCGGGTGTCCGTCTCCTGGAAGGCGTCGACGAGGGCCGCGGCGATCGCGTCGAGCTGGTTCTCGTAGGCGACCGTGGTCTCGTCCCGCAGGCTGGCGAGCCCGGCGAGGCGCCCGCCGGTGATCCGCATCGGCGAGGCGGCGCCGGTGACCGGCACGCCGTCGACCGTGACGGCGGCCCCGGCCGTGCCCGCGGAGAAGCCCGCGCTCGGGGTGAAGCTCACCGTCCGGGCGCCCCGGTCGTAGAGTGCGACGCCGCTGTCCGTGGTGATCGCCATGTCGCCGCCGGGGCGGTTGTCGACCCGGATGCCGATCTCCTCGGAGAGCTGCGATAGGACGCGGTCGCGGTCGTCGAGGCTGTCGCTGACGTCCTGGCCGCTCGCGGTGCCGCGCATCACCGCCCGGTTGGCCCGGTCGAACTGGCCGAGCAGGTCGTTGATCCGCGCCGCCGAGTCCGCCATGCCCTGGTCGGCCTGGGCCCGCACGTCGTGCACGGCCGCCGCCGCCCCGTTGAGGCTGGCGGCGAGGTCGCGGGCGCTCTCCACCGCGGCCCGGGCGAGCTCGGCGTCGTCCGGACGGTTGGCGGCGGCCTGGAGGGCCGCGTTGAGGGCGCCGAGCCGGGCGGCCGGCGAGCCCGCATCGGCGGTGTCGCCCACCGTCCGCGACAGGGCGGTGAGGCCGTCGAGGAGGGCCTGGGCGCCCGCCGAGGCGGCGCCGGCCGAGAGCGTGCGGGCGAACAGGGCCGCGTCGCTCGCGCGGGTCACGACCACCGTCGCGCCGCCCGCGCCGGTCACCAGGGTGGCGATCTTGCGCGAGTAGCCGGGATCGTTCGCCCCCGCGGTGTTGCGCGCGGAGGTCGCGATCTGGCTCGACGTGGCGAGCAGCGCCGAGCGCGCCGTGGTGAGCGCGAGCGAGAGGCCCATCTGTCAGCTCCCGGTAGCCGGTCTCAGGCTTACCGCTTCAGGTTCATCAGGGTGTCGAGCAGCTCGTTGCCGGTCGTGAACACCTTGGAGTTGGCGGTGTAGATCGACTGCGACTCGATCATCGCGGTGAGCTCGGAGCTGACGTCGACGTTCGACTGCTCGAGCGCGCCCGCCTTGATCACGCCGCGGCCGTTCTGGCTGGTGAAGCCGACCTGGATGTCGCCCGAATCGACGCTCGGGCGGAAGACGTTGCCGGAGCGCGGCTCGAGGTTGTCCGGGCTCGCCACCGTGGCGAGGGGCACCTTGAAGGCCGCCAGCCGGGTGCCGTCGTTGAAGGTGGCGTAGACGGTGCCGTCGCTGCCGAACTCCTGGCCGGTGACCGCCGCCGGGGCCTTGCCGTTGGCCTTGCCCTCGACGCTGTAGTCGCCGGCGAGCTGACTCAGGCCGGAGATGTCGATGGCGACCGGGTCGCCGTTGCCGCCCGGGACAGTCAGGTTGATGGATTTCGGCCCCGTATAGGCGACCGGCAGGCCGGCGACCTGGGTGCCGGCGAGCTTGCCCTCAGGATCGAAGCCGACCGTCGTGGTGGCGAGCGCGGCGCCGGCCGGCAGGTTCGGGGTGGTGCCGGCCGGGGTCGGGTTGGCGGCCGCGTCGTAGATCGAGATCGACCACGTGCCGCCGGTGTTCTTCGCGAAGTAGACGTCGAGGGTCTTGGCCTGGCCGAGCCGGTCGTAGGTCACCAGGGAGTACTTCTTCGAGTACTGGCCGGCCGCCGCGGCGTTCCCGTCGACGGGCAGCTTGCCCGACAGGCTGCCCTCGGAGGTCGCCTGCGCCCGGGTGCTGACCGACGAGAGGTTGATCGGCACCATGTCGGCGACGCTGTTGAGCGTCGGGTTGGGCTCGCCGTCGAGGAGGCTGTAGCCCATCAGGGTCATGCCGGCGGCGTTGGTGAAGTTGCCGGTGGTGCCGTCGACCACGAAGTTGCCGGACCGGGTCAGGTAGGGCGCGTCGGTGGCGTCCTTGACCACGAAGAAGCCGTTGCCGTCGATGGCGATGTCGGTCTTCGAGTTCGTGGCGGCGATCGTGCCGTTCTCGGTCACCGCGCGGCGCACCGTGGTCTCGACCGAGCCCGAGTTGTAGTTGCCGCTCGCACTCTCCTCGATCAGCAGCGAGGAGAACTCCGTCGAGCTGCGCTTGTAGCCTGTGGTGCTCGAGTTCTGGATGTTCTCCGCCACCGTCGAGATGCGGTTCGACTGGGCGTTCATGCCCGACACACCGGTGCGCAGCACGCCGATGAGACTCATTGCGGGACCTCGTTCGTCAGGATGTTCGGGTTGGATGCGGGCGGAACGCGACGCGCACCGTCAAGGCTCGGGGCGGAGTAGACCCGCGCAGGCTTGCGCGGGGCTGGAAGGAGGGGCCGGGTCATCGCGTCAGCCCCGCAGGCTCTGGGCGAGCTCGAGGAACGCGTCCTGGCTCGCGGGCTGGCTCGGATCCTGCCGCAGGGCGTCGTAGATCCGCGGCACTAGGCCGATGGCCTGGTCGAGCTCGGCGTCGGTCCCGGCCCGGTAGCCGCCCATCAGGCGCAGGTCCCGGGTCTCCTCGAAGCGGGCCATCATCGCCCGGAGCTTGCGGATCAGGTCGCGCTGCTCGGGCGTCCAGACCTCGGTGGCGAGCCGCGAGATCGAGCCGAGCAGGTCCACCGCCGGGTAGCGCCCCTGCTCGGCGATGGTGCGGTCGAGGACGACGTGGCCGTCGAGGGTGCCGCGGATGCTGTCGGCGACGGGATCGTTGTGGTCGTCGCCGTCCACCAGCACCGAGAACACGCCCGTGATGGTCCCGCGCCCCTCGAGGCCGGGGCCCGCCCGCTCGAGCAGGCGCGGCAGGTCGGAGAAGACGCTCGGCGGGTAGCCTCTAGCCACCGCCGGCTCGCCCGCCGCCAGCGCCACGTCCCGGGCGGCGTGGGCGTAGCGGGTCACCGAGTCGACGATCAGGAGCACCGCTTCGCCGCGATCGCGAAACGCCTCGGCGACCGCGAGGGCGGCCCTCGGCGCCTGGCGGCGCATCATCGGGCTCTCGTCGCCGGTCGAGACCACCACCACGGCCCGGTCGCGGCTCGGGGCGAGCGGTCCTTCCAGGAACTCGCGCACCTCGCGCCCGCGCTCGCCCACCAGGGCAACCACGACGCTGTCGAAGCCCTTCGCCCCCGCCAGCATGGCGAGGAGGGTCGACTTGCCGACGCCCGATCCGGCGAAGATGCCGATGCGCTGGCCGGCGCAGAGCGGCGTGAACAGGTCGAGGGCCCGCACCCCGGTGCGCAGGGGCGCGCGCACCCGGGCCCGGCCGAGGGCCGCCGGCGGGTCGGCGTCGAGGGGAGTGGCGCGCTCGCCCGGGCTGAGGGGGCCGGAACCGTCGACCGGGCGCCCGAGGGCGTCGATGACCCGGCCCTTCCAGCTCGGGTCGGGGCGCAGCTCCGCCGGCCCGAGGCGGTGGGCGAGGGTGCCGATCCCGGCCTCGATCCGGCTCTCGTAGGCCTTGAGCGTCGCGCCCTCGGCGTCGACGCGGACGATCTCGCCGACCTGCACCCGCCCGCCGGCCTGGAAGGCCATGCGGTCGCCGAGGCGCACGAAGGGTGAGACGCCGCCGATCCGGCAGGCGCTCGCGGTGACCTCGCGGATCGGCCCGCCGACCCGCACCAGGGCGCCCTCGCGCCCGGCGGCCTGCACGGCCTCGGCGAGGCGCGCGATCGGATCGCCCTTCATGCTAGCTGCCCTGCGGCGAGAGCGTCTTCACGGCGCTCTGGAGCGAGGACTCGGCCTCCGCGGTCGCCGTGGCGGCGCTCTCGAAGGCGCGCTGGATGGTGATGAGCTTCGTCATCTCCATGATCGGGTTGACGTTCGAGCCCTCGACGTAGCCCTGCACGATCCCGATGCCGGTGAAGTCCTGCACGGGGCGCGCCGGCAGGCTGGAGGCGACGGCGTTGCCCGGTGCGCGGGTGAGCGCCGCCTTCTTGTCGAGGGTGAACAGGCCGAGCGCCCCGACCTGGTTGGTGCCCTGGTAGATGCTGCCGTCGCGCCCGATGGTGGGTGGGCCGGCCTGCGGGTCGAGGAGCAGGGCTGAGCCGCCCGGATCGAGCACCGGCTGCCCGGTCAAGGTGCGCAACTGCCCGGTGGCGTCCATGGTCAGGCGCCCGTCGCGGGTATAGGCTGGGCCGGACGCTCCGCCGATCCCGAGCCAGGCGTCGCCCTGCACGGCGACGTCGAGGGGGGAGTCGGTCTTGGTGATCGGCCCGGAGGCCCGCGACAGGTAGGTGTCGCCCGAGCCCGTGAAGGCCACCGCGCCCTTGGTCGCCTGGGCGAGCAGGGCGGAGAACTTGGTCTCCTCGGCGTGGAAGCCCGCCGTCGCCATGTTGGCGACGTTGTTGGCGGTGGTCGTCAGGCGCTTGTCGAGCGCGACCTGGGCCGAGAGGTTGACGTAGAGGCTGTTCTGCATCGCCGCCTCACGCCCCGCCCACGCCGAACAGCGCCAGGATGGGGTCGGTGCCGGTGTTGTTCTGCGCGTCCCAGATCGCCGCGAAGCGCCGCACGAAGGCCTCGACCTTGGCCGGGTCCTGGAAGCTCGCAAGGTCGATCTTCTCGGCGATGAGGGCGGCGCGCTGGGCCAGGGCCTCGCTGGTCGTGGCGCCGCTCGTCGCCGGCAGGCCGATCACCGTGTTGGCGACCTTGGTCAGCGCCGCGTCCCCGAGGATGTCGTAGCCGCTGTTGAGCGTCGCCGCCTTGCGGGCGAAGTAGAGGGCGAGGCGCACGCCCGTGTCCTCGTCGCCCGCGTCCGATTCCAGGCTCTCGCGCAGGTAGGCATCGACCACGCCCCGGACGTTGGCGTTGGGGGAGAGGTCGGTGCCGATGCCGATGTCGACGGCGGTCTGTCCGGGCGCGGACAGGGCGGCGTTGCTCACGCCCAGCGTGCGGTTCGTGCCCCCGGCGAGGTAGACCGTGTCGGCGTCCACGCCGCTGCCGCCGGGCGTGCCGTCGAAGCCGAGGTCGGTATAGGCGGTGGTCTCGAAGAACAGGCGGCCCTGCACGTCGATGCCGACCTGCACCTTGCCCATCAGCCCCTCGGCGCCCGAGGCGGCGATCTGGGCGCTGATTGCCGCGCCGATCTCGGTCGGGGTGACATTGGCGAGGTCCGCGACCTTGCCGGCGAGGCTCGCCCCGTTGAGGACGACGGTGGCGGTCTTCGTCGTCGTCGCGTCGACCTGGGACGAGACCGTGAATCGCGCCTCGTTGGTGCCGGTGAAGTCGTAGGACGCGTCGAGCGCGCCCGGCAGGGACAGCCTGGCGCTGCCCGCCGGGGTCTGGCTGGCGTCGGTCAGCACCGGGTCGGTGCCGGTCGCCGACGCGCCCTGCGCGAAGTCGAAGGCCCGCGCGAAGGCGATGTAGCGCTCGTCCGCCAGGCGGTTGGCGAAGGAGGCGGCCGTGCCCGTGCCCTCGGTGAGGACCTTGCGCATGAACGCCTTGGCGTAGGTCATGTCCTCGAGGCCGAAGGCCTTCATGGCGTAGGCGTAGAGCCGCCGGTCGGCCATCAGGTCGTCGACCGACTTCACCTTGCCGATATTGGCCTCGTAATAGGCGGTCTCGCGGGCCACGACCGCCTCGGCGCCCTTGCGCTGCAGCGAGGTCGCCAGGTTCCGGGACAGGAGCATGTAGCTCGTCAGGGTGCTCGTCACGGATGATGTCTCCGGCCCGTCGGCGCGGTGGGGCGGGGCGGCACGAGGCCCCGATGCGGCCTCCGCTCTAGGGGGCCACGCTTGTCCCAGGCTTGCTGCGGTGCGGTCACAGCGGCGTCGGCCCGATGATGGTCTCGGTCGTGATGACGATCCAGCCGGCGCCGGTGCTGCGGATCGACAGCACCCGGCCGGCTCCCGGCAGGGTGGATCCGACGCCGACCTGGTGAAGGCCGGTCCGGTCCTCCACCACCGCCTGCCCGGCGGAGGCCCGCCGCAGGGCGTAGCCCTCCTGCCGCGGGGCGGTGCGCTCCGGCAGGGCGGCGGCCGATGCGGAGAGCTGGGAGGGGGCGGGCGGAGCCTCCGGCAGAGATCCGGTGACCAGGGGATCGAGCTCGGCCTCGGGCGCCCTGTCCTGCGCGGCGGGCTGGCCCTGTGTGACGGTCCGCTTCCAGGCGAAGGGGCCGGTGCTCGTCGGCAGCACCGCCCGCACGTCGTAGGGCCGGGCCGGCTGGGACAGGGTGTAGCCGGCGAACCCGCTGGCCGTGAGCGCCAGCAGCACGGCGGCTCCGAACACGCCGCGCTCCATTGCGGCCTCCCGGGCCCGGCGGCGCGCGATCAGGCGCGCGATCGGGCTCTCCGGGGGGAGGAGGGGGCGCTTCGGTGTGGCCGGGGCTGCGGGCATGGCCGGGATCGGTCGGGACGTTGATGGCTAACGAGAGATGAAGGATCAGGCTTGACGGACGGTTAATGCGCCCGGCGATGCGCAGGATCGCGGGGACGCCGCCCCGTCCCGGGTTTCCGCGGGTCCGGGAAATGCCCTACAGGTCGCCGGAAGGGCCGCCACGGCCCGGGGCGGGGAGCGCATGACCGATCGACCGCAGATCGAGACGGAGCACCCGGAGGGCGCACACGCTGGCGAGGGGACCGGCATCGCCGGCCTGATCCCCCGCGCGGCCCGGCGCCGGCGCGTGTTCCAGCAGGGGCGGATCGTGCTCGGCCCCGACCGCCTCGTCGCCTGCGAGGTCACGGACGTTTCGGCCGCGGGCGCGCGCCTGCGCGTTCCCGCCCGCATCGCCCTGCCGGAGGCGTTCTCCCTGGTCATTGCCGCCCACGACCTGCGCACCGTCGCGGCGCACCTGCGCTGGCGGCGAGGCGACTACGCCGGGGTGACGTTCGGGGCGCCCTCGGCCGGAGAGACGGGGGCCGGGACCTGACCCCCGCTGACGCGGACGGCGCATCGCGGTCCGCCGCGGAGCCCGGGACGACGATGGCGGCGGTCGACCCCGTCGCGAGGGTCGGACGGTTCCTCAGAACAGCCGCTTCAGCTCGCTCTTCAGGATCTTGCCGTTGGGGTTGCGGGGCAGGATCTCGTCGTGGAGCAGGATGCGGACCGGCACCTTGAAGGCGGCGAGCCGCTCGGCCACGAAGGCGCGCAGGCCCTCCTCCGTCGCCTCCTGCCCGCGGGCGATCGCGACTACGGCGCCGGGCTCCTCGCCCAGCGTCGGATGCGGGATGCCGACCACCGCGGCGTCGACCACCGCCGGGTGCTCGTAGAGGACGCTCTCGACCTCGCCGCAATAGATGTTCTCGCCGCCGCGGATCAGCATGTCCTTGGCCCGGTCGACGATGGTGACGAAGCCCTCGGAATCGATCCGCGCCAGGTCGCCGGTGCGCAGCCAGCCGCCGCGAAACACCTCGGCGCTGGCGTCGGGCCGGTTCCAGTAGCCCGCCACCACGTTCGGACCCTTCACCCACAGCTCCCCGACCTCGCCGGGCGGCAGGGCGTTCTCCTCGGGGTCCACCACCTTCGCCTCGCAGACCGGCAGGGGCGGGCCGCAGCTGTCGGGACGGTGGACGTAGTCCTCGGCCTGGTGGTGGGTGAAGGTGCCGGCGGTCTCGGTCATGCCCCAGCCGGTCGCCGGCTGGGCCCGCGGGAAGGTCGCGCGCAGGCGCCGCACCAGCTCGGCCGGGGCGGGGGCGCCGCCGTAGCTGATCGTCTCGAGGGAGGAGAGGTCGTGCGTCCCTGCCACCATCCCGTCGAGGAGCTGGAACGCGATCGTCGGCACGCCGCCGGCGCTGGTGCAGCGCTCGCGCTCGATCAGCGCCAGGGCGCGGGTGAGCTCCCAGCGGCGCATCATCACGAGGCGCCCGCCGCGGAAGAGGTTCGGCACCAGGGTGGCGAAGCAGCCGGTGACGTGGAACAGCGGGATCGAGAGCAGCGCCACCCGCTGCGGCGCGGACGGGTCCGGCACCGGCACCGCCTCGCCCCGGCGCAGGAAGGCCCGGGCGGCGGAGAACGGATGGGCCATCACCCCGCAGGCGCCGCCGCGGTGGGTGCCGACGGCCCCTTTCGAACGGCCGGTGGTCCCCGAGGTGTAGAACAGGGTGGCGGCGTCCTCCGGGTCGATGGCGAGGTCGGGCACCCGGCCCTCCGGCAGCCCGCTCCAGTCCGGCACCGCACCGATGACGTCGGCGAGGCTCTCGGTGCCCGGGCCGGCCGGTGCGCGGGCGACCAGGACCCGCTGCAAGGCCGGATAGCCGGCGCGGCGCTCGGCGATGCGGGCCCAGCGCTCCTCGTCGACGATCGCGACGCGGGCGCCGGAATCGGTGAAGCCGTGGTCGAGCTCGGGGCCGGTCCACCAGGCATTGAGCGGCGTCGCGACGGCGCCGGCCAGGATCGCCGCGAAGAACGCCACCGGCCATTCCGGCAGGTTGCGCATCGCGATCGCCACCCGGTCACCGGGCTCGACGCCGCCGCGGATCAGGTCGTCGGCCAGCGCCAGGGTGGCGCGGCTGAACGCCTCGAAGCTCGCCCGGTCGTCCTCGTAGACCAGGAAGGTCCTGTCCCCGTGCGCCCGCCCGGCCAGGAAGACGTCCCGCAGCGTGCCCGGCGCGTTGGCCCAGATCCGGGTCGGCACGCCGCGGATCGGGATCTCCGAGACCGCGAAGGGCGAGCCCGGCGCGGTCAGGCGCGCGGTCGCCTCGGCGAAGGTGAGGGCGGGCCAGGCTTTCTCGGTGTCGGGCTTCGTCGCGGCGGACGGCTCGGTCATCGGCGGGCTCGTGAAGGTGTGGCTCTCTGAGACGACGGGGGAAGACGGTCAGGTGCAGGGCATCACGTGATGGTCTGGCCGCCGTCGATCACGATGCTCTGGCCGGTCATGAAGGCGCCGGCCGGGCTCGCCAGGAAAACCGCCGCGCCGGCGATCTCGTCGGGCTGGCCGATGCGGGCGAGCGGCGTGCGCGCCGTGTAGGCGGCGCGGGAGGTCGGGTCCTCCCAGAGCGCGCGGGCGAAGTCGGTCTGGATCAGGCCCGGCGCGATGCAGTTGACCCGCACGTTGTGCGGCCCGAGCTCGACCGCGAGGTTGCGGGCGAGCTGGAAGTCGGCCGCCTTCGAGACGTTGTAGGCGCCGATCACGCCCGAGCCCTTCAAGCCCCCGACCGACGAGACCAGGATGATCGCGCCGTCCCTCCGCGCGATCATGCCGGGGGCGCAGAAGCCGATCAGCCAGTGGCTGGCGATCACGTTGTTGTCGAGGATCTTGCGGAACTGCTCGTCCGAGATGCCGCTCATCGGCCCGTAATACGGGTTCGAGGCGGCGTTGCAGACCACGACGTCGATGCGGCCGAAGCGCTCCTCGGTGCCGCGGGCCAGGCGCTCGAGGTCGGCCTTCGACGAGATGCTGGCCGGGATCACCACCGCCCGCTCCTCGCCGTGCCGGTCGTTGATCGCCGCCGCGACGGGCGCGCAGGCCTCCGCCTTGCGCGACGAGACGACGACCCTGGCGCCGTGCTCGGCCAGGCGCTCCGCGATGGCACGGCCGATGCCGCGGGACGAGCCGGTGACGATGGCGACGCGGCCGGTGAGATCGAAGAGCGGCGTCTTCATAGGGGCGTCCTCCCGCGGCAGGTCCTGCCAAAACAGGCCTTGCTTTTGCGCCGACCTTAGCCCTGTATGACGATTAAGCAAGCCGCCTTTTCGAAAACGCGGCCGTGGGGAGGACCGGCGGTAGGGATTGCCCCTCGCTCAAGACCAGGTTTTGGGGCCCTTGCGGCTCCATACCCAATCCCCGATAATGAGGCAGAGCCCCGCCCCGCCGAGAGCGGCGGACGGGGTCGTCGGAGGAAACCTGAGATGCGGGAAGCCGTCATCGTCGCCACCGCGCGCACCCCCATCGGCAAGGCCTACCGGGGCGCGTTCAACGACACGCAGGCCCAGGCCCTCGGCGGCCACGCCATCGCCCATGCGGTCAAGCGCGCCGGCATCGACCCGGCCGAGATCGGCGACGTGGTGATGGGCGCCGCGCTCCAGCAGGGCTCGACCGGCAGCAACATCGCCCGGCAGGCGGGCTTGCGCGCCGGGCTGCCGGAGACGGTGGCGGGCATGAGCCTCGACCGGCAATGCGCCTCCGGACTGATGGCGATCGCCACCGCCGCCAAGGAGATCGTCACCGACGGTCTCGACGTCGCGGTGGGCGGCGGCCTCGAGTCGATCTCGCTCGTCCAGAACGACAAGATCAACCGCTTCCGCGGCCAGGATCCGTGGCTCGTCGAGCACGTGCCGGCGATCTACATGACGATGATCGAGACCGCCGAGACCGTCGCCGAGCGCTATCGCATCAGCCGCGAGGCCCAGGATGCCTATGCCCTGCGCTCGCAGCAGCGGACCGCGCAGGCGCAAGCAGAGAACCGCTTCGCCGACGAGATCGTGCCGATGACCGCCCGCATGGCGGTGGTCGACAAGGCGACCGGCGCGGTCTCGCACAAGGAGGTCACGCTCTCCCAGGACGAGGGCAACCGGCCCCAGACCAGGCTCGAGGACCTCCAGGGTCTGAAGCCCGTGTTCAAGGACGGCCAGCGCATCAAGGAAGGGCATTTCATCACCGCCGGCAATGCCAGCCAGCTCTCGGACGGGGCGGCGGCCGTGGTGCTGATGGAGGCCCGCGAGGCCGAGCGCCGGGGCCTGCAGCCGCTCGGCGCCTACCGGGGCATGGCGGTGGCCGGCTGCAACCCGGACGAGATGGGCATCGGCCCGGTCTTCGCGGTGCCCAAGCTCCTCAAGCAGCACGGGCTCAAGGTCGAGGACATCGACCTGTGGGAGCTGAACGAGGCCTTCGCCAGCCAGGTGCTCTACTGCCGCGACACGCTCGGCATCCCGGACGAGCGCCTGAACGTCAACGGCGGCGCGATTTCGATCGGCCACCCCTACGGCATGTCGGGCGCGCGCATGACCGGCCACATCCTGCTGGAAGGCCGCCGCCGCGGCGCCAAGTACGGCGTCGTCACGATGTGCGTCGGCGGCGGCATGGGCGCCGCGGGCCTGTTCGAGATCTACTGAACCTGCCACATTCCGGCTCGCGACGGCGCCCGGCAAGAGGCGCCCGGAGGACGCCGGCAGAGGGATTTTTCCGAATATGGCGCAAGAGTCGAACGCCAAGGACACGCCCGCTCAAGGCAACCCCGTCTCGACCGCCCGCGAGGGGGCGGTCGCGGTCCTGACGCTGCAATCGGGACCGGTGAACGCCCTGGGCTCGGGCCTGCGCCAGGGCATCCTGGCGGCGGTCGAGGCCGCGGAGGCCGATCCCGCCGTCAAGGCGATCGTGCTGATCGGCGGCGGCCGGATGTTCTCGGCCGGGGCCGACATCACCGAGTTCGGCAAGCCGCAGAGCGGCATCAGCCTGCCGGACCTCCTCAACCGCATCGAGGCCTCGACCAAGCCGGTCGTCGCGGCGATCCACGGCAACGCCCTCGGCGGCGGGCTCGAGACCGCGCTCGCCTGCCACTACCGGGTGGCGGTGCCGTCCGCCAAGGTCGGCCTGCCGGAGGTCAAGCTCGGCATCCTGCCGGGTGCCGGCGGCACCCAGCGCCTGCCGCGGGTGGTGGGTCCGCGCAAGGCCCTCGAGGTGATCGTCGGCGGCTCGCCGATCGGCGCCAAGGCCGCCGCCGGGATGGGGCTGATTGATGAATTGGCGCCGGAGGACGGCCTGCGCGCCCACGCGGTCGCCTTCGCCGAGCGGGTGGTCGCCGAGGGACGGCCGCTCACCAAGATCCGCGACCGCGACGACAAGATCGCCGAGGGGCGCGACGATCCCAGCCTGTTCGCGGCGTTCCGCGAGGAGAACGCCCGCAAGACCCGCGGCTTCGAGGCGCCCGAGGCCTGCATCGCCTGCGTCGAGGCCGCCTGCCGGCTGCCCTTCGACGAGGGGATCGCCTTCGAGCGCGCGCAGTTCCAGGCGCTCGTCTCCGGCACCCAGTCGGCGGCGCAGCGCTACGTGTTCTTCGCCGAGCGCCAGGCCGCCAAGATCCCGGACGTGCCGGACGACACGCCCGCCCGCCCGATCGCCAAGGTGGGCGTCATCGGCGCCGGCACGATGGGCGGCGGCATCTCGATGAACTTCCTCAACGCCGGCATCCCGGTGACGATCGTCGAGACCCGGCGCGAGGCGCTCGACCGCGGCCTCAAGACCATCCGCACCAACTACGAGAACACCGCCAAGAAGGGCCGCCTCAAGCCGGAGGACGTCGAGACCCGGATGGGCCTCCTCTCCGACACGCTGGAGCTGGATGCGCTCGCCGATTGCGATCTCATCATCGAGGCCGTGTTCGAGGACATGGGCATCAAGAAGGAGATCTTCTCCAAGCTCGACGCGATCGCCAAGCCCGGCGCGATCCTGGCGTCCAACACCTCCTACCTCGACATCGATGCGATCGCGGCGATGACCAGCCGCCCGGCCGACGTGATCGGCATGCACTTCTTCTCGCCGGCGAACGTCATGCGCCTGCTCGAGGTCGTGCGCGGCGAGAAGACCGCCAAGGACGTCATCGCCACCGCGATGCAGATCGGCCGCAAGGTCGGCAAGATCCCGGTGCTCGTCGGCGTCTGCCACGGCTTCGTCGGCAATCGCATGCTGGCCGAGCGCCAGCGCGAGGCCAACCGGCTGATCCTCGAGGGCGTCACCCCCTGGGACGTCGACCGGGTGATCTACGAGTTCGGCCTGCCGATGGGCCCGTTCACCATGAGCGACCTCGCCGGCCTCGACATCGGCTGGAGCCGTGAGACCAACAAGTCCGAGAGCGTACGCGACCTCCTCTGCGAGCAGGACCGCCGCGGCCAGAAGACCGGCGCCGGCTTCTACGATTACGACGCCAGGCGCAAGGCGACGCCCTCGCCGGTGACCGAGGAGATCATCGCGAAGGTCGCCGCGCGCCAGGGCGTCAAGCGGAAGGACGCCACCGACCAGGAGATCCTGGAGCGCTGCCTCTACCCGATGGTCAACGAGGGCGCGAAGATCCTCGAGGAGGGCAAGGCGATCCGGGCCTCCGACATCGATATCGTCTGGATCAACGGCTACGGCTGGCCGGTCTATCGCGGTGGCCCGATGTTCTGGGCCGACACGATCGGGCTCCCGAAGGTGCTGGAGCGCCTGCGCGCCTACCAGGCCGAGTACGGCGACGCGTTCAAGCCGTCGGCCCTGCTGGAGCGGCTGGCCGCCGAGGGCAAGGGCTTCAAGGACCTGTAAAAGTCGCAAGTGCTCGTGCGCGTGAACCCTCCCCGCTTCCGCGGGGGAGGGTGGCCCGCGGAGCGGGCCGGGAGAGGGGACCGCGACGTTGCTGGGTCCAGCGCCCGTCACGAAGGTCGCGACCTCTCCGGAACCGGCGTCCCCTCTCCCGCCCCACTTCGTGGGGCACCCTCCCCCGCAGAGGGAGGAGGGAGTGGGCGTCGAGCCATCGCATTCGAGACAATAACCTTCTCAGGAGGCACCCCATGGACCTTCGCTTCACCCCCGAAGAGCGCGCCTTCCGCCAGGAAGTCCGCACCTTCTTCCAGGAGAACCTGCCGGAGGCGATCCGCGGGAAGCTCGTCGACGGGCGCCACCCGTCGAAGGACGACATCGTCACCTGGCAGAAGATCCTCAACAAGAAGGGCTGGGCGGTGCCGAACTGGCCCGTCGAGTGGGGCGGCACCGGCTGGGATCCGGTGCGCCAGTACATCTTCCTGGATGAGCTCCAGAGCTTCCCGGCGCCGTCGCCGCTGCAGTTCGGCGTCTACATGGTCGGGCCGGTGATCGCCCAGTTCGGCAACGAGGCGCAGAAGAAGCACTTCCTGCCCCGCATCGCCAACCTCGACGATTGGTGGTGTCAGGGCTTCTCCGAGCCGGGCTCCGGCTCCGACCTCGCCTCGCTCAAGACCAAGGCTTTGCGCGAGGGCGACCACTACATCGTCAACGGCCAGAAGACCTGGACCACGCTCGGCCAGTACGCCGACTGGATCTTCTGCCTGGTGCGCACCGACAGCACCGTGAAGAAGCAGGAAGGCATCAGCTTCCTGCTCATTGACATGAAGACGCCGGGCATCACCGTGCGGCCGATCCAGACCATCGACGGCGGCCACGAGGTCAACGAGGTCTTCTTCGACGACGTCAAGGTCCCGGTCGAGAACCTGGTCGGCCAGGAGAACAAGGGCTGGGACTACGCCAAGTTCCTGCTCGGCAACGAGCGCACCAACATCGCCCGGGTCGGTGTCTCGAAGCAGCGCATCCGGCGGCTGAAGGAGCTGGCGGCCCTGGAGCGGGTCGGCGACACGCCGATCCTGGAGAACCCGCGCTTCCGCGAGAAGCTGGCGGCGCTGGAGATCGAGCTGAAGGCGCTGGAGATGACGCAGCTGCGCGTCGTCGCCGCCGAGCGCACCCGCGAGAAGGGCAAGCCGGACCCGGCCTCCTCGATCCTCAAGATCAAGGGCTCGGAGATCCAGCAGGCCACGACCGAGCTGCTGCTCGAGGTCGTCGGACCCTACGCGCTTCCCTACGTGCCGGAGGACGAGGGCGACGAGCATCTGAGCAACGAGCCGCCGGTCGGCCCCGACTGGGCCGCTCCCGCCGCGCCGACCTACTTCAACTGGCGCAAGATCTCGATCTACGGCGGCTCGAACGAGATCCAGAAGAACATCATCGCGAAGGCGATCCTGGGGCTGTAGCCCCGGGATTTCCTCACGCACTCCGCCCTTTCCCGGACGACTGAAGCGTCAACGGAACGAGATCCGGGAACCAGCGCAAGGACTCGCCGCAAAGCGGCTCTGCCTGTTGCTCCGTCGCCGACATTCGGACGCTTCGCGAGTCTTGTGCTGGATCCCAGGTCGCATTCCGCTGTCGCTGCACGCGCCCGGGAAAGGGGGGAGAGCCAGACAATTCGGCCGCTCTGCCGGCCCCAGACCGACCGGGAACACACGTCGATGGATTTCGATCTGAGCGAGGAGCAGCGCCTCCTCAAGGACAGCGTCGAGCGGCTCCTCGCCGACCGCTACGACTTCGAGGCCCGCACGCGCCATTCCAGGGAGCCCGAGGGCTTCTCGAAGGCGATGTGGGGGTCTTACGCCGAGCAGGGCCTGCTCGCGGTGCCGTTCGCGGAAGAGGACGGCGGCATCGGCGGCGGGCCGGTCGAGACGATGATCGTCATGGAGGCGTTCGGCGGGGCGCTGGCGCTCGAACCCTACCTCGCCACGGTGGTGCTCGCCGGCGGCGTGCTGCGCCACGCCGCGAGCCCTGAGCAGCGCGCCGAGTGGCTGCCGGGCCTGATCGCCGGCGAGACCCGCTACGCCCACGCGCATTCCGAGCGCCAGGCCCGCTACGACCTCAACGACGTCGGGGTCACGGCGCGCCGCGACGGCGACGGCTGGATCCTGGAGGGCGAGAAGTCCCTGGTCCTGCACGGCGACAGCGCCGACCGGCTGATCGTCTCGGCCCGCACCGGCGGGTCCCGGCGCGACCTCGGCGGCATCGGCCTGTTCCTGATCGACGGCAGTGCGGAAGGCGTCTCCCGCCGCGGCTACCCGACCCAGGACGGGATGCGGGCGGCGGAAGTGTCGCTGTCCTCGGTCCGGGTCGGCCCCGAGGCGGTTATCGGCGATCCCGAGGGGGCGCTGCCGGTGATCGAGCGGGTCACCGACGAGGCGATCGCGGCGCTCTGCGCCGAGGCGGTCGGGGCGATGGACCGGATGCACCGGCTGACGGTCGAGTACCTGAAGACCCGCAAGCAGTTCGGGGTGACCATCGGGTCGTTCCAGGTGCTGCAGCACCGGGCCGCCGACATGTTCATCGCCCTGGAGCAGGCCCGCTCGATGTCCTTCCTCGCCACCATGATGGCGGGCGAGGGCGACGCCGAGGAGCGTGCGCGGGCCATCGCCGGCGCCAAGGTGCAGATCGGCCGCTCCGGCCGCGTCGTCGGCCAGGGTGCGGTGCAGCTCCACGGCGGCGTCGGCATGACCATGGAGTACAGCGTCGGCCACTACTTCAAGCGGGTCACGATGATCGACCAGCTGTTCGGCGATGCCGACCACCATCTCGGCCGGGTCGCCCGGATGGGCGGGCTGATCGCGGCCTGAAGCCTGCCTCACGGAGGTGGGCCAGAGATGAATCTGGCTCACCTTCTCGCGGAAAAAACTCATTTGAGTTCCGCCTCCAGGGGCGGTTGGGTGATCCCGCCTCAAGAGCACCCAACATCCCCGGGAGGGACCCCCGATGACCGGCACCGAGCCGCGCGCGCTCGCGGATGCGATCCGCTTCCTGTCCATCGACGCGATCGAGCGGGTGGGCGAGGGGCATCCGGGTACGCCGCTCGGCGCCGCCGACTCGGTGACGGCGCTCTTCACCCGCCACCTCAAGTTCCTGGCCCGCGAGCCCTTGTGGTTCGACCGCGACCGCTTCGTCGAGTCGAACGGCCACGGCTCGATGCTGCTGTACTCGCTCCTGCACCTCAGCGGCTACGAGGCGATCGGCCTCGACGACATCAAGCGCTTCCGCGAGCTCGGCTCGCCCTGCGAGGGCCACCCGGAATACGCCCCCGCCCACGGCATCGAGACCACCACCGGTCCGCTGGGCCAGGGCATCGCCAACGCCGCCGGCATGGCGCTGGCGGAGGCCTATCTCAACCGCTGGCTCGGGTCGGACATCATCGACCACCGCACCTACGCGCTGGTCGGCGACGGCTGCCTGCAGGAGGGGGTCGGCCAGGAGGTGATCTCGCTCGCCGGCCACCTCGGCCTGGGCAAGCTGACGTTCCTCTGGGACGACAACCAGATGACCGACGACGGCGCGATCGACCTCGCGCTCAGCGACGACATGGCGGCGCGCTTCCGCCTGAGCCACTGGCACGTGCAGGAGGTCGACGGCCACGACGTCGAGGCGGTCTCGGCGGCCCTGCTGCTCGCGAAGTCCGACCCGCGCCCGTCGATGATCCGCTGCACCACGGTGATCGGCCGCGGCCTGCCCGGCGTCGAGGGTACCCGGGCGGCGCATTCCGCCCGCATCCCGGCTTCCTTGAGCGCCGCCGCCCGCGCGGCGCTGAACTGGCCGCACCCGGCCTTCGAGATCCCGGAGCCGATCCGCGCGGCCTGGCGCGCAGCGGGAGAGCGCGACGCGCCGGCCTTCGAGGCCTGGACGCAGCGGGTCGCCGCGCTGCCGCCGGAGCGCCGGCGCCTGCTCGATCGCCTGCGCGAGGGAAGGCTGCCGGAGGGGTGGGAGGCGCCCCTGCGCACCTTCCGCGAGGAGGCGGCCGGCAAGGCGCAATCGGGCATCGCCCTGTCGGGCGAGCTCGTCGACCGCCTCGCCGCGGCGATCCCCGAGATGCTCTCCGGCGCGCCGGACCTCGAGGGCGCGACCCAGCACAAGCGCAGCCTCAAGGCCTTCACGGCCGCGGACCAGGGCGGGCGCTACGTCCATTACGGCATCCGCGAGCACGCCATGGGGGCGATGATGAACGGCATGGCCGCCCATGGCGGGGTCGTGCCGGTCGGCGTCACCTACCTGGTCTTCTCCGACTATCTGCGCCCGACCCTGCGGCTCGCCGCCATGATGGGTCTGCCGGTGCCCTTCGTGTTCAGCCACGATTCGGTCCATATCGGCCGCAACGGGCCGACCCACCAGCCGGTCGAGTACCTGGCCTCCCTGCGCGCCATCCCCAACATGCTGGTGCTGCGCCCGGCCGACGCCGTCGAGGCGGCGGAGTGCTGGGAGATCGCGCTCCAGAACCGCACCGGCCCGTCCTCGCTGATCTTCGCCCGCCAGGCCCTGCCGCCGGTGCGCCGCGACGGATCGGGCGAGAACCGGTCGGCCAAGGGCGCCTACGTGCTGGAGGAGGGCTCCGGCCCGCGCCGCGTCACCCTGCTCGCCACCGGCTCCGAGGTGGCGCTCGCCGTCGAGGCCCGCCGCCGCCTGGAGGCGGAGGGTGTTTCGACCGCCATCGTCTCGATGCCGTCCTGGGAGCTGTTCGAGCGCCAGGACGCCGCCTACCGCCGCGCCACCCTCGGGCCGGGCACCGTCCGGGTCGGGATCGAGGCCGCGGTGCGCCTCGGCTGGGACCGCTACCTCGGCGAGGAGGGCGGCTTCGTCGGCATGACCGGCTACGGCGCCTCGGGCGCCGAGGCCGACCTCGCCCGGCATTTCGGCTTCACGCCGGAGCGGGTGGTGGAGGAGGTGCGGGCGCGGCTGTAGGAACTGGCAGAGCGTCTTTCTGCCTGACGAAGGTCGGTCCAACCACGTCATCGGCAACCCTCGGCGTCATCCCGGGGCCCGGCGCAGCCGAGAACCCGAGATCCCTGACCTCCGACGTCGCTGGATGAAGCAGATCGCGATCCGGATTCGTCTGGATCGTCAGCGTTTACGGATCCCGGGTTCCGCCGCGCGGCCCCGGGACGACGATGGAGCCTGTCACCGCCCCCAGCGCAGCACCGCCGCGTCGAGGCTCCGCGCGATCTCGATCAGGCCGGCTCGCGTCGCCGGGTGCGGCAGTTCCAGGGGCGCCCGCACTGCCGCCGAGCCGATGATGCCGCCCTCCTTCATCAGGATCTTGGCCGCCGCGAGACCGGTCTGGCGGTTCTCGTAGTTGATGAGCGGCAGCCAGCGCCCGTAGGCCTGCACCGCCTCGTCGCGCCGGCCGGCGAGGTAGGGGTCGATGATCTGGCGGATGCCGTCCGGGTAGCCGCCGCCGGTCATGGCGCCGGTGGCGCCAGCATCGAGGTCGGCGAGCAGGGTGATCGCCTCCTCGCCGTCCCACGGCCCCTCGATCGCGTCGCCGCCGAGCTCCAGCAGCGTGCGCAGCTTGGCCGCGGCCTGCGCGGTCTCGATCTTGAAGTACGAGACTTGTTCGACCTCCCGGGCGAGCCGGGCCAGGAAGGCGGCCGACAGCGTGGTGCCGGAGACCGGCGCGTCCTGGATCATGATCGGGATCGAGATCGCGTCCGACACCTGCTGGAAGAACCGCTCGATGCCGGCCTCGGTCACGCGGATCGTCGCCCCGTGATAGGGCGGCATGATCATTACCATCGCGGCGCCGAAGTCCTGCGCGCGGCGCGAGCGCTCGGCGCAGATGTGGGTGGCGAAGTGCGTCGTGGTGACGATCACCGGCACCCGGCCGGCGACGTGCTCGAGCACGACCGTCATCACCTGGTCGCGCTCGGCGTCGGTGAGGACGAACTGCTCGGAGAAGTTGGCCAAGATGCAGATCCCGTGCGAGCCGGCCTCGATCATGAAGTCGATCGCCCGGCGCTGGCCGTCGAGGTCGAGGGTGCCGTCGTCGTGAAAGATCGTCGGCGCGACCGGGAAGACGCCGCGATAGGGGCGGGGGGCTGTGGACATGGCGTTGCCTCCTTGGGGGGGTTGTCAGGCCGCGGCGCCGTGGCGGCGCAGGCCGTTGTGGATCACGTCGGTGATGGCGGCCGCCGCGCCTCGCGGGTCGCGGGCGGCGATCGCCGCGAGGATCGCGGCGTGGGCCGCGAGCGTGGTCTCGCGCTCCGTCGCCGCGACCGGGGCGCTGAGCTGGAACGAGGCCCGCAGGGCGACCTCGATCACGCCGCCGATCGAGCGCATGAACGGGTTGCCGGAGGCCACCGCCACGGCGACGTGGAGCGCGAGATCGCCCTCCGCGAAGCCGGCCGAGTCCGAGGGCTCGGCCCGCATCCGCGCCAGGCCCGCCTCCATGGCGGCGAGGTCGGCCGGGCCGCGGCGCTCCGCCGCGAGGGCCGCCGCCGCCGGCTCGACCGCGAGGCGGATCTCGGCGAGGTCGCGCAGGAACCGCCGGTCGATGCCGGCCTCCAGGTGCCAGGCCAGCACGTCGGCGTCGAACATGTTCCAGGCCGCGCGCTCGCGCACCACGGTGCCGACCCGGGCCTTGGTGGTGAGGAGCCCCTTGGCCACCAGCGTCTTCACGCTCTCGCGCAGCACCGGCCGGGAGACCCCGAAGGCGGCGAGCAGCTCGCCGTCCCCCGGCAGCTTGGCGCCCGCGGCGTAGCGGCCGGTGATGATCGCAGTTCCGAGGCTGCGGGCGACCTCGGCGTGGTTCGATCGGGCCCGCCCCGCCGGGATCATCACCAGGCCGGCACCGGCGGAAGCATTCGACGAGGCGAAGGGTGCGCGCATCCTCGGGAAGATCCGCCCGACAAGGAGCGCCCCCCGCGGGCGCCGGCCGGCTCCTTACAGCATGCCGGCGCCCGGCTGAATAGTCATACTGTTTGACTTTTGCGCGGCCTGGCTTCTACGCCTTGGCCTCGTCCCGTGCCTCGGCCACCGCCTCGGCGCCCTCGCGCCGGTCCTCCGCGTCGGATGCGGGCGGCTCCTGCATCGCCTCCGCATCCTCGTCGCGGCACAGGGCGATCAGGATCGGGAAGTGGTCGGAGCCGATGTCGGGCAGGCGCTCCAGCCGGGCGAGCAGGAAGTGCTCGCTGAAGAAGGCGTGGTCGAGGGGCCAGCGCAGCATCGGCCAGCCGGCGTGGAAGGTCGGGTAGGCGCCGCGCCCGACCCGGGGGTCGAGGAGGCCGCCGATGGCCTGGAACAGCCGGGTGGTGCGCGACCAGGCGACGTCGTTGAGGTCGCCGGCCACCACCGCCGGCCCGCCCTCGCGCGCGACCTCGCGGGCGATCAGCACCAGCTCGCCGTCCCGGGGGGCGCTGCTCTGGCCCGGATGCGGCGGTCGCGGATGCACGCCGTGGAAGGTGAAGCGCTCGCCCGACGGCAGCGTCACGCCGGCGCGCACGGAGGGCACGTCGTCCTCGACGAGGAAGCACACGCGCACGTCGTCGAGGGGCAGGCGCGAGTAGAGCATCAGCCCGTAGGTGTTGTCCTGCGGCTGGTCGACCCCGTGCGGGTAGCGCGCCCGCAGGGGCCGGAGGGCGTCGCGCCAGCCCGCATCGGTCTCGAGCGCTAGGATCAGGTCGGGGTCGCTCTGCTCCACCAGCCGCAGCAGCCGGTCGTAGGCCCGGTTCGACTGGAGCACGTTGACGATCAGGATCGCGACGCATGCCGCCGGATCCGCGTCCGCCGGCGCGTCACGGGCCGTCGGCGGCGTCAGGCGGGTGAAGGGCAGGATGCGCCGCAGCTGCAGGAAGAGGGCCGCGAGGAGCCCGCCCCCGAGCCCGAGCGAGACCGGATCGGTCCCGGCGGCGACGAGCAGGACGAGGACCGGCGGGATCGCGGCGGCGACCTGGAAGCGCGGGAAGTCGAAGGTGCGCACCAGCCCGGCGCGGCTGCGCCAGAATGGCAGCAGGGTCGCGGCGATGAGGGCGACGGCCAGCCCCTGGGCGACGATGGACAGGGTCGAGACCGGCACGTGCACTTTCCCTCGCGGCCTTCGCCGCATTCTTGGCCCCCGCGGCCTTCGCCGCCTCGCGGGCGAGATAGGTCGCGCCGGCCCGTGCGTCACCCGTCCGTCGGCGCGTCAGGCGCCGGCCAGGGGATGGAGGTCGCGCACCATCTGCTTCAGGCGCTCGTCGAGGACGTGGGTGTAGATCTGCGTCGTCGAGATGTCGGCGTGGCCCAGCAGCTCCTGCACCACCCGGAGGTCGGCGCCGTTCTGCAGCAGGTGGCTGGCGAAGGCGTGGCGCAGGACGTGCGGGCTGATCCGGTCGGTGCGGATGCCGGCCGCCGCCGCCACGGCCTTGAGGTCGCGGGCGAAGGCCTGGCGGGTCAGGTGGCCGGTCTCGCTGTCGGCGGGAAACAGCCAGGGTCCGGGGGTCGTCAGCGTGGCGAGGTGGGCCGCCATGGCGCTGCGGGCGACCTCGGTCAGCGGCACCAGGCGCTCGCGCCCGCCCTTGCCGCGCACCACCAGGAAGCGCTCCTTGGTGGAGCCAGCAGCCCGCGGCAGGGCGACCAGCTCCGAGACGCGCAGGCCCGTGGCGTAGAGAAGCTCGATCATGCAGTGCATCCGCCCGGCCCGCACCGCCTCGGCCGGGTTCGGGGCCTTGGCGGCCGCCTCCTTGGCGACGGCGAGGAGCCGGTCGACCTCCGCCACCGAGAGCACCTTGGGCAGGCCGCGGCCGCGCTTCGGCCCGGAGACCGGCGCGGTGGGATCGCCCTCGACCAGTCCCTCGGCGTAGAGGAAGCGGTGGAAGCCGCGCACGCAGGAGAGCCGCCGCGCCGCGGACGTGCTCTTGAGGCCGCGGGCCTCGAGCTCGACGAGGTAGGCGCGCACCGAAGCGGGCTCGACGGCGCCGGGATCGAGCCGCTTCGCCGAGAGGTGGGCGAGGTAGTCCTCGAGGTCGCGTCGGTAGGCGGCGAGCGTGTTGGCGGCGGCGCCGCGCTCGGCCGCCAGCATGTCGAGATAGGCGTGCATCAGGCCCTGCGGACCCAGGAGGCCCTGCGAACCTAGGGCGCTCATTTCGGCTGGAGCTTCGAGTTCGGGATCGTGACCGAGATCTCGCGCGGCGTCGGCTCGACGAAGGTGGCGAGCGCGAACATCGCCGCGAAGACGAGCCCGGCCAGGATCGCCACCACGGCCAGGAAACGGAAGAGGGTCGGCACGTCGGACGGGCCTCGGGACTACGCGTGACAACGAGCGGCGCGGACGCCTTGGCCGTCGGTTCGACCACGCGTCGTCCCCTGAGGCAAGGCCGCCCAGCGCCGCCGCCCGCGGAATGCCGGCGGCTGTTGCGCGGGTGCCGAGGCGGCAGTGGGACGGCAGTTGAGGAAGGGGCGGCTTTTCCCCGCTATCCGCCGTTTCGCCCTGCGCGAAAAACAGGCTAAAGAACGCCGCATGAACCAGCGCCACACCCATGAACAGTCGATCGAGTCGCGCGTGCGCCGGGGTCTCGGCCTGCGCTCGATCGTGCTGGTCGGGCTCATGGGCGCGGGCAAGAGCACCGTCGGCAAGCGCCTGGCGGGGCGCCTCGGCCTGATCTTCAAGGATGCCGACCACGAGATCGAGGCCGCCGCCGGCCTGACCATTCCGGACATCTTCGCCATCTACGGCGAGCCGAGCTTTCGCGACGGCGAGGAGCGGGTGATCGCCCGCCTCCTGCGGGAGGGACCGATGGTGCTCGCCACCGGCGGCGGCGCCTTCATGCGGGCGGAAACCCGCCGGCGCATCGGCGAGGCCGGCGTCTCGGTCTGGCTCAAGGCGGAGCTCGACGTGCTGATGCGCCGGGTGCGCAAGCGCCCGGGCCGCCCGCTGCTCCAGAACGAGGACCCCGAGGGCACGATGCGCCGGCTGATGGACCTGCGCCATCCCGTCTACGGCGGTGCCGACGTGGTGGTGGTCTCCCGCGACGTCTCCCACGACCGGGTGGTTCAGGACGTGCTCGAGGCCCTCGACGCCTACTTGGCAGGTGATCTGGCAGGCGATCTGGCGGTCGACCCGGCGGATGCCGCAGGGGGAGGCCTGGCGCACGGCCGGCCGGATCACGCCCCGGAATCCGGCGAGGAGACGGAGCCCGCGAGCCACGGCCTCGCCGCCCAGTGAGCCATCCCTCCATGGACTTCGACACGCGCGTGCAGACCGAGACCGTTCACGTGCCCCTCGACGGGGGCCGGGCCTACGACATCCTGATCGGCCGGGGCCTGCTGGCCAGGATCGGCGCGCACCTGGCCGGGCTCGGGGCCAGGGCCGTCGCAGTGGTGAGCGACGAGACCGTGGCGGCGGAGTACGGCGCTGCCGTCACGGACTCGCTGGCGCGGGCCTCCCTGCGCACCGCCCTGATCGCGGTGACGCCCGGCGAGGGCTCGAAGAGCTATGCCGGCTTCGCCCAGGTCTGCGACGGGCTGATCGCCCACCGGATCGAGCGGCGCGACCTCGTTCTGGCGCTGGGCGGCGGCGTCGTCGGGGACCTGGCGGGCTTCGCGGCGGCGTCCCTGCGCCGGGGCGTGCGCTTCGTCCAGGCGCCGACCAGCCTGCTCGCCCAGGTCGATTCCTCGGTCGGCGGCAAGACCGGCATCAACTCCCCGCACGGCAAGAACCTCGTCGGCGCCTTCCACCAGCCGAGCCTGGTCGTGGCCGACACCGCCTCCCTCGACACCCTGCCCCTGCGCGAGATGCGCGCCGGCTACGCCGAGGTGGCGAAGTACGGGCTGATCGACAATCCCGGCTTCTTCGCCTGGTGCGAAGAAAACCTCGCCGAGATCTTCGCAGGCGGTCCCGCGCGCGAGGCGGCGGTGGCCGCCTGCTGCCGGGCCAAGGCCGCCGTGGTGGTGCGCGACGAGCGCGAGGACGGGGAGCGGGCGCTCCTCAACCTCGGCCACACCTTCGCGCACGCCCTCGAGCGCCTGACCGCCTACGACTCCGCCCGCCTCGTCCACGGCGAGGCGGTGGCGATCGGGCTGTGCCTCGCCTTCCGGTTCTCCGCCCGCCTCGGCCTCTGCCCCGGTCAGGACGCCGGCCGGGTCGCCAACCACCTGGCGCTCGCCGGACTGCCGACCACGCTCGCCCAGGTCCCGGGCGGATGCGGCGACGCCGACCAGCTCCTCGACGCCATGCGCCAGGACAAGAAGGTCCGCGACGGCGCGCTCACCTTCATCCTCGCGCGCGGCATCGGGCAGAGCTTCATCGCGCCGGGCATCGACGCGGGCGCGGTGCGGGAGTTCCTGGTTTCGGAGCTCGGTTGAGCGTGACCCGCGCGAGACTGATGCGGGACTGATCGGATCGTGGGGGCTGCCCTCTCACCGGGCGAGCCGCGTGTCGGCGGCGGTGCTGCCGCAGCGCCTCCAGGATGTTGGTCCGGATCCAGTCGTGCCGCCGCGTCGGCTGCGCGTTCATCAGCGGCACCCCGTCGTCCGGTTCCAGCGTTCCCCTTTCGGCCGTTCCTCCAGGAGGGCCAGGAAGCCGTCGAGGCTCATCGGCGGATCGCGGGTCTCGGCGGCGCGCATGGCGGGCGCTCCCGGTTGTCCGCCGCGACCCTGCCACAGGTCACGCCAGCCGGTACGCCCGCACCAGCACAGCCTCCCGGGCAGGCCTCAGGCTGTGCAGGGTGCCGACCAGCACCAGCCGGTTGAGCCAGGCATGCGGGCCCTCGGGGGCCGTGACCTCGATGGTCGAGAAGCGATAATCCGGGGCGCCGTCGCGGCCGGGATCGATCAGCACCTGGTTGCGCACCGTCAGGATCGCGCCGTCGTCGGTGCGCATCTCGTAGAGGGCGTCGAGGCGCCGCACGCCGTCCTTGCGCACGAGCTGCCGGTCGGCGCCGCCGGGCAGGACCGTGCCGCTGAGCCGGGGGCCCTGGAAGCGCCCGCCGGTGATCGGCACGATCCGGCGCTCGCCCAGCGGCGAATCCCCCAGGGACACGAGCGGGGCGATCTCGACCACGGCCTCGTAGACGAACTCCGTCCGCGGCGGCACCAGCGGCAGGTCGGCCAGAGGACCCGCAGGAGAGCCGGCAAGCGGGCCGGCAACCGGGCTGGCGGGAGGCCGCTCCTCGGCGCCGGCCGGGCCCGCGAGGGCGAGGCCCGCGCCGGCGAGGAGCAGCGTCCGGCGGGCGGGCAGCGGAACGTCGTGGGGTGGCATGGCGGATCCTCCCTGGAATCGTCGACAGGCGATCATGCGTCCGCGCGACCTGCGGCGACAGGGGAGTGCATCCGCTGCCGCAGGGTTCGGCACGGGAATCTCTGCGGCGTCACTTGACGGATCGCGCCGCGTTGGGCCGAGTGGCGGCCGCACGACGGTCGGGCCGCCAAGACCCGGGCCGATCTCTGGGGGAGGGGCGGTCATGGCGCGCGGCGCGACGTGGAGAGCGGGGCCGACCCTTCCGGCGCTCTGCCTGGTGGCCGGCCTCGCCCTGCCGGCCCTCGCGGCGCCGCTCGCCTGCGGCGACCTCGCAGGCTTCGCCCGGCCGGACCTGCGCATCACCCGCGCCGAGGCGGTGCCTGCCGGCACCCTGCCGGCCGACAATCCGGGCCGCGCCGCCCTGACCGGCACCGCACGGGTCAGGGCGGCCTTGCCGGCCCACTGCCTGGTCGAGGGCACGATCGACCCGCGGGTCGGAGCCGGCGGCGCGGCGTACGGCATCGGCTTCCAGCTGCGCCTGCCGGAGACGTGGAACGGCCGCTTCCTGTTCCAGGGCGGGGGCGGGCTCGACGGCGTGGTCGGCGAGGCGCTGGGCGCGATCCCGGTCTCGGGCGCGACGGCGCCGCCGGCCCTGCTGCGGGGCTATGCCGTGGCGTCGACCGATTCCGGGCATCGCGGCCGCGACAGCGCCGACGCCGCCTTCGGCCTCGACCAGCAGGCGCGGATCGACTTCGCCTACGGGGCGGTCGGCGCCGTGGCGCGGGAGGCGAGGAGGCTCATCGCCGCGCACTACGGCCGCGCCCCGGCCCGCGCCTACTTCATGGGCTGCTCCAACGGCGGCCGCTCCGCCCTGATGGCCGCCACCCGCTGGCCCACGGCCTTCGACGGCATCGTGGCCGGCGCGCCGGCCTTCCGCCTGACCCGGGCGGCCCTCGGCCAGATCTGGGACACGCAGACCTTCCTGGCCGTCGCCCCCAAAGACCCGGAGGGCCGGCCGATCCTGGCGGGGGCCTTCAGCGAGGCCGACCTCGCCCTGGTGGCCGGTGCCGTGCTCAAGGCCTGCGACGCGGCCGACGGCCTCGCCGACGGAGCGGTCGAGGCGGTGTCGGCCTGCCGCTTCGATCCCGCCAGCCTGACCTGCCCGGGGGAGAAGACCGCGGCCTGCCTCAGCCCCCCGCAGGTCGAGGCGCTGCATCGCGCCTTCGGCGGCGCGCGGGATGGTCAGGGCCGGCCGGTCTACGCCGCCTGGCCGTGGGATCCGGGCGTCGCGGCGCCGGGCTGGCGGGCCTGGAAGCTCGGCACCTCGAAGACCGCGACGCCGAACGCCCGCAACACGACCCTCGGGCCGGCGGCGGTCGCGAACTACTTCCTCACCCCGCCGGACCCGGGCTTCGACGCGCTGCGCTTCGACTTCGACCGCGACACCCCGCGCACCGCCGAGACCGCCGCCCTCAACGACCCGACCGGCACCTTCCTGTCGACCTTCACGGCGCGGGGCGGCCGGCTCCTCGTCTACCAGGGCATAGCCGACCCGGTCTTCTCGGCCCGCGACCTCGCCGACCACTGGCGGGACCTCGCCCGCCACAACGGCGGCGCGGGAGCGCTCGCGGAATGGGCGCGCCTGTTCCTGATCCCGGGCATGACCCATTGCGGGGGCGGGCCGGCCCTCGACGACTTCGATCCGCTCACCGCCATCGAGGCCTGGGTCGAGCGCGGCGAGGCGCCCGACCGCCTGCCCGCCCGCGGCGCCGCCTTCCCGGGCCGCACGCGTCCGCTCTGCCCGTTCCCGCGGGAGGCCCGCTACGGCGGCGGCGAGCCGGAGCGCGCCGAGAGCTTCGCCTGCCGCGAGCCCTGAACCGTCCGGCGATCGATCAAGCCTGCGTGAGGCGTTGCCGCGGCCGGCCCATCGCCGCGACCCTGCGTCGTCGCGCCAACCTTGCCTTGCGGTGCGGAAGGGATCCACACTCGCGGATCCCGGTGGACGCCCAGGCGTCCCGGACGAGCACGAGGACCCCGCATGACCCAAGCCAGCGCGCCGGCCGCCGCGACCCCGATGGATGACGGCATCGTCGCCGCCGCGGAGGCCTGCCTCGCCAGCGTCGGGCGTGCCCGCGAGGCGATCCACGGGGTCATCTTCGGACAGGAGACGGTGGTCGACCTCGCGCTGGTCACGGTGCTGGCGGGCGGCCACGGCCTGCTCGTCGGCCTGCCCGGGCTGGCCAAGACCAAGCTCGTCGAGACCCTTGGCACCGTGCTCGGGCTCGATGCCCGCCGGGTGCAGTTCACCCCCGACCTGATGCCCTCCGACATCCTCGGCACCGAGATCCTCGACGAGGACCAGGACCGGCACCGCTCGTTCCGCTTCGTGCGCGGGCCGGTCTTCACCCAGCTCCTGATGGCCGACGAGATCAACCGCGCCAGCCCCCGTACCCAGTCGGCCCTGCTGCAGGCGATGCAGGAGCAGTTCATCTCCGTCGCCGGCGCGCGCCACGACCTGCCGCGACCGTTCCACGTGCTGGCGACCCAGAACCCGATCGAGCAGGAGGGCACCTACCCGCTGCCCGAGGCCCAGCTCGACCGCTTCCTGCTCGAGATCGACGTCGGCTATCCCGACCGCGCCGCCGAGCGCCGCATCCTGCTCGAGACCACCGGTGCCGCGGAGCACCGGCCGCAGGCCGTGATGGACACGGAGGGCCTGCTCTCGGCCCAGCGCCTGGTGCGGCGCCTGCCCGTCGGCGAGGCGGTGGTCGACGCGATCCTCGACCTCGTGCGCGCCGCCCGCCCGGTCGGGGGCGACGCCGCGATAGCCGACAAGCTGCTCTGGGGTCCAGGCCCCCGCGCCAGCCAGGCCCTGATGCTGGCGGTGCGCGCCCGGGCGCTGATCGAGGGCCGGGTGGCGCCCTCCGTCGACGACGTTGCGGCGCTGGCCGAGCCGGTGCTCAAGCACCGCATGGCGCTGACCTTCGCGGCCCGCGCCGACGGCGAGACGATCCCCGGCCTGATCGGCCGCCTCGTCGGGCGGCTCTGACCCGGTGGCCTCGACGCGCGTCCTCGACGCGGCCGCCCGCACGCCCGGCCGGCGGGAGACCGAGACCGCCCTCTCGCTCGCCGAGCGCATGCCACGCCTGATCCTGGAGGCCCGCCGGGTCGCCGCGACCCTGGCGCACGGCCTGCACGGGCGCCGCCGCGCCGGGCCGGGCGAGAGCTTCTGGCAATTCCGCCCCTTCGTCGCCGGCGAGGCGGCGAGCCGGATCGACTGGCGCCGCTCGGCCCGGGATGACCGGCTCTACGTCCGCGAGCGCGAGTGGGAGGCGGCCCACACCGTCTGGCTCTGGATCGACCGCTCGGCCTCTATGGGCTTCGGCTCCACGCTCGCCCAGGCGCCGAAGGTCGAGCGCGCCCTGGTGCTGGCGCTGGCGCTGGGCGACACCTTCGTGGAGGCCGGCGAGCGGGTCGGGCTGCTCGGCCTGTCGCGGCCGCAGGCGGCCCGCACCATCGTCGAGCGGCTGGCCGAGACGCTGGTCTCCGACACCTCCGGCCTCGACGAGGACCTGCCGCCCCGGGCGCCCGTCGGCCGCTTCGACGAGGTCGTGCTGATCGGCGATTTCCTGAGCCCGCCCGAGCAGGTCCGGGCCTCGGTCGCGGCGATCGCCGCCGCCGGCAGCCGCGGCCACCTGGTAATGGTGGTCGACCCCGTCGAGGAGACCTTTCCGTTCGCGGGCCAGGCCGAGCTGCACGACCTCGAGGCCGGGCTGTCGCTGCGGGTCGGCGATGCCGCGGCCTGGGGCGAGGCCTATCGCCGCCGGATCCGGGCTCACCGCGACGCGTTGGCGGAGATCGCCCGGGCCCAGGGCTGGACGCTGACCCTGCACCGCACCGACCGGCCGGCGAGCGAGGCGGCGCTCCGCCTCGTGACCCTGGTCGCCGCCGCCCGCGGCGCGGGCTGAGGACGCCTTCGATGCTCGGACTGCCCCTCAGCTTCGCCGCCCCCGCCGCCCTCGCGGCGCTGATCGCCCTGCCGGCCCTGTGGTACCTCCTGCGGGTGACGCCGCCGCGGCCGCGCCGCATCGACTTCCCGCCGCTGCGCATCCTCGCCGACCTGCTGCCGGAGCGCGAGACGCCCGCCCGCACCCCGCCCTGGCTCCTGGCCCTGCGCCTCATCGCCGCCGCCTGCCTGATCCTGGCGGTCTCGGGCCCGGTCTGGAACCCGACCCCGCAGGCGGCGGGCGACGGGCGCACCCCGCTCGTCCTCGTCCTCGACAACGGATTCACCGCCGCCCAGGACTGGCGCGACCGGGTCCGGGTCGCCACCGCCGAGGTCGAAGCGGCCGCCCGCGCCGGTCGGCCCGTGGCGCTGCTCGCCACCGCCGCCGCGCCCGCGGGTCTCGAAGCCACCGGCCCCGGCCCGGCGCTGGAGCGCCTGCGCGCGATCGAGCCGCTGCCGCACCTCGCCGACCGCTCGAACCACCTCGCCACCCTCTCCGCCTTCCTGGAGCGCTCGCCGGGCAGCGCCGTGGTCTGGATCCACGACGGGGTCGCGGGGCCGGACGGCGACGCGTTTCCGGCGGGCCTGGCGCAGGCCGCTGCGCGCAACCGCGCCGACGTCACAGTGCTGAAGGCCGAGCGCCCGCCGGCCCTCGCCCTCGCCGGGCCCGACTCCTCGGGCGGGCAGCTCGGCGTCAGCGTCGTGCGGGCGGCCGCCAATGGGCGCGATGCCGGCACCGTCCGGGCCCTCGACGCCAAGGGCCTGCCGCTTGCCGAGACGAATTTCGCGTTCAAAGGTGAGTCCGACGCGGCCGAGGTCCGCTTCGACCTGCCGGTGGAGCTGCGCAACACCATCGCGCGCTTCGAGGTCGCAGGCGAGCACTCGGCGGGCGCGGTGGTGCTCGCCGACGAGCGCGGCCGCCGCCGGCGGGTTGGCCTCGTCTTCGGCGGCACCGCCGATCAGGCCCAGCCGCTCCTGTCGCCGACCTACTACCTGTCGCGGGCGCTGACGCCCTTCGCCGACGTGCAGGAGCCCAGGGGCGGTCGCGGCGTCGCCGAATCGATCGGCCAGATGCTCGATTCCCAGGTCTCGGTGCTGGTGCTCGCCGATGTCGGGGCCCTCGACCCCGCCACCCTGGAGCGGGTCTCCGGCTTCGTCGACAAGGGCGGCCTGCTGCTCCGCTTCGCCGGGCCGCGGCTGGCCGCCGGCAGCGACGACCTCGTGCCGGTGCGCCTGCGCCGGGGCGGGCGCACCCTCGGCGGCACCCTGTCCTGGGACAGCCCGCGCACGCTGGCGCCGTTCGCGCCCGAGAGCCCGTTCGCGGGCCTGACGCCGCCGGCCGATATCGGCGTACGGCGCCAGATCCTGGCCGAGCCGGACGGCGACCTCGCCCGGCGCACCTGGGCCGCCCTGCAGGACGGCACCCCGATTGTCACCGCCACCAAGCGGGGGGAGGGCATGGTGGTCCTGGTCCACGTCACCGCCGACACCACCTGGTCGAACCTGCCGCTGTCGGGCCTGTTCGTGACCATGCTGCGCCGGGTCGTGGCGCTCGCCGGCACCACCCCGCCGACGACCGGGGCGGCGACGGGCGCCCCGCCGCCGGTGCTGGCCCCGCGCCTCACCCTCGACGGCTTCGGCGCCCTGAAGGCGCCGCCCGCCACCGCCCGGGCGGTGGCGGCGACCTGGACCGAGCGGGCCACCCCCGATCATCCACCCGGCTATTACGGCCCGGTCGACGGCGGCCTCGCGGTCAACGCCCTGACGGCCGAGGATCGGCTGAAGCCCCTCGACCTGAAGGCGCTCGCCGGCGCCCGCTTCGGCGGCCTTGAGGAGGCCCGCACCCGCGACCTGCGCGGGCCGTTCTTCCTCGCCGCCCTGCTGCTCCTCGCCCTCGACACCCTGGCGAGCCTGTGGCTCGGCGGCTTCCTCGGGCTGATGGCGGCGCGCCTGCGCCGCCGCCCCGCCGCCGCGGCGCTCGCTCTCGGCGTCCTCGTCCTCGGTGCCGCGCCGGACCCGGCGCGCGCCGTCGAGCCCGCCGCCAACCGGCCGAACGGCATCGAATCGGCGCTGATCACCCGCATCGCCTACGTGGTGACGGGCGATCCGGCAGTCGACGAGACCAGCCGGGCCGGCCTCGCCGGCCTGACCCAGATGCTGGCGAGCCGCACGGCTCTGGAGCCCGGCGAGCCCGCCGGCATCGACCCGGCCCGGGACGAGCTCGCCTTCTACCCGCTGATCTACTGGCCGATCGTGCCGAGCCGGCCGCAACCGAGCCCTGCGGCGATCCGACGGATCGACGCCTTCATGAAGAACGGCGGCACGGTGATCTTCGACACCCGGGACGCGATGACCGCGCGCCCCGGCGGTCCGGCGACGCCGGAGAGCCTCTATCTCCAGCGCATGCTCTCGACCCTCGAGGTGCCGGAGCTCGAGCCGGTGCCCCGCGATCACGTGCTGACCAAGGCCTTCTACCTCGTCGACGGCTTTCCGGGCCGCTACGCCAGCGGCCAGACCTGGGTCGAGGCCCTGCCGCCCGCCAGCGACGGCGGCGAGCGCCGCCCCGCCCGGGCCGGCGACGGCGTCTCGCCGATCGTCATCACGGGCAACGACCTGGCCTCCGCCTGGGCCGTAGGCCGGCGCGGCGAGGCGCTCTACCCCCTCGTCGGCGGCGACCCGCGGCAGCGCGAGATGGCCTTCCGCGGCGGCGTCAACCTCGTGATGTACGCGCTCACCGGCAACTACAAGGCCGACCAGGTCCACGTGCCGGCGCTGCTGGAGCGGCTGGGGCAGTGAGGCGGCGCATCACCCAACGGTGTCATTCATGCTGAGCCTGAGCCTCGCCCCGCTCGTCCCCGTCCCGGTCCTCTGGGTCCTCGCGGGGCTCGCCGCGATCATGGCCGTGGTGGCGTTCCTCGCCCGCGGGCCGGTGGCGCTGCTGCGCGCCCTCGTCCTCGGCCTGGTGCTGCTGGCGCTGGCCAACCCCTCCCTGGTCCAGGAGGAGCGCGAGCCGGTCAAGGATGTCGTCGCGGTCGTCGTCGACCGCTCGGGGTCGCAGGCGCTCGGCGAGCGCCCGGCGATGACCGACCGCGTCCGGGCCGAATTGCAGCGGCGCCTCGGCCCCCTCAACGAGATCGAGCCGCGCTTCGTCGAGGTGCCGGAGGCCGGGGGCGACGAGGGCACGCGGCTGTTCACGGCCCTGTCGAGCGCGCTGGCCGACGTGCCGCCGGACCGCCTCGCCGGCGTGGTGATGCTGACCGACGGCGTCGTCCACGACATCCCGGCGAACCTCGCCGCCTTGAGCTTCAAGGCGCCGCTCCACGTGCTGGTCACGGGCCGGACCGACGAGCGCGACCGGCAGATCCGCCTGATCGAGGCGCCGCGCTTCGGCATCGTCGGGCGCGACCAGACCATCCGGGCCGAGGTGATGGAGCGCGGCGGCACCGGCTCGGCGGTGGTGACGGTGCGCCGCGACGGCGAGGAGGTGGTGCGCCAGAGCGTGCGCACCGGCCAGCCCTTCGGCCTGACCCTGCGGGTCGAGCATGGCGGGCCGAACGTGGTCGAGATCGAGGCCGAGGCGCTGCCAGGCGAGCTGACCACCGCCAACAACCGGGCGGTGCTGCCGATCGAGGGCATCCGCGAGAAGCTGCGGGTCTTGCTCGTCTCCGGCGAGCCCCACGCGGGCGAGCGCACCTGGCGCAACCTGCTCAAGTCCGACGCCAACGTCGACCTCGTCCACTTCACCATCCTGCGCCCGCCGGAGAAGCAGGACGGTACGCCGATCTCCGAGCTGTCGCTGATCGCGTTTCCGACCCGCGAGCTGTTCCAGCAGAAGATCAAGGACTTCGACCTCATCATCTTCGACCGCTACGCCAACCAGAGCGTGCTGCCGTCGAGCTACTTCGACAACATCGTGCGCTACGTGCGGGAGGGCGGCGCCCTGCTGATCGCCGCCGGGCCGGAATTCGCCTCGGCGGCGAGCCTCGCTCGCACGCGGCTCGCCGCGATCCTGCCGGGCGAGCCGAACGGAAGGGTGGTCGAGCGGCCCTACAAGGCGGCGCTGACCGGCAGCGGCCAGCGCCACCCCGTCACCCGCGAGCTGCCGGGCTCGGACGCCTCGCCTCCGGCCTGGGGCGACTGGCTGCGCCTGATCGGTGCCGAGGTCCGTCCCGGCGTCACGCCGATCATGGCCGGCGCCGATGCGCTGCCGCTGCTGGCGCTGTCCCGCGAGGACAAGGGCCGGGTGGCGCTGCTCCTCTCCGACCACGCCTGGCTCTGGGCCCGCGGCTACCAGGACGGCGGGCCGCATCTCGACCTGCTGCGCCGCCTCGGCCACTGGCTGATGAAGGAGCCGGCGCTTGAGGAGGAGGCCCTGCGGGCGCATACCACCGGCCACGGCCGCGAGGTCCGGGTCGAGCGCCAGACCATGGCCGACACCGCCGAGCCGGTCACCGTGACGGCGCCTGGCGGCAAGGCCCGCACCCTGACCCTCGATCCGGAGAAGCCGGGCCTGTTCGCCGCCGCTTTCGAGGCGGAGGAGCTCGGGCTGCACACCCTGCGGGCCGGCAATCTCGTCGCCTTCGTGAGCGTCGGCCCGGCCAACCCGCGCGAGCTCGTCGACGTGTTCAGCGACACCGAGCGTCTGCGCCCGATCGCCGAGGCCACCGGCGGCTCGGTGCGCCGCGTCGCCGAGGCTGCGGGCGGGATCGCTGTCCCGCGGCTCCAGATCGCCCGCTCCGGCCGCCTCGCCGGGTCGGACTGGATCGGCTTCCGGCCGAGCGACAGCGCGGTCGTGCGGGGCGTGTCGGTCTATCCGCTGGGTCTCGGCCTCGCGGCGCTCGCGGCGCTGGCGGCGGCGGTGCTGGCGATGTGGCTGGCGGAGGGACGTCGGGGGCGGGCGTGAGCGACATTCGCTCGCGGGCACAAGCGGTTGCCGGAATCCGTTCAAGCCGCTCCGCAATCAATCCCGTGATCGTGGTGCCTTATGGCGATCCTGGAGGAATCCGTCGCAAGTCCGCGCAGGGTCTGGAAAAGTCCCGGCGGGCTGGCTGATCGTGAACCGATCCGCGCCGCCAGAGCCGCGCGATCCCGGGCCCGGAGACCCGCGCGCTCAGGCGGGCCCGTCCCACGACCCGGCCTCCACGCCCGCCATCGCCGCGTCCGGCGTCAGCCAGGTCCAGTCCGCCCCGGCCTGGTGCCGGAACCACGTCACCTGGCGCTTGGCGTAGCGCCGCGTATCCGCCTGACCGCGCGCCACCGCCTCCTCGTAGGAGAGCGTGCCGCGCAGGTGGGCGATCAGCCCCGGAACGCCGTGGGCCCGCATCACCGGCAGCATCGGATCGAGATCGCGGGCGGCCAGCGCCCGCACCTCGTCGAGGGCGCCGGCCGCCATCATGGCGAGGAAGCGGGCGTCGATCCGCGCCCGCAGGGTCTCGCGGTCCGGGGTCAGGAAGAGCTTGCGGCAGGGCAGGCGGGTGAGGGGCCCGGGGCGGCGCTCGGCCTGGAAGGCGGCGATCGGCCGTCCCGTCGCCGCCAGCACCTCGAGGGCCCGGAGCACCCGCAGGCGGTCGTTGGGGTCGAGGCGGGCGGCGCCGTCCGGGTCCCGGCGGGCGAGGGCGGCGTGCAGGTCCGGGGTCGCGCGCCCCTCCGCTCCGGCCCGCACCTCCGCCCGCACGGCGTCCGGCACCGGCGGGATCTCCGAGAGCCCATCCGTGAGGCCCACGAAGTAGAGCCCGGTGCCCCCGACCACGATCGGCAGGCGCCCCGCCTCCCAGGACTCCCGCAGGACCGCGCCGGCCTCGGCGAGGTAGTGGCCGACGGAGAAGTTCACCGCGCCGTCCACCGTGCCGTAGAGGCGGTGGGGCGCCTCGGCCTCCTCCTCCGGCGCCGGCCTGGCGGTGAGGCGGTGGAGGTCGCGGTAGACCTGCATCGAATCGGCGTTGATCACCACCCCGTCGTGCCGGCGGGCCAGCGCCAGCGCCAGCGCCGACTTGCCCGAGGCGGTCGGCCCTGCGATGAGGATCGCCCGAACCCGCCCGTCCATGCCTGCCCCTCGTGTCGCGCGGCCGGGACGCGCCGTCCCGACGAACCCGAGATCCCCGATGACCCTGGTCGCCACCCTGATAGCAAACCCGGAGCGCCCCGCCATCACCGACGCGGTGCTGGCCGAGACCCGGCGGGTGCTGGCGACCGAGCACCAGCCGCGCATCCTGCACGGCGAGGTCGCCGCCGAGATCCTGGTCGAGGGCGCACCCGCCGCCGCCGCCGGCCTCGCCGAGCGCCTGCGCACGGCGCTCGGGGCTGAGCCGATCGACGTCGCCGTGCAGGTCTCCGGGCCCCATCGGCGCAAGCGCCTCTTCCTCGCCGACATGGATTCCACCATGATCGGCCAGGAATGCATCGACGAGCTCGCCGACCAGGTCGGCCTCAAGGCCCACGTCGCGGCGATCACCGAGCGGGCGATGCGGGGCGAGATCGCCTTCGAGCCGGCCCTGCGCGAGCGCGTCGCCCTGCTGAAGGGCCTGCCCCTCGGGGCGGTCGACGAGGTGATCGCCACCCGCATCACCCTGATGCCCGGCGGGCGCACCCTGGTTCAGACGCTCAGGGCGCACGGCGCCTACACGGCGCTCGTGTCCGGCGGCTTCACCCTGTTCACCGGGCCGGTGGCGGCGCGGATCGGCTTCCACGAGCACCGGGCAAACCGCCTCGTCACCGCGGGCGAGACCCTGGCCGGCACCGTCGAGGAGCCCATCGTCGGGCGGGACGCCAAGCGCGACGCGCTGGTCGAGCTGCGCGCCCGCCTCGGCCTCGATCCAGCCGAGACCCTGGCGGTGGGCGACGGTGCCAACGACCTCGCGATGCTGGCGGAGGCGGGCCTCGGCGTGGCGTTCCGGGCGAAGCCTGCGGTCGCCGCGGCCGCCCATGCCCGCATCGATCACGGCGACCTCACCGGCCTCCTCTACCTGCAGGGCTTCGCGGCGAGCGAATTCGTGGGGTGATGCAGCGCGGGGCAGGTTGCGTTCCGGCGTCCCGCCGCTACACGAGGCCGGATGTCGACCGGACTGATCCCGCATGCCGACGGCTGCCAGCGCTGCTGGTGGCCGGGCACCGACCCGCTCTACGTCGCCTACCACGACGCCGAGTGGGGCGTGCCCGAGCACGACGACCGCGCCCTCTACGAGAAGCTGATCCTCGACGGGTTCCAGGCCGGCCTGTCCTGGATCACCATCCTGCGCCGGCGCGAGGGCTTTCGCCGCGCCTTCGCGGGGTTCGAGCCCGCGGCGATCGCGCGCTTCGGTCCGGCCGAGGTCGAGGCACTGATGCAGGATACCGGCATCATCCGAAACCGGGCCAAGATCGAGGCGACGATCCGCAGCGCACGGGCCTACCTGGCGATCCAGGAGCGCGGCCCCGGCTTCTCGGCCTTCCTGTGGGACGTCGTCGACGGCCGCCCGCTCCAGACGCAGGCCGCGACGAGGGCGGACATCCCGACCGAGAGCCCGGTGTCGCGAGCGATGTCCAAGGCGCTCAAGGCGGAAGGGTTCGGCTTCTGCGGCCCGACCATCGTCTATGCCTTCATGCAGGCGGTCGGCATGATCAACGACCACCTCGTCGGCTGTTGCCGCCACGCGCCCTGCGCCGCCATGCCGGGGCCCGGCGGCCTCGGGCTCCCGGCATGACCGGCCAGCCGCGGGCGTGGCAGCGGATGCTCTCGGGGCGGCGCCTCGACCTCCTCGATCCCTCGCCCCTCGACGTCGAGATCGTCGACATCGCCCACGGCCTCGCCCGGGTGGCGCGCTGGAACGGCCAGACCGCGGGGCCGCACGTCTTCTCGGTGGCGCAGCACGCGCTGCTCGTGGAGGCGATCGGCGGCGCCTTCGAGCCGGCGATCACGGCGACCGGGCGGCTGGAGCTGCTGCTGCACGACGCGCCCGAATACGTGATCGGCGACATCATCTCGCCGTTCAAGGCGGCGATCGGGCACTCCTACAAGTCGGTGGAGAACCGGCTGCTGGCGGCGATCCGCCTGCGCTTCGGCCTCACCCCGGCGCCGACGGCGGCGATGCAGCGCCTGATCAAGCGCGCCGACCGCCTGAGCGCCTATCTCGAGGCGACGCAGCTCGCCGGCTTCGCGGAGGGGGAGGCGGTGCGGATCTTCGGCCGGCCGGACCGCCTCGACACCTCGCTCGATGCCCTGCTGGAGCCTTGGCCGACCGCCGAGGCGCAAGGGGCTTTTCTCGCCCGCTTCGACGCCCTCGCCGAGGCGCGGCAGGCGGCCATCGCTTCGTAGACAGGACTTGCCAGAGAGGACTTGCCGATGCCGAGACTGCACGTCTGCGCCCTGTCCCGCCTGCCCGAGACGGTCGAGACCTCGGGGGCGCGCCACGTAGTGACCCTCATCAATGTCGGCACGCCGGTGACCCGGCCGCCGAGCATCTCCGAGACCGACCACCTGTTCGTCGGGGTCAGCGACATCACCGACGCCCTCGACGGTCACGTGCTGCCCGACGAGGAGCACGTGCGGCGGCTCCTCGCCTTCGTGCGGGCCTGGGACCGCGCGCAGCCCCTGGTCATCCACTGCTACGCCGGCATCAGCCGCTCGACGGCCGCCGCCTTCATCACCGCCTGCGCCCTGAGGCCGGACCGCGACGAGGCCGAGATCGCCCGAGAGCTGCGCGAGGCGTCGCCCTCGGCGACGCCGAACCGCCGCCTCGTCGCCGTGGCGGACGCGATGCTCGGCCGCGACGGACGCATGGTGGCCGCCGCGGCGGCGATCGGTCGCGGCGCGGACGCCTTCGAGGGTGAGCCCTTCTGTCTCGCCATCGACTAATTCCACTGTGGCCGAAACGCAGCCCTGGCGCGTAAACGGGCATCCGCGGGCCTGCGGCGCGGACAGAGGGTTGTTTCGCGTCACCTCACTCGCCATAACCCAACGCTCATCATGGGAGCATCTTCGCGCATGACCGCAGCCCGGTCCGATGCCAGCCGCGCGGCAGCATCCGCACCCGCCGGCCCGGCCGGAACCGCGGACCTGCCGTTCGAGAAGGCCCTCGAGGAACTCGAGGGCATCGTGCAGCGCCTGGAGCAGGGCAACGTGCCGCTCGACGAGTCCGTCGCGATCTACGAGCGCGGCGAGGTCCTCAAGCGTCACTGCGAGGCCCTGCTGCAGCGCGCCGAGGCGCGCATCCAGCGTATCACCCTCGGGGCGGACGGACGCGCCGCCGGGACGGCGCCGCTCGATGTCGCCTGATCGCTCCCATTCCTCCCGCCCCGTCATCCGGCGGCGGGTTCTCTCCTTCCGGACGTGAGGATGGCTCCGGTGTCACCGCTCAACCTTCCCCTCCTCGACCGCGTCCGCGAGCCTGCGGACCTGCGCCAGCTGCCC